>JAPPGP010000047.1 GCA_028821395.1 Defluviicoccus sp.
GCCCCCAACTATAGCGCCAATTAATCGCTAAGTGAACAGTATTGGGCTTAGCCCGGATATTTCATGAAGGGCCGTAATTTTCGAGGTTGGGGTGTTTTTCTCTTCCGGCGCCGGGGATGGCGGTCTTGTGCGCGGGCTTTGGCGGTCGGACATCCTCGCGTCCATCGAACGCTTCCGCCAAGGACCCCTCGGCGTCCACCAAAAGGTTGAATTAAAGGTTCCGAATCAGCACACTAGACCTTTCCGGTGTCGCGTTCGGCGCCGTCATAGAGCACGTCTGCCACCGCCCGCGTCGCCCGCGCGTGGAAGGCGAGCGCGGTCTCGTCGAGATCGCGGGCCGGGATCGGGGTGTGCTCGAAATGCCCGAACCGGTCGGTGCCGCGCACCAGCGCCGCCGAATCCCACTCGCCCACCACCTGCGCGGTGTCGGGCGGCATGAAATGCATCGAGATGCCGATCCGCCGGTCGTCCGACAGGTTGGGCCCCGAGGCGTGCGCGAGCCGGTAGGAGTGGAGCGACATCTGGCCGGCTTCGAGCGGCATGTGGACCGCCGCCCCGTCGTCGACGCCCTCGACGATCTCCTGGCCCCGCGTCAGCATGTTGTCGTCGTGATAGGTGTCGCGGTGGGCGAGCGTGTCGCCGATATGGGTGCCCGGCATCACCCGCATGCAGCCGGCGCGCGCGCTCGCCGGCGACAGCGCGAGCCAGGCGCTCACCACCTTGTCGCTCGACAGCCCCCAGTAGCGCGAATCCTGGTGCCAGGAGACGAAGCTCCGCGATCCCGCCTCCTTGATCCAGAAGATCGTGTTCCAGCACAGGATGTCGGGGCCGATGAGCTGCTCGATCGGGTCGAGGATGCGGGGATCGCGGATCAGGTCGTCGAGCCACTTGAACAGGAGATGCGACTTGCCGCGCTGGCTGGGCTTCAGCCGGCCGCCGTTCTCCGCCTCGAGCGCCTCCAGCCGCGCGCGGAGCGGCGGGATCTCGTGCGCATCCAGGACCTTCAGCGGGAAGACATAGCCGTCCCGGCGGTACTGCGCGATCTGACCCGAGGTGAGCGGCATGGTCCCCTTCCCTTTCCCGCGATATGATCCTGTCACAGCACAATGGCGGGGAAAAGCCGTGGCGGAGATCCTGAGCGACGAGCTGGTGGCGGCGGCCAGGCGCGACGGCTTCGTGTTCCCGGTGAAGGTGCTGGGCCGCGAGAAGGCGCGGGACTATCTCGACCGGTTCGAGGCGTATGAGCGCGACCATGCCGACCGCGCGCCGCGCAGGCTGATGGTCAAGCCGCACGTGCTGTTCCCCTGGATGGTGGAGCTCGGCACCACGCCGGCGTTGCTCGATGCCATCGAGCGGCTGATCGGCCCCGACATCCTGCTCACCTCCTCGGCGGTCTGGGTGAAGAACGGCAACGACCCCTCCTTCACCACCTGGCACCAGGACTCGGCCTATTTCGGCTACGAGCCGTTGGAGGTCTGGGGTGCCTGGATCGGGCTCACCGATTCCTTCGCCCGGCATGGCTGCCTGCGCTACAAGCCGGGCTCGCATCTCAGCGACGAGATGGACCACACCGAGACCTGGGCGGCGGACAACCTGCTGGCGCGCGGCCAGATGATCCCCGATTTCGACGAGACCGGGGCGGTCGACGCCGAGGTCGGGGCGGGCGAGGCGACGATCCACCATTTCCGCACCGCCCATTCGTCGAAGCCCAACACCACGGGCGAGCGGCGCATCGGGGTGCTGTTCGTCTACTGCCCGCCGCATGTGCGGCCGAGCCTCGGGCGGTTCCCGGCGATGCTGGTGCGCGGCGAGGACCGGTACGGGAATTTCGACCGCGACCCGGTGCCCGACCGGGTGATGGACCCGGCGATGCTGGACTACCTCAACAGCTTCCTCGACGGCTATTTCGACCCGGCGCTGCGCTCGGAAGCCGAGCGCAAGGCGGCCGAGGCGTAGCCACACGCGCCTCGATTCCACGCCGGCGAGTCTACCCGGGACGAGAGCGTGTCTCCTTCCGCCTCGCGCCACGGCGCAGGCGTGTCTATCGGGGATCGGAGCGTTTTTCGGACCGTCCCTACCCTCGCCCTCGTCCCGAGCGGCGGCGCGGCCCCGTATCGAAGGGCGGCGTGACACACGCGCGGTTCCGGCTACACTCCCGCGCGGCTGAGGCCGGAACGCGGGGGAGACGATGAAGGCAGCCTATTTCGAACGGCACGGCGGACCCGAGGTCGTCCGCTACGGCGACCTGCCGGACCCGGAGGCCGGGCCGGGCGAGATCGTCCTCGACATCCATGCGGCGAGCGTGAACGGCGCCGACTGGAAGGTGCTGGCGGGGCGCTACGCCGAGCTCGACGATTTCCCCTACGTGCTGGGGCGCGATTTCTCCGGCACGGTCGCCGCTCTCGGCGCCGGCGTCGACGAGTTCGCCCCGGGCGATGCGGTGTTCGGCGTCTGCGCCCCGGGCCAGGAGGGGACCTATGCGGAAAAGATCGCGATGCGGTCCGAGCTCTGCGCGCCGAAGCCCGACCGCCTCTCCCATGTCGATGCCGCGGCGCTCGCGCTGATCGGGCTCACCGCCGTGGTCTCGATCGAGGACACGCTGAAGCTCCGGGCGGGCGAGAAGATTTTGATCCAGGGCGGCGCCGGCGGGGTCGCGGGGTTCGCCATCCAGTTCGCCAAGCATATCGGCGCCCGCGTCGTCGCCACCTGCAGCGCGCGCAATATCGACTATGTGAGCGGCCTCGGGGCCGACGAGGTCGTCGACTACAACGCGGTCGATTTCACGCAGGCCGTCTCGGACTGCGATGCCGTCTTCGAGACCGTCGGCGGCGACGTGGCGGAGCGCTCCTTCGCCGTGCTCAAGCCGGGCGGGCGGGCCGCCTTCATCGCCTCCGGCTCGACCGCCCCGCAACCGCCGCGCGACGACGTGACCTCGCTCCGCCCCCGGGTCGGGCGCGACCGCCCGCATCTGGAGCGCATCCTGGAGCTCCACGAGGCCGGCGCCGTCACCGTGCCCGAGGTCACGAGGTTCGGGCTCGCGGACGCCGCCGCCGCGCTCGCGACCAGCGCCGCGCGCCACCTGAGGGGCAAGCTGGTCCTCGAAATCCGCTGAGCCCGAACGATCCTTTGCCCGGTGGAAGCCGGGCGTCAGGGGAGCGAGAGATGAACGCATGGGTGTTGCTGACGCTCGCCATCGCCCTGGAGGTGCTCGGCACCGTGCTGCTGAAGCTGTCGAGCGGCTTCGAGAAGTGGCACTGGGGGGCTCTCTCCATCCTCTGCTACGCCGCCTGCTTCGCGGTCTTCGCCCCCGCCCTCAAGGTGATCCCGGTCGGCGTCGCCTACGCGCTGTGGGCCGGGATCGGCATTCTCGCCGTGACCCTGATCGGATGGGTCGCCTTCCACGAGCGCCTGGAGGCGATCCAGCTGGCCTGCATCGGAATGATCGCGGTCGGCGCCGTCGGGCTGCGCCTGACCACGACCACGGGCGCGGCCTGAGGCCGGACTTGACGTACCCGATACGGGTACTATACTACCCAATATGGGTAGTGCTACCTCGACGCTCGCCGGCGCGCTGTTCACCGCCACGCAGCAACGCGTGCTGGCGCTGCTCTTCGGGCAGCCGGACCGGGAATTCTATGTCACCGAGATCATTGCGCTGGCCGGCTCGGGGCGCGGCGCGGTTCAGCGCGAGCTGGCCCGGCTCGCCGGAAGCGGCCTCGCGGCGGTCTCCCGGGCAGGCAACCGCAAGCACTACCGGGCGAACCGCGACTCGCCATTGTTCGACGAGATTTGCAGTATCGTCCGCAAGACCATGGGCCTGGAAGAGTCGGTTCGAGGCGCGCTCGAACCGTTGGCGGACAGACTCCATTTGGCCCTGCTGTTCGGATCGGTCGTCAGGGGAACGGATACGGCGGCAAGCGACATCGACCTCCTGCTGGTCTCCGACGATCTGACGCTGGAAGCGGTCTACGCCGCCCTGGCGCCGGTGGAACGATCGCTCGGCCGGCGCGTCACCCCGACGGTCTACAAATCGGCCGAATTCGACCAGCGGCGCAGGGAAGGGGCCGGGTTCCTGACCCGGGTCCTGCAAGGGCCGCATGTCGTCGTGGCGGGCAGCCTCGATGGCAAATGAATATCTCGAAAACCTCGTGACGAGCGGCATGCTGAAGGAGGAGCCGCCGACCGCCGACGAGATATCGGGACTGGTTCGCTCTGGAACCGTCCGGCTCTTGGATGCGAAGAACGAGGAGCTCAGCCTCGAGTCCCGGTTCGATCTGGCCTACAACGCCGTGCACGCCCTGTCCCTTGCCGCGCTACGGATCGCCGGCTATCGGGCGAACAATCGCTACCTGGTCTTCCAGTGCCTCGGGCATACCCTTGGTCTGCCGAGCGAGAAATGGCGCGTGCTCGACCAAGCGCATCGCAAAAGGAACCTTGCCGAATACGAGGGCGCTATCGATGTCGACACAAGCCTGGTCGAAGCACTGATCCGGCTGACTGACGAGGTGGCGTCCGGGCTCTCGCAAATCCGTACCGAACCCGACGGGGCGTGATCCGCCCCGATCGGGATCAGATCGGCAGCGCCGCGGCCTCGTTCTCGTACCCCAGGGTGTAGTTCCAGTTGGTGTGGTCGGGGTTGCGGTTGACCAGCGGGCGGGCGTAGAGCGGGTGGGTCATCGAGCGCATTTCGTGCTCCAGCGTGAACAGCACTTCGCCGCTCCCGGGGTCGACGATGTCCTTGAAGCGGTACTGGTGCTGCCCGTCCTCCTGGCTCACCAGCCCGCGCTCCATCAGGCGCTCATAGGGGCCGGAGAAGTTGGCGACATAGACCTGGATGTGGTGGTTGTCGTAGCCGGGAATCGGGTCGTCGGTCTCGCGGAACACCAGCCTCTGGTTGTGCCCGACGGAGACGAAGGCGGCCGGCGCCCCGTCGTCCTCGCCGAGCGCGGCCCTGGCGCCCACGATCTCGTCGTAGAACCGCGCGATGCCGGCGGCGCTGCCGGCGGGCACGTCGGGCCGGACATAGGCCATGCCGAGGCGCATCCGCCCAAAACGCTCGTCGGGCTCGTGCAGCCTGATCCGGTTGCCCCACGGGCTGGTCGCGTCGACATGGTCGTTGCCCGGGCTGAAGTCGAACTCGGTGTCGTCGAGCTCGCCCCGCACCTTCTTGAGCCGGCGCACCAGGCCTTCGAGGTCGGGGATCACCAGCCCAACCCGGCCGCGCAGGCGCTGCGGCTCGCCGGTCGGCAGATGGAACTGGCTGCGCCCGACATTGACCCACATGTTGTTGGTCGAGGTCATCAGATAGGGGTCGCGGGTGAGCCCGAGCCCGCTGACATAGAACAGCGTCGAAAGGCGCTGATCGGGTATCTGCACGTTGACGTGCTCCAGCGCGACGATGTTGCCGAGATCCTCGGTCGAGCGGTCGAGTTGCTGCGCCATGGCTCCCTCCGGGTGGGATCGTGGACGAAGGCTAGCGCGGCGGGGCGCCGGAGAACAGGGGCAATCGGGTCAGCGGCTCCGGATCGCCTCCAGCACGGCGCCCGCCTCCGGCCGGTCGCGATAGCCCTCGGTCGAGAAGCGCTGCCGCACGGTGCCGCCGGCGTCGATCACCACGATCATCGGCCTCGCGATGCCGTACCACGGGGTCGACCTGGCCGGCCCGGGATCGAGCAGGTCGAACGCCTGGATGATCTTCGAGCCTCGGTCGGAGAGCAGCGGATAGCCGATCCCGGCGCGGGCGGCGAAGCGTTGCAGCACCGGCACCCCGTCATAGGTAACCGCGGCGAGCCCGTAGCCCAGCGCCTTCGCCTCCCCCAGATGCCGGTTCCAGGCGACCGCCTGGTTCCTGCAGAAGGGTCACCAGTCGAAGGAGCGCGAGAACAGGAGGATCAGCCCCTTCTTGCCGCGCAGCGAGCGGAAGTCCCGCGCCGCGCCGGCCTGGTCTGCGGCGGCGACCAGAGCGCCCACCTGCGTGCCCACCGCCGGACCGTCGAGGCGCTCGTCCACGGCGCCCGCCGCGAGTGCGGACGAAGCCGCGGTGAGCAGCGCGCAGGCGAGCAAGGTCCCGAGAGCCTGGATGCGCATTACCCCCTCGCCATCCAACACCGCCACTATACGCCTTGCATCGGGCGAGCGGGAGAGTTAACCCCCACGGCGATGGCGAAACATCCCCACCACGTTATGCCAGGCCCCCGGATCAAGTCCGGGGGTGTTCCAGGCATCCACGCCTGCGGCCCGCGCCGGTCGGGCCTCGCCCGGCAGCGGCGCCCCGTGGATGCCTGGATCAAGTCCGGGCAATACGAAGAGGGTGTCGGTGCTACCCCTATAACGTCATGGCCGGACTTGTTCCGGCCACCCACGCAGCCTCTCCGCCCGCGAGGCGGTTGGGCGGGAGGGCTGGCGGCGCCAGTGGGTGCCCGGATCGAGTCCGGGCATGACGAGGAGGGGGGGCACGACGGCCTTGGGGACACCGCCTCGCGCCGTTCGGAGACCCCGCCGTGACCGGGCGCAATTTCGCGAGCGACAACGTGGCGCCGGTCCACCCGGCGGTGATGGCGGCGATCGCCGCGGCCAATCGCGGTCCCGCCGCCTCCTACGGCGAGGACGCGGTCTCGGCCCGGCTCGACGAGACTTTCGGCAGCCTGTTCGACGCCGAGGTCCGGGTGCTTCCCGTCGCCACCGGCACCGCGGCCAACGCGCTCACCCTGGCCGCGATGGCCGAGCCGGGCGCGCGCTTCTACTGCCACGAGCAGGCCCATATCGCGGTCGCCGAGGAAGGCGCACCCGGGTTCTACGTCGCCGGCGGGGCGTGCGTCGGCATCGCCGGCGAGCTCGCCCGGATCGACCCCGCCGCGCTCGGCGCGTCGCTCGCCGGGGCGAAGGGCGGCATCCTCAGCCTCACCCAGGCGACGGAACGGGGCACCGTCTATTCCCCGTCCCAGATCGCGGCGCTCGCGGAAGCCGCACGCGGGGCGGGGCTTCGCGTCCAGCTCGACGGCGCGCGCTTCGCCAACGCCGTCGCATGGCTCGGCTGCCAACCGGCCGACATCGCGTGGCGGGCCGGGGTCGATGCGCTGGTCTTCGGGACCTCGAAGAACGGCACGCTGAACGCCGAGGCCATGGTGTTCTTCGATCCCGCCTTCGCCGACGACCTGTTCCCGGCGCGCAAGCGCTCGGGCCACGCCTATTCCAAGATGCGCTATCTCAGCGCCCAGCTCGAGGCGTATCTGGCGGGCGGGCTGTGGCTGGAGCTCGCCGCCCACGCCAACGCGATGGCGCGGCGGCTGGCCGACGGGATCGCCGAGCACCCGGACATCGCGCTGCTCGCCCCGGTGGAGGCGAATCTCGTCTTCCTCGACATGCCTGAGCGGGTGTGCGAGCGCCTCCGCGCGGACGGCTTCGAGATCCACGCCGCGCGCGGCGGCGCCTCCGTCCGGCTGGTCCCGAGCTATGCGACGACGGAGGACGAAATCGACCGGCTGGTCGAGGCCGCGCTGCGTCGGGTATGACGCGCAAGCTGCCGCAGGGCGTCCCGATCGCGCTTCCTGACCGCTCAATCCGTCGGGCGATGAAAGCCGTTGCAGGCCGGGCACTTGGCCCGAGCGGCGCTTGAGCGGCAGCGCCCGCCGCGCACTTGCGGGAACAGGTCCCGAACCGCCGCGCGGCTTCCGGGCGGCAGTGTAGGAAGCACGAGGTATCAAATCAACGCGTCGAGGGATTGGGGGATTGAGTCATGGGGATTCCTCATACATGGCGTACCGGCGCCGACGGCAGGGACAGCGCCGCGAGCGGAAGCGTTCACGCTGGTGCGGGCGGTCGTGCAGTTGGCGGTGCGCAGCCGCATGGCGAGGGCATCGGCGGGAGGGCCGACGGAAGTGCCGGCACGAGTGCGGGAGCAAGTGCGCGCCCTCACCAGCGAGCGAGAGGCCCGCGCAGGGCGTCACCGTCCCGAGACCGCCGAAGCCTCGGAGATCGTAGCCAGCTTCCGTGTCCAGGCGCGTGCGCGGCTCGAAGTCCTCGGTGGCCGAAGGGCGTCCCGCAGCGACCATAGCCGGTCCGTCCCGCTCGATGCGGCACCGTATGACGGACCCAGCGCCAGGCCCCGGCTACCGGCGCCGTCGTCACGTGTGCGCACAGTGGTATGACAGCGGTTGCGGTGAGTTCACGAGGAGGATGTGACATGGGTGGCAATATTGTTCGCTTGAATGTCCCAGCCTTCAGTATTGCCGCGCAGAACTTCAAGGCGGCGAGGATCAGGTATTGCTTCGAAGCCGCTCTCGGTAATGGTCAAACGAGTTCCGTCCGTTGTTGGTTCCAGACGAATTTCGACAAGCGTCATTGGCTGCTCGGAAATATCAACACCAGAGGTCTCATCGAAGTCGTGCCATCTGAATGACAGTAGCTGTTCGTGATCCATGCGCTCAATGACCGCACGCCACGGACAGTGTTCGTAGCCGGGATAGGTCATCATGCCCGTGGACACAGCTCCGGGTTTGAAGGGACCATCCAACTTGACACGGAACCACTGCCCAAACTCAGTGGGATCTGTTAGCGCGCGCCAGACCCGCGAAACTGGCGCTCCCAATTCAATTGTCTTGACGATACGTTCGGCCATCAGGGCAACTCCTGGTTGCCAATCATCTTAGCAGTCCTTCTCTGGATTCTCGATGGGACGACCCGGCCCCGTAACCCATCGCCCCGGCGATGATGGTTCCGACCTTCTCCGCCGCCTCGACGAGGTGCCCG
>JAPPGP010000105.1 GCA_028821395.1 Defluviicoccus sp.
CTCGGAGGGCTGTCGGTGCGCCGTATCGTCGAGGAAGCGCGCAGGTACTGATGCCCTTCGTCCTCGACTGCTCCGTCGCCATGGCGTGGGTGTTCCCCGACGAGGCAACCGAGACGACGGCCCGGTTGCGGGACTCCCTCATCGACGACCGCGCCTTCGTCACCTCCCTCTGGCCGGTCGAGGTCGGGAGCGTGCTGCTCGCAGCGACCAAGCGCCGCCGCCTCCGCGCCGACGAGTGGCCCGCTGTGTGCGCCAGCCTGGAAGCGCTGCCCATCGAGATCGACCCGGTATCGACATCCCGCGTATGGGGCCCGGCGCTCGCTCTTGCCAGCGAGCACAGCCTCTCCGTCTACGATGCCCTGTATCTCGAGCTCGGGCTGCGCATGCGACTGCCGCTTGCGACCCTGGACCGGGCGTTGGCCGCTGCAGCGCAGGCCGCCGGGCTGGATGCGCTGGGGTGAACATCGAGGCCGGCGACGACCCGGTGCCGGAAGACGCGTGGCCGCTCCTGATCGCCCGGCGGCGTTGCGGCGGCTAGCGTCGCGCTCCGCGAGCTCCTCCGGCGTCACCAGCCACATGGTGAGCCGGATGTCGGAGTCGGCGAAGCGGCTGCAGTCCGGGCGGGTGCTCGCGAGCCGCGTTGAGAACCCCGCCTTCCGGCGCGGCCCGGAGAACGGCGCCGGCTGGGGCACGAGCACGTCGAGCGGGATGCGCCTGGCGATGTTGGCGAGCGCGAAGCGGCCGGCGCCGTCATTGGCCCCCGAGATGTTGGCGGCGAGCGTCGTGGCCTTGAGATGGAGCAGGAGACTGATGAAGCCGAGCAGTACCATCGCCCAATACGCCCAGGTGAACACCAATCCCATGTCGTGCTTTTCGGTGGCGTCAATCAGGCCTTCGGTGAAGGAATGGCTGGTCGCCAGGGTGAAGCCCATCGCGGTCGCGGCGAAGACGATGGTGAGCCCGCCCGAGGGGTAGAGCCGGATCGCCGCCTCGGTGAAGCCGCGGGTCTTGGGCAGGAAGGCGCAGACCAGCCAGACCGGGGCGAGGGCGGTGACGGCCAGGAACTTGAAAATTCCTTCCACGATGTAGGCCGCGAACAGCAGCATCACGAACACGAAGGGAAAGATCAGCACCAGCCCGTAGGTGAGGCGGATCAGAAAGCCGCCGAACTGCATGAGCTGCGCCCAGATGGCGGATCAGAATTCCGCGGCGAGCAGGGCGGTCGCCTTGTTTGCGGTTTTGCCCGTACCGCCGTCGGCCGTGCCGTAGTCATTGTCGCGGGCCCATTCGAAGCTGAGGCTCAACGACTCGGCGAGCTCGACCGACAGGCCGACCAGGAACCGGGTCTTCGGCAGGCCCAGACCGACCGCCTCGTCCGTGCCCTGGTAGCCCAACGCCGCGGTCGTGGGCTTGTCGCCGAGTTCGAAGCCGTAAGCCGCCTCCATCAACCAGGCCGAGGGCCTGGCGCCCTTGCTCTCATCCTTGAACCGCAGCTCGCTCACTGCGAAATTGTCCATTGCGGTCACGTATTCCGCGATCACCTGCATCCCGCTGAAATTCGCGACCACGCTGGCCGCGCCGCCCGCGATCTCGTCGCGGCCACGCGCCTCGACGTCGTCGAAGGCGCCCGATTCGCCGAGGTCGTTGATCCAGGACAGGCCGAGCGCAAGCGACATCCCGTCGCGCTCCATCGCGTAGCCGGCCGAGACGCCGAAATTCTCGATGCGGCCGTCCTCGCCCCCCTCGGCACCGCGCTTGATTTCCCCCTTGAACAGGAAGGCCGCCGCGCTCACGAGGTCCGCGTTCAGAGCGAGCTGGATCGCGTCGTCGGCGGTCTCGCCGAGACCCAGGGTCAGCGGGTCGGACACCATGTTGCTTTCATAGACGCCGAACGGGACCACCTGCCGGCCGGCAATCAGCGCAACGGCGCGGTCGGGCGGGGCGAGCGTCAGGATCGCCTCGTCCACCTCGATCTTGCCGACGTCGTCCATGGTGAGCGCCACGTCGGCGGCGGTCCACGCGTTGACCCGGGCGGCGACGGCGACGTCGACGGTCGCGGCGTGGAGCCCGTTCGAGCTCTCGCCCTCGTAGTTCTTCTCGCGCGCCGCCTCGACCTCGACGGCGCCGCTCACCTCGACCTTGTCGAACCACGCGTCTTCGCTGGCGGCGCCCTGTTCCGACAGACGCGCGATCTCGCGGTCCTTCTCCACAATGACTTCGTCCTGTTTCGAGAGGCGCTTCTCCAACTCCGCGATCCGCCGCTCCATAGCCTCGAGGCGATCTTCGACGGAAGTCTGAGCCAGCGCCGGCCCATGCAACGCGCCGGCCAGAACGAGCGCTGCGGCCAGGTACCTCAATTTCATGATCCGGTCCTCTCTTCCAGGAATGGCCGTTACGCGCGGCCGGAGTTGGATTCATATCATATTATTATGTTAACATATCAATACGGTGCTATCTTATCCGGCCTTCGGCCATCCTGTGAGGAAGGGCCGGCTTGAACCCATTCTTCGGGTGCGCGGGCGCGCCCCGTTTCATGCAGGCAGGGAAAACGACATGAAACACGCTCTCACCGCCGCAATCGCCGCAGCCTTGGCCCTCGGCGGGACGGCCTTGGCGCAAGACAAGAAGTGTGCGCTGCCCTATGACATCTTCGAGGCCAGCGTTCCCCACACCGACCTTGAGGAGTGCCCGGCGAAGCTGAAGGCCAAAGGCCGGTTCTGCCGGCTCGCGGTGGTGGCCGAAGTGGCGACCGTCTTCATCTTCGACGAAGAAAGCGGCTGCCTGGTCCAGTCCCTGTCGTTCGAGGAGGACCAGTTCAAGATCACCCTCCAGTAGGACGGGCGCGGTCGCGGGTGGTCGGCTCGGCGCGGGCGCGACCGCCCGTTCCCGATCGGAGGGATCGACATGAGAGTCGCCACCCTGCTCGCGGGAGCGTTCGCACTCACGCTGGCCGCGTCCATGGGCGCGGCCTTCACGCCCGGCGATCCCGTCAAGGGCGAGAAGGCGTTCAAGAAGTGCAAAACCTGCCATTCGGTCGTGCCCGGCAAGAAGATGGCCACCGGGCCGAACCTCCTGGGCGTGTTCGGCCGCCAGGCCGGAACGGTCGAGTTCAAGTTCGGCAAGAGCATGGTCGAGGCCGGTGAAGCCGGTCTGACTTGGACGCCCGAAGCCATGGACGCCTACATCAAGGACCCCAAGGGCTTCCTCAAGAAGACCCTGGGCGCTTCCAAGGTCAGGAACAAGATGAAGTACAAGATGAAGAAGGCGGGCCAGCGCGCCGACGTGATCGCCTACCTGATGTCGCTGCAGGACTAGACCCGCATCGCCTCACGCCGCCGCCGCCGCGGGGCGCAGCGGCCGGTCGTCGATCGGCAGATGGAGCGCCGCCGCGGCGACGCCGAGCGCCACCCCGCCCCAGAAGATCGCGTCGTAATTGCCCATCGCGTCGTAGACGATACCGCCCAGCCAGATCCCGAGAAAGCTGCCGATCTGGTGGCTGAAGAAGGTGATGCCGACCAGGGTGGCGATGAAGCGGGTGCCGAAGATCCGCGCCACCACGCCGGTGGTGAGCGGCACGGTGGCAAGCCACAGCAGCCCCATCAGGCAGGCGAAGGCGATCACCGTCGCGGGCGAGATCGGCAGCATGACGAACCCCGCCATGATCACCGCGCGGGCGCCGTAGATGATCGCCAGCAGGTTCTTCATCGAATGCCGGGCGCCGAGATGGGCCCAGAACAGGCAGCCCACGATGTTGAGCCCGCCGATCAGCGCGAGCGCCGTCGCGCCGAGCCAGGCGGGCTGGCCGAGGTCGCTGAGATAGGCCGGCAGATGCGCGCCGATGAACATGGTCTGGAAACCGCAGACGAAATAGCCGGCATTCAGCAGATGGTAGCCGCCATGCCCGCCCGCCTCGCGCAGCGCGGCGCCGATGCGCTGGCTGGTGGCTTCGTCGGCCGGCAGGCGGTTGCCGCCGGCGAGTATCGCGGCGAGCGGCACGATCAGCGCCGCCATGCCGGCGAGGATCAGCAGCGCCGCCGACCAGCCGTTCTCGGTCAGCAGAAACTGGCCGAACGGCACCAGCAGGAGCTGGCCCGACGAGCCGCCGGCGCTGGCGATGCCGAGATAGATGCTGCGCCTGGCCGGCGGCGCGACCCGGCTGACGGTCGCCAGCACGATGGGGAACCCGGTCATGCTCATGCCGAACCCGGTCATGAAGCCGACGCCGATCGTGGCGTCCATGGGCGCGCTGGCCCCGGCCATCAGCCACAGCCCGGCGGCGTAGACCGACCCGCCCGCCGCCACCACCCGGCCGGGCCCGTAGCGGTCGGCGAGCCAGCCCATGAAGGGGGTGGAGATGCCCCAGACCAGGCTTTGCAGCGCCACCGCGAAGGCGAACACCTCGCGGTCCCAGCCGAGCCCGGTCGAGATCGGCGCCATGTAGAGGCCGAGATTCTGGCGCAGCCCGAAGGAGAGCAGCAGGATCGCCGTGCCGCCGACCAGCACCGTCAGCGGCGTGCGCCAGGTGTGGCGGGTCATGGAGCGTCGGCCGGGGCCGCGGATTGCGGCGGCGGATCCCTCCGCCATCGGCGGCCGCCCGCGGTCAAGTCCGGCTCTTGGCGGAAGCGGCGGGGCCAATCGCGTCTTCGACGATGGCGGACAGCCCCTCGCGCAACGCGTCGGTCGTTTCGAAGGTCTGGTAGCGCCCGGCCGCGAGGTCGGCGATGCCGACCTCCACGGCCTCTCGCAGCGGCATGAGGCGAATCGCCTCCTCCTGCCGTTCGGGAAGGCGAACATGGCGCTTCGAAGCTACGGCGTCGGATGTCGGCATGACTCTTCGCCCCCGGGTCGATCGATATTGCCATCATAGGCCATTTCACCGACTCTGGGCGGACGGGGCGTCCCTTTCGACAAGCTCAGGGTAGGCTCTCGATACGGTCCCCTTCCGCGTCATGGCCGGACTTGTTCCGGCCATCTCTCGCGCGCGATTGCCTTGCGCGGGGCGGGCGGCGTGGATGGCCGGAACAAGTCCGGCCATGACGTGGTGGAGAGGGGATGAGAAAGCATACGATCCATGTTTCGGGTCTTGTTCCAGGAAATCGAACGACCGCCCCCCGGGAGGACATGGTGACGTCGGGACTGCGATTGAAAATCGGCGACGGCCCGGCGCTGGCGGAGATCGGGGCGGTCAACGCCGCGCTCGCGCCCTACGGCGCCGGCGTGTGGCCGCTGGCGCTCGGCCGGGCGCCGCCCGACATCCGCGCCCTGCTCGCCCGGCCGACGCTCACCGCGGACGAATCGGAGCGGATCGAGGCGGCCTTTCTGCTGTCCCGCGAGACGCTGCTCGACACGCTGGCGCGAGCCGGGCGCGCGCCGCATGTCGCGGGCGGCGGGGCGCTGGAGAGCGCGGTCGCCAACCACGGCTATGCCTATCCGCAGCTCTTCGTGGTCGAGGCGGGGGCGGATTACAGCCGCTTCGACCGGTTCCACGTCAACGTCGCCGACGACGGCACGGCGGTCGACGAGGTGATGCAGATCCTCGCGGGCGGCGGGGTGCGCATCCTCCAGCGCCTGCCGGGCGGGGAGCCGGCGATCCTCACCCTCGACTGCCCCGTCTCCGATTGGGGCTGGACCGTCACCTATGACGGCGCGGTGTCGCATATCGGCAGCATGTCGGCGGCACGGCCCGGAACCAAGGCGCTGATGCAGGTGTTCGGCCCGGCGCGCTGGACCATGCGCTACGACGCCGGCTGATGGTGTATACCGGGGCGCGCAGCGGGGAGACCAAGGCTTTGAACACGTCCGCCGGTCGGGACATCGTGCTGGTGCACAGCTCGGACATCCATGTCGACGACGGCTACACCGCGCGCATGCATGGGGGCGACGGGGCGCGCGGGCTCGCCTCGGTGCTCGGGACCGCCGCCTCGCTCGCCGCCGACGCGGTGCTGCTGGCGGGCGACGTGTTCGAGCACAACCGGCTCCCCGACCGCCTGCTCGAACGCGCCGCCGGGCTGCTCGGCGGCTGCGGCATGGAGGTGGTGGCGCTGCCCGGCAACCACGACCCGCTGACCGCCGATTCGGTCTGGCGCCGCTGCGGCATGGCCGAGGCGGAGACCGTCAGCGTCCTCGGCCTGACCCATGCCGAGGCGGTGCGCCTGCCGGGGCTCGACCTCGAGATCTGGGGCACCGCGCATCTCGACTACGGCGACATGGCGCCGCTCGCCGCCGCCCGACCGCGCACCACGCGCTGGCAGGTGGCGATGGCGCACGGCCACTACCGGGGGGGCGAGGATTCCGGCGCGGCGCACCGCCCGTCCTGGCTGATCTCGGACGCGGAGATCGCGGCGACCGGCGCGGACTATCTCGCGCTCGGCCACTGGAACCGCCCGGTCCGCGTCGGCAACGGGGCGGTCCCCGCCTGGTATTCCGGCTCGCCCGACCTCGCGCGGACGGTCAACCGCATCCGCCTCGCCGCCGACGGCACGGTGAGCGTCGACCGCGCCGAGATCGTGTGGGAGTAGGCCCTCACCCCTCCACCGGGAAGCGGCACTCCGCGGTGTAGGTGGAACCGTGGCGACCGAGCGTGCTGGAGAACAGGGCGAAGCGGTCCACGGTGAAGGGGACGGCGCGGAACAGCGTGTTGGCGGCGAGCCAGTCGCGCACCTCGGCGGGACGCGCGCGGGAGAGCCGGGCGACCGTCACGTGCGGGCGGAAGCGGCGGCGCTCGGGCTGCTGGCCGGCGCGCGCCGCCGCCGCCTCGATGCGCTCGCGCAGCGCCGAGAGCGCCGGCTCGGGCTCGATCCCGATCCACACCGCGCCGACCCTGCCGCGGCGCTCGAAATGCCCGGCGCCGGCCAGCGTGACGGCGAAGGGCTCGAAGCGGATCGATGCCGCCTCGGCGGCGATCTCCTCCATCGCCGGCCCCGTCACCTCGCCGATGAAGCGGAGCGTGATGTGCAGATCCTCCGGCGCCACCCAGCGCGCGCCGTCGATGCCGCGGGAGATCGCCCCGATGCGCATGCGGAGCTCGCCCGGCAGCTCCAGGCCGAAGAACAGTCGGATCATGGCAGGCCTAGAGGATCAGGGTGAGCACGCCGGTATAGCCGTAGAGCCGGTTGTTGGAGATCTCGCCATTGGCGTAGAACCCGACGACCGGCACCCCGGCGCCGACCGCCTCGGCCACCGCGGTCATCTCCTGGTCTTCGCTCGCGAACATGTTGGGCCCGCGCGCGACACAGGAGAAGTAGAGCCCCGCCTTTCCTCCCTCCCCGGCGCGGCCGGTCACCTCGCCGAGCATGCGTTCGAGATCGGTGAAGGCGCTCGGCCCGTCGCGGCGGACGAACAGGATCTTGTCGCCCTCCTGCAGGCGCTCGCCGATCGACAGCCACCCGTTGCCGGGGTCGATGCCCATCACGTTGCGCACCAGGTAGTCGGCGGTGTCGCTGCCGGGGATCGGCAGGGCGGCGTGGATATAGCCGCCGACGCGCTCCAGGTTGCGCGCCAGCACCTCGCCGATATCCTCCTTGAAGACGTCGAGCGCGGGCCGGCCGTTGAGCTCGTAGAGCACGTTGTCCTCGGCCCTGGTCACATCGTGCACCGCGCCGATCGGCGCGCAGCCCTGGCTCAGCCCGGTCGCCACGCCGACCTCTCGGGCGAGCAGCACGCCCGAAAGCCCGCCATCGACGATGTCGCCGCCCGCGACCTGGCTGAAGGCGCCGCGCGAGGCGGTCAGCCCGCCGACCAGAAAGCACTCGGTGTCGTCGCACAGCGAATCGATGATCGCCGGCAGATACCGGTTGCGCGGATCGCCGTGCACGATACCGAGCACCGGGCGCCGCTCTTCCGCCCATGCGCCGAGATCGCCCGGCAGGTGCTCGCCCGGCCGCGCGACGGTCGGCAGGATGCGGTAGCTGTCCGGCGGGACGGCGCCCGCGAGCACCGCCATCGCCGGGGTGTTGAAATACTCCTTGCCGCCGACGCAGACCCCGAAGCCGATAGTGCCGACCCAGTCGGCGATCCCGGTCGCCCCGGTGAGCCGGGCGAGGATCGGCTCGAGCGAATCGGCGAGCAGGTCGGTCGCGTAGACGAAGCCGAGCGTCGCGTCGCCGCACGGGCCGAGCTGCTCGATGCAGCTATCGGCGATGCTCTCCCAGTCGCCGCCGGCGGCGTGGCCGGCGCGGAAGCCGCGGATCGTCATGGGACCCTCCCGGTCACGGCAGCACCCGCATAACATAGGGCAGGATGCGCCGGACGATAACGGCGACCCCGTCCGCGTTGGGATGCAGCCCGTCCGGCTGGTTGAGCGCGGGCTCGACCGCGACGCCGTCGAGGAAGAAGGGGTAGAGGGCGACGCCGTGCTTCTCCGCCAGCTCCGGGTAGATCGCGTCGAACGCCTGGCCGTATTCGCGCCCGAGATTGGGCGGGGCGTACATCCCGGCCAGCAGCACCGCAATGCCGCGGCGCCTCAGCTCGGCCAGGATCGCATCGAGATTGGCACGTGTGGAGGCCGGATCGATGCCGCGCAGCCCGTCATTCGCGCCGAGCTCGACGATCGCCGGGGGGGGGGGGGCGGCGAGCGACCAGGCGAGCCGGGCGCGTCCGCCGGCCGTGGTG
>JAPPGP010000013.1 GCA_028821395.1 Defluviicoccus sp.
TGCGATCCCCGTCATCCCGAGCCCTCAGCCACGACTAAAAAATGGTCCTGCCCGCCGCCCCGTCCCGCCGGCCATAGGCGCAGAACTCCGGGTCCCGGTCGCGGAGACGGGTGCAATGCCGGGCCAGCGCCGACAGATCCGCCCGGGCGCCGGCCAGCGCGAGCACGCTGTAGCCGCCGGCGGAGTGGCCGAGCGCCCCGATGCGCAAGCGGTCGATGCGCGGGCCGAGCTCCGGATCGTCCAGAACGCGGTCGAGCGCCGCGCCGAGCTGGCGCGGGCGGCGGTGCCAGTTGGCGGAAGTGCCGCTGTACCTGCCGTCGCGCCAGCTGTCGCCCGCGTGTTCCGGCGCCAGCGCCACATAGCCCGCGCGGGCGAGCCGGATCGCGGTGCCGCGATGGTTTAGCCGGCCGCCGCCCGTGCCGTGCGAGATCAGCACGAGCCCGTGGCGCCCGGCGCCGGGGGGCGCGTCCCGGGCCGCGGCCATCGAGATCGGGCCGAGCGCCGTCCGCCCCGGCGCCGCGCCGGTCGGGTACCACAGCGCGGCCACCAGCGTCTCGCCGCCAGCCTCGAATTGGATGTCGCGGAAGCCGACGGCATCGGCCCCCGCCTGCCCGGCCGTCATCGCGAGGGCGAGGGCGGCGGCCGCTAGCCCGAGGCGGCGGTGGGCTTCGGACACCATGCGGCGGATCGTATCACCGCCGCCCGGGCGGGCATAAGAACGGGCCGCCGGGAGAGGCTCCGGCAGCCCGTGAAGTTTGGCCTGACGGCCGGCCGGACACCCGGGGGCAGGCGTCCGAGGGGCTAGGATGCAGCACATATGGCGGCGGATTGTGGCCGCCGCCAGCCGGGAATGCGGCAATATTGTGATTTCTCGCCCCCGGCCGGCCGGTGCGACCGTCTCCCGGCGGACCAATAACCCCTCGCCAAGGCGGCGCCGGCAGGCTATGCATCGCCCGGAACGGTGGAGTGTTCTGACGCGGAGGAGGGGGCGGTGAGCGGTTCCGGGCAGGATCGGCTGAAGGCGCGGCGTTCGCTGGAGGCGGGCGGGCGGCGCTACGACTACTACGCGCTCGGTGCGGTGCGCGAGGCCGGGATCGGCGACGTCTCCCGCCTGCCCTATTCGATGAAGGTGCTGCTGGAGAACCTGCTCCGCCACGAGGACGGGCGGACGGTCACGACGGACGATATCGCGGCCTGCGCCGGCTGGCTGAAGACCCGCTCGTCGACCCACGAGATCGCCTTCCACCCGGCGCGCACCCTGCTGCAGGACTTCACCGGCGTGCCCGCGGTGGTCGACCTCGCCGCGATGCGCCAGGCGATGGCCGATCTCGGCGGCGATCCGCAGAGGATCAACCCGCTGGCGACCGTCGACCTGGTGATCGACCACTCGGTGATGGTCGACAGCTTCGGCTCGGGCGATGCCTTCGCCGCCAATGTCGACCGCGAGTTCGAGCGCAACCAGGAGCGCTACTCCTTCCTGCACTGGGGCTCGAAGGCGTTCAGCAATTTTCGCGTGGTGCCGCCCGGCACCGGAATCTGCCACCAGGTCAATCTCGAACACCTCGCCCGGACCGTGTGGACGCGCGACGACGGCGGGCGCACGCTCGCCTATCCCGACACCCTGGTCGGCACCGACAGCCACACCACGATGATCAACGGCCTCTCTGTGCTGGGCTGGGGGGTCGGCGGAATCGAGGCGGAGGCGGCGATGCTCGGCCAGCCGATCTCGATGCTGCTGCCCGAGGTGATCGGCTTCCGCTTCGAAGGCGGGCTGCGCGAGGGGACGACGGCGACCGATTTGGTGCTCACCGTGACCCAGATGCTGCGCGCGCGCGGCGTGGTGGGCAAGTTCGTCGAGTTCTGCGGCCCCGGCCTCGGCGAGCTCACGCTTGCCGACCGGGCGACGATCGCCAACATGGCGCCGGAATACGGCGCCACCTGCGGCTTCTTCCCGATCGACGCCGAGACCTGCGCCTATCTCCGGCTCACCGGCCGGGACGAGGCGCGGATCGCCCTGGTCGAGGCCTATGCCAGGGCGCAGGGGCTGTGGCGCGAGGCGGGCTCGCCCGACCCCGAGTTCACCGACCTGCTGACGCTCGACCTCGGCACCGTCGAGCCGTCGCTCGCCGGCCCCAAGCGGCCGCAGGACAAGGTCGTGCTGTCCCGGGCGGCCACGGCGTTCGGCGCCGCGCTCGCCGAGCTCGGCGGATCGGACCGCGCGCGGCCCGCCGAGGGCGCCGACTTCGCGGTCGAGGACGGACACGTGGTGATCGCCGCGATCACCAGCTGCACCAACACGTCGAACCCCTCGGTGATGGTGGGCGCCGGCCTCGTCGCCCGCAAGGCGCGCGCGCTCGGGCTCAAGGTGAAGCCCTGGGTCAAGACCTCGCTCGCGCCGGGCAGCCAGGTGGTGAGCGACTATCTGGAGGCCGCCGGCCTGCGGGAGGATCTCGACGCGCTCGGGTTCAACCTCGTCGGCTATGGCTGCACCACCTGCATCGGCAATTCGGGTCCGCTGCCGGACCCGGTCGCCGAGGCGATCGAGGCGGGCGATCTGGTGGTCGGCGCGGTGCTCTCGGGCAACCGCAATTTCGAGGGCCGCGTCCACGCCCAGGTGCGCGCCAACTACCTCGCCTCGCCGCCGCTGGTGGTCGCCTATGCGATCGCCGGCTCGCTCAAGGCCGACATCGCGAACGACCCGCTGGGCGAGACCGCCGACGGCGCGCCGGTCTATCTGAAGGACATCTGGCCGTCGAACCGGGAGATCGCCGATACCCTGGCGACCGCGCTCACGCCGGAGATGTTCCGCGCGCGCTACGACAACGTCTCGGAGGGGCCGGCCGCGTGGCGCGAGATCTCGTCCACGCCGTCGGAGACCTTCGACTGGCAGGAGTCCAGCACCTATGTGCGCCACCCGACCTTCTTCGAGGGCATGACGCCGGAGCCCGCCCCGGTCGGCGACATAGAGGGCGCGCGGGCGATCGCCATCCTCGGCGACTCGGTGACCACCGACCACATCTCGCCGGCCGGCAGCATCGCCCGGCAGAGCCCCGCCGGCGAGTACCTGCTGGAGCGCCAGGTGCGCCCGGCGGCGTTCAACTCATACGGCTCACGGCGCGGCAATCACGAGATCATGATGCGCGGCACCTTCGCCAATATCCGCATCCGCAACGAGATGGTGCCGGGGATCGAGGGCGGGATGACGCGCCATATCGACGGCGGCGATCCCCAGCCGATCTACGAGGCGGCGATGCGCTACCGCGAGGCGGGCGTGCCGCTGGTGGTGGTCGCGGGCAAGGAGTACGGCACCGGGTCGTCGCGCGACTGGGCGGCCAAGGGCACCCGGCTGCTCGGCATCCGGGCGGTGATCGCCGAGAGCTTCGAGCGCATCCACCGCTCCAACCTGGTCGGCATGGGCGTGCTGCCGCTCGAGTTCAAGCCGGGGACGACCCGGAAGTCGCTGGCGCTCGACGGCTCGGAGAGCTTCGACATCGCCGGCATCGCCGCCGGCATCGAGCCCCGCATGGACGTCGATTGCCGGATCGTGCGGAGCGACGGGTCTGCGGTCGACATCGCGCTCACCTGCCGCATCGACACGCTCGACGAGGCCGAGTACTACCGCCACGGCGGCATCCTGCAATACGTCATCCGCAACATGCTGCAAGCGGCCTGACGGGGCGGCGGCAATACGCCTAATGTTTCACGTGAAACATATGTCAACAGTGTTGACCTATGTATCGCGTGAGCACTTTGCCGGAAGCGGCAAGTAACGCGCGAGAAACCGCGCTTCCGCCCGAATCCGCGCCCGCGTCCCCGGGGGACGAAGCGGCGGCCGTGCCTGCGGAACGGCCGCATGGATGGCCGGATCAAGTCCGGCCATGACGGGCGGGGGTGACGGGGAGTGGGGGGAAGGGCGCGCGAGCCGCCGGCTCAACCTCCGATGGCGGCGACGTGGACGAAGTTCGCGCGGCCTGCTAGGCTGCGCCGGCCATGACGAAGGGACATGGCGGGCGTGCGGGAGTTCGCGTAATGGACCCGATGCAGATCACCATGCTGGGCGTGGGCGTGGCCTTGGCCGCGCTGACCGTCACGCTGATCGGATCGCTGCGCCGGGAGATGGACAAGCGGTTCGACGCCAACGAGAAGCGCTTCGACGATCGCATCGACGGTATCGAGAGACGCTTCGAGGAACGTTTCGACGGAATCGACAAGCGCCTCGACGGAATCGGCAAGCGCCTCGACGGGATGGACAGGCGGTTCGACGGAATCGACGCGCGACTGCGCTCGGTCGAAGAGGGTTTGTCCGAGGTGAAGGGCAGGCTCGCCCTGGTGGAGAGCTACATCTTCGGCCGCGCCGAAACCGCCGCCGGAGAAGCGCCGGCCGAGTAGCGGCGGGGCGGAGCGACCGGGCGGTCCAACCGCACGCCACTCCCGCCACATCATGCCCGGCCCCCGGACTTGATCCGGGGGCCGGGCATGACGGGCTGGTGGTGGCGGTGGAGGAGCGGGGAGAGCCGGGTGCGGCCCGCCCGGTGGCCATGCCTCCAGACGGACCGCCGTGCGGGCGGAGGGGCCGCTTGGATGGCCGGATCACCCCCGGACTGGATCCGGGGGCCGGCCATGACGGGCGGTGGTGGCGGTGGAGGAGCAAGAAGAGCCGGGTGCGGCCCGCGTCGAGAGTCCAAACCTGACTGCAGTGGAGCGACCCCGGCCATGACGATGGGGAGCGGGCGGGCGCGCCCTTCGGCTCGGCTCCGGTCTCACCCGATCGTGCCGTCCGCGACCCAGCGGTCGAAGATCTCCAGCGCCGCGGCGGCGAATTCCGGGTCGTTGATGTGGCAGTCGAGCTCGGTCATGCGGACCGGCGCGGCGACGGATATCCGCAGCTCGTCGGCGAACGCCGCCATTCCGTCTGGGTCGTGCGCCTCGTAGCCGGGCCGGTCCCATTCCACGATGCCCCGCCTGGGCAGGATGAAATGCGCGGGCCCCGTACTCTCCCCGAGCCGCCGGCCGACCTCGCGAGCGATCTCCCGGCGCTCCGCCTCGTCGAGCAGGCCCGACTTGACCAGCCGGTTGTGGGTGTGGAACGGCCGGTCGGCGAATTGCGGCGGCGGGTCCTGCCAGGTCGGGATGTGGACCAGGTTGAGGTAGCCCGGCGCGACGATCTGGGGGGTCCCGGCGCGGCCCGCGCCCAGCAGGCGGTCCTCTCCGGCCTTGACGACGGAGCCCATCATCAGATTGCCGAGCTCGACGAGGGCGAAATCCATCACGCAGCAGAACCCGCCTTGCGATGCGATGCTCTCGAACGCCATCCCGCCCATGCCGGTCGCGTGGAAGATGGCGACCTCGTAGCCGCGCGCCTCCAAGGCGGGCTTCAGCGCGGTCATGTACTTCATCGAGGCCGAGCCCAGCGAGGTCATGCCGACGACCGGGCGGTCCCCCGCCGGCGCCTCGGCGGCCCGAGCGGCGCCGAGGACGGCGCCGGCCGCCTGGCTCAGCGTCGCCTTGCACACCGAGTTCAGCCCGTAGAGGCCGCCCGCCCACAGGATCATCTGGACGTCCGCCGACAGCCGGCCGGGCGGGATCAGCGGCGAGAAGGAGATCGTCGAGACGACGTATTTGGGCACGCCCAGCGGCAGCGCCCGGCAGATGTCGAGCGCCGCGTCGGTCCCCATGGTGCCGCCGAGGATCACGACGCCGTGGAATTCTCCTCTTGCGTAGAGCTCGGCGGACAGGGCCGCCGCGCCGCTGGCCATGATCTGCATGGCGGCGTTCTCGTGGCCGGAATCGACCGCCTCCCGGATCGAGCCGCCGCCGGCCCGCGCCACGTCGTGCTTCGAGTAGTCGACCGGGATGTCGGGATCGCCCAGCACGCTCATGTCCATGGCGAGCGCCCCGCCGCCGAGCGCGCGGATTCGGTCCGCCATGTAGGCGAGCTCCGGCGACTTGGTGTCGTAGGTGCCGACGACGAGTATCGTCCTGTCCGCCATGGCCGTCCCCCGTGCGCGCGGCGGAGCCGGGCCCCGCTTCCCCTCAGCCGCCCGAGTCCGGGTCGAAGGTGCGGGGAAGGCCCTTCCAGCAGTCCTGGTAGTCGCGCTGGCGCGCTGGCGTCTCCAGCGCGAAGGCGGTGGGCCGGCAGACATAGCGGGTCTCGAACATGAAGGCCATGGTGTCGGCCAGGTATTGCGGCGCGAGCTCGGCGGCGATCGCCCTGGCGTTGGCGTCGGCGTCCGGCCCGTGCGGCGCCATCGCGTTGTGCAGGCTCGCCCCGCCCGGCACGAAGCCCTCCTCCTTGGCGTCGTAGCGGCCGGCCACCAGCCCCATGAACTCGCTCATCGCGTTGCGGTGGAACCAGGGCGGGCGGAACGTGTCCTCGGCCACCAGCCAGCGCGGCGGGAAGATCACGAAATCGACGTTCGCCGTCCCCGGCAGGTCCGACGGCGAGGTCAGCACGGTGTAGATCGACGGGTCGGGGTGGTCGAAGCTCACCGTCCCGATCGCGTTGAAGGAGGCGAGGTCGTACTTGTAGGGGACGTAGTTGCCGTGCCAGGCGACGACGTCGAGCGGCGAGTGGCCGATTGGCGCGGCCCACAGATTGCCCAAGAACTTGGAGACGATCTCGAAATCGCCCTCGCGGTCCTCGTAGCGCGCGACCGGGGCGTGGAAATCGCGCGGGTTGGCGAGCCCGTTGGCGCCGATCGGCCCGCGCTCGGGCAGGCGGAACGAGACGCCGTAGTTCTCGCAGACATAGCCCCGGCTCGGCCCGTCGGGAAGCTCGACCCGGAAGCGGATGCCGCGCTGGATTACGGCGATCTCGCCCGGCGCGGCGAGCAGCGCGCCGAGCTCGGTGGCGATCAGCAGCCGGCCCTGCTGCGGGACGATCAGCATCTCGCCGTCGGCGTTGCAGAAGAACCGGTCCTCCATCGGCCGGTTGGCGCGGTAGACATGCGCCGCCATCCCGGCCTGCGCGGCGAGGTCGCCGGCCGCGACGAGGGTGGCGAGGCCGTCGACGAAATCGCAGTCCTCGTCGGGCACGGGCAGCGGGTCCCAGCGCATCTGGTCGGGCGGGCAGGGCGCCTCGCCGACCGGGGCCGAGCGCAGCAGCCCGTTGTCGATCCGCGCATGGCGCCCCTGGCTCACCGAGGGCCGGATGCGGTAGAGCCAGCTGCGCCGGTTGCAGCCCTGCGGGGCGGTAAACGCGGTCCCGCTCAACTGCTCGGCATAGAGCCCGAACGGCACCCTCTGGGGGGAGTTGCGCCCGAGGGGGAGCGCGCCCGGGATCGCCTCGCTCTCGAAGGCGTTGGCGAAGCCGGTCTGGTATTCGAGCTCGGTGGCGGCCAGCGTGTCCATCTCGTCCTCTGCGTCGTCGGCCCATTCTAGGGCGTATTGGCGGTGGGTTGCATCGTTGCGCCGAGCGTCCGGGGGCCGGCCATGACGAGGGGTGGAGGAAGTCCGGGACGCTCCGCCGGCTCCCCCTACCCGAAATTGAGCCCGCCATCGGCCTCCAGGATCTGTCCGGTGATGTAGGACGCCTCGTCGGAGCAGAGGAACAGCATCGGCTTGGCCATGTCCTCGATCCGCGTGGAACGCTTGATCGCCTGCATCTCGACGAACTTCTCGAACATCTCGGGCGGCACCGAGGGCCTCGGGATGCCGGTATCGGTCACGCCGGGCCAGAACGTGTTGACGGTGATGTTCCACGCGCCCAGCTCGCGCGCCATCGACCGGGTCATGCCGATCACGGCGGATTTCGACGTGACGTAGTGGAGGTAGTTGGGCGGGCCCGACTTCACCGTGCCCGAGGTGACGTTGACGATCCGCCCCCAGCCGGCCTCCTGCATCGCCGGGACCACCGCGCGGGCGCAGAAGAAGGCGCCGGTGATGTTGACGTCCATCGCCCGCTTCCACTCGTCCACCGGCAGCTCCCAGAACGGCGCCATGGTGATGCGCGAGAACACGGCCGCGTTGTTGATCAGCACGTCGATCCGCCCGAACTCGGCGAGCGCCGCCTCGGCCATCGCTCGCGCCGCCGGCTCGCTCGCCACGTCGGTCTCCATGCCGAGCGCGCGGCCGCCGCCGTCCTCGATCTCCGCCTGCACGCGCGCGGCATTGCCGCCGTCGATGTCGGCGATCACCGGCACCGCCCCCTGGGCCGCGAAGTGATGCGCGAGGCCGCGCCCGATCCCCTGGCCCGCCCCGGTGACGATCACCACGCGGTCCTTCAGGCTGTCATAGGTCGCGCTCTTGTCGACGACGATGTCCATCCGGTCCTCCGCCCTGTCCAACCGCCGACAGACTGCCGCAATTGACCCCCCGCGTCATGGCCGGACTTGTTCCGGCCATCCATGCGGCCTTGTATGGACGCCTCCCGGTACGCAAGGCGGCCGGTGGGGAGCGGGGGCAGCGCCCATGGGTGCCCGGATCAAGTCCGGCCATGACGAGTGGGGCGGGGCAGCGTTCCCCTCGTCGATCCGCGCCAGCCGACCGCCCGTCGACCCATCCACACAAGCCCCCATCGAAGGGCGGCCGGCCGGTCTGTGCTAATCTCGCATCGAGCGGGGGAGGACCGGCATGCCGACAGTGGCGGTCATCGGCGCGAGTCGGGGGATCGGTCTCGGCCTGGCCGGGCTTTACGCGGGCCAGGGCTGGCGCGTGCACGCGACCACGCGCACGCCCGACAGCCCCGGAGCGCTCGGCGAGGTCGCGGGCGAAGTGCATCTGCACGGCCTCGACGTGACGGATCGGGCGCAGCAGCTTGCGTTGCGCGACGCGCTCGGGGACGAGGGCATCGACGTGCTGATCCACAACGCGGGCGTCTATGGCGACGGCATGAGCGCCGCCGCGGTCAACCGGGTCAACGCCGACGCCCCGATCGAGATGGCCGAGCTGCTGATGGAGGCGGTGCTCCGGAGCGGGCAGCGCAAGATCGCGCTGATCACCAGCACGATGGGCGCGCGCCGGGGCGCGCGCCGCGGCCTCGGCAAGTACGGCGAGTCCAAGGCGGCGCTCAACGACCGGTTCCGCGAGCGCGAGGGGCGCTGGCGCGCGCAGGGCTGTCTAGCCGTGGTCATCCACCCCGGCTGGGTCCGCACCGATATGGGCGGCCGCCATGCCGCGATCTCGGTGGCCGAGAGCGCGCGCGGCATCTGCGACGTCATGGCCGGGCTCGACGAGGCCCGGCACGGCCGGTTCTGGAGCTGGGACGGGCGCGAGCACCCGTGGTAGGCGCCTATCCGCGATAGACGAGCCGGATCCGGTGCCGCGTGCCCGTCGGGCTGACGCCCTCGGACCACTGCACCGAATAGGGGGTCGGCGGGCGGAAATCCGGGATCGACAGCCAGAGGCGCCACAGCACGCGCTTTCGTTCGGGCTCCGGCCAGTCCTCGAACTCCGTCCTGGTGTGGATGGCGGTGTAGTTGTTGAGGATCTGGATGTCGCCCCGCCTGAACTCCATGTCGGCGTGGTGCTCTTCGGCGAGCGCCGAGACGAGGTCGATGGCCTCGCGCTGCGCCGGCGTCATGTCCGGCGTCTCGGCGAGCGCGTGGCCCTTCTGGATGTGCTGCGGCCCGAAGGCGGTCGACAGCCTGCCGTCGTGGAAGTTGAACACCGGGCTCTCGAAATAGGGGATCTCGCCCGCGTCCGTCTCGCCATGCTTGGTCCAGCAGAACGGCCGGGTCAGCACGTCGAGCAGGTCGGGGCGCCGCCGCAACACCTCGTTGTAGAGCCTGACCGAGCTCGCGATCTTCGAGAGCCCGCCCGATTTCGCGGTGTGGATGCACAAGAGCGCCACCGCATCCGTCTGGTCGCAGTGGTAGTCCATCGTCGCCGCGGTCTGGTAGCCGCGATGCCTGGGATGGCCGTATTCCCGGCCGGCGTCCAGCACGTGGCCGATCATGTCGCCTTCCGGGTTGTTGGACCGCGGAATGCCCATGTGGAGGCCCATCGCCCAGTACGCGGTGGCGGCCTCCAGCAGCGACAGGTCGTCCATCGGCAGGCCGCGATAGAGCGCGATACCCGGCCCGTCGCGCACGGACTCCAGCATCGCATCGACTCGCTCGGCGAACGGGCCGAGGTCGAAATCGGCGCGCGCGGTGGCAAGCAGCCGGTCGGGGTCGCCGTTCAGCCGGGCGGCGGCGGCGCGCGCCATGTCGACCAGATGGGCGGACTCCGCCGCCGTCGCCTGGAAGCGCCAGTCGGACCGCGCCTCCAGCTCGGCGCCGGTCCAGCCCGCCGGGTCGACCGCCTCCCGGCGGATACCGGCGGCGGGGCGGTCGGCGGCGTCGAGCGTGACGGTCATCGGTGCTTCCTCGCGACCTCTAACCGGCCTTGGCGGGCGCGGGCGACTGGCCGGCGCCGGCCGCCCGGTGGATCTTCTCGATATAGTGCTCGGCGAGGCTGACCGCGTCGCCCGCGTCCTCGAAGATCCCGTTGAGCATCGCGTCGTAGTTGGGCTGGTGGAAGAACACCAGCGAGATGCGGTCCCGCTGGGCGGCCCCCTGCGGCGGGTTGGCGACCCGGTGCAGGGTGGAGGCCCAGCGCCCGCCGGTCCAGCGCGCCATCGCATCGCCGAGATTGCAGACGAAGCCGTCCGAAGGCGGGCGCATGTCGGTCCAGCCGCCTCGCGGCAGCTTCACCTGGAGGCTGCCCGGCACGTCGTCGCCGCGCAGGATGGTGAGCGTGCCGTAATCGGTATGGGCGCCGGCGCGAAGCTGGCGTTCCGCCGGGGCGACGGTCTGCGCCGGGTAGCGGATCAGCCGCATCACGCTGGCCGGCCGGTCGATCTTGTCGGCGAAGAACCCCTCGTCGAGCCCGAGCGCGAGCGCCATCGCCCCCATCAGGCGGTCGCCGAGCCCGGAAAGCGTCCGGAAATACGTCTCCACCGTCTCGCGAAAGCCTTCCAGCCGCGCGGGGTAGCGGTTCTCGGCGAAGAAATACGCCGCCACCTCGCCCCTGTAGTAGGGATCGTCCGGCACGTCGGGCGGGCCCATCGCGTAGGCCTCCTGGAGGTCGGGCGGCGTCTCGACCCCCAGCGTGTAGGCGAGCGAGCGGTCGGCGTAGGGGTAGTAGCCGCGCCCGACCCGGCTCTCCGGCCTCAGGATCCGGCGCTTCTCGGAGGCCGGCAGGGCGAAGAAATCGACCGCCGCCTGCCGGGTGCGGGCGATGAGCTCGGCCGGGACCCCGTGCCCGGTGATGCAGAAGAACCCGGACTCCTCGCACGCCGCGGCGATCTCGTCCGCCACGCGCCGCCTGTCTTGGGCCCCGCCTTGCAAATAGGGGCCGATATCGATCGCCGGAACCGACATCCGCGCTTGCTCCCCCCAATGTGATAGAGGATTTCGCTTTCCGGCGCCAGCGCGAGGCCGCTCGCCGGCTTGCCACTTCGCTTCGCCGCCCGTAGATTTTGCCTCTCCCCCGGAGGCAAGCGCGATGCCGCTGGACGCAGCGCCCGAGATCGTTCCCTCGACCTGCCCGCACGATTGTCCGAGCGCCTGCGCGCTGGACGTCGAGAGGCTGGATGCGCACACCATCGGGCGGGTACACGGCGCGAAGTCCAACCCCTACACGGCGGGCGTGGTCTGCGCCAAGGTCGCCCGCTATGCCGAGCGCGTGCACCACCCGGCCCGGCTGACCCGCCCGCTCAGGCGCGTCGGCGCCAGGGGGGAGGGGATCGGAGCCTTCGCGCCGATCGGCTGGGACGAGGCGCTGGACGAGGTCGCGGACCGGCTGAAGGCCACCGCCCGGGAATGGGGCAGCGAGGCGGTGTGGCCCTATTTCTATGCCGGCACTATGGGGCTGGTGCAGCGCGACGGCATCGACCGGCTGCGCCATGCGATGCGCTACGCCCGCCAGCACTCGACCTTCTGCGTGGCGCTCGCCGATGCCGGCTGGCGCGCCGGGGTGGGCGTCAAGTACGGCACGGACTCGCGCGAGATCCAGGATGCCGACCTCATCGTGGTGTGGGGCGGCAACCCGGTGAACACCCAGGTCAACGTGATGACCCATGTCGCGCGGGCGCGCAAGCAGCGCGGCGCGAAGCTGGTCGTCGTCGACCCCTACCGCACCGGCACGGCGGAGCAGGCCGACATGCATCTGGCGCTCCGCCCGGGCACCGACGGGGCGCTCGCCTGCGCGGTGATGCACGTGCTGTTCCGCGACGGCTGGGCCGACCGGGCGTTCATGCAGCGATACGCCGATTGCCCGGGCGCGCTGGAAGACCATCTGCAAACCCGCGGACCCGGATGGGCCGCCCGCATCACCGGCCTTTCCGTCGACGAGATCGAGGCCTTCGCAGCGCTCTACGGCCGCACGGACCGCGCCTATATGCGGGTCGGCTACGGATTCACCCGTTCGCGCAACGGCGCGGCCAACATGCACGCGGTGACCTCCATCCCGACCGTTGCCGGCAAGTGGCGCCACCCTGGAGGCGGGGCGCTCTATTCCAACGCGGAGCTGTTCCCGGTCGACTTCACCCTGATCCGCGGCCTCGACGCGATGGACAAGTCCACCCGCGTGCTCGACCAGGCGCGCATCGGCCCGGTGCTCGCCGGCGATCCCCGCGACGGCACCGACCGGCATCCGGTCAAGGCGATGTTCATCCAGAACACCAACCCGATGATGGTGGCGCCGGAGACCCGCAAGGTGCGCGAGGGCTTCCTGCGCGAGGACCTGTTCGTCTGCGTCCACGAGCAGTTCATGACCGAGACCGCGGCGATGGCCGATATCGTGCTGCCGGCGACGACCTTCCTGGAGCATGACGACATCTACCTCGCCGGCGGGCACACCTATCTCCAGATCGCCCGGCGGGTTATCGAGCCGCTCGGGGCGTGCCGGTCCAACCACGAGGTGCTGTGCGGCCTCGCCGAGCGCCTCGGCGCCGACCATCCCGGGTTCCGCATGACGGCGTGGGAGATCGTCGACGCGACGCTGAGGGCCTCCGGCCTCGGCGATGCCGGGACGGCGGCCGAAGGACGCTGGATCGACTGCGCCAAGCCGTCGGCGGAGATGCGCTTCCTCGGCGGCTTCGGCCATGCGGACGGAAGATTCCGCTTCCGGCCGGACTGGTCCGCCGTTGGGCGCGACGCCGAGCGCATGCCCGCACTGCCGGACCATCTCGCGATCGTCGACGAGGCCGATGACGAGCACCCGTTCCGGCTGGTGACCGCGCCGGCGCGCAACTACCTCAACTCGAGCTTCACCGAGACGCCGACCTCGCAGAAGCGGGAGAAACGGCCCACGATCAAGCTGCACCCCGCCGACCTGGCGGCCGCCGGCATCGGCGACGGCGACCGCGTGCAGGTGGGCAACCGGCGCGCCTCCATCGTCGTCCACGCCGAGGCGTTCGACGGTCTGCAGCGGGGCGTCGCGGTCATCGAGAGCCTGTGGCCCAACGCCGCGTTCGAGGAGGGGCTCGGGGTCAACGCGCTGGTGAGCGCCGATCCCGGCCCGCCCTATGGCGGCGCGGTCTATCACGACACCGCAATCTGGGTCCGGCCGGCCTGAGGTGGCGCTCGGTTGCCAGCCCGGGTCTGGCAGGGCAACCTGCCGCCACGCAACGCCCGCCCATCGAAGAGGATCGCCATGCAGCTCGACGACAGGGTCGCCCTCGTGACCGGCGCGGCCTCCGGCTTCGGCGAAGGCATCGCCCGGCGCTACGCCGAAGAAGGCGCAAGCGTGGTCGTCGCCGATCTGAACGACCAGACCGGCCGCAGGGTCGCGGACGAGATCGGCGGCGCCTACGTCCATGCCGACGTCGCGGACCGGGACGACGTGCGGGCCATGGTCGGAACCGCGGTCGAGCGCTACGGCCGGCTCGACGTGATGGTCAACAATGCCGGCGTCACCCATGTCAACCGGCCGATGCTGGAGGTCGGCGAGGAGGAGTTCGACCGCATCTTCCAGGTCAACGTGAAGGCGATCTATCTAGCGGCGATGGAGACGGTGCCGCTGATGCGCGAACAGGGCGGCGGCTGCATCATCAACACCGCGTCGACCGCCGGGCTGCGCCCGAGGCCCGGCCTGACCTGGTACAACGCGTCCAAGGGGGCGGTGATCACCATGACCAAGTCGATGGCCGCCGAGCTCGGCCCCGACAACATCCGGGTCAACGCGCTCTGCCCGGTCGCGGGCGACACCCCGCTGCTGCCGTCCTTCCTCGGCGCCAACAGTCGCGAGGCGTTCGAGGCGACGGTGCCGCTCGGCCGGCTCTCCACCTCCGAGGACGTCGCCAGGGCCGCGCTGTGGCTGGCGAGCGACGAGGCGAGCTTCATCACCGGGGTCGCGCTCGAGGTGGACGGCGGGCGCTGCGTGTAGCCGGGCAGCAACCAGGGAGGAACCCATGATCGAGACCAAGGGCGTCGTGCATTTCACCATCCCGGTCACCGACCCGGAACGGAGCGAGAGATTCTACGCCGAAGTGCTCGGGCTTGAGACCGTGCAGGTGGTGCCGCCGATCGGCATGGTGTTCATGAAGTCGGGCGACGACCACGTGATCCTGACCCGCAGCAAGACCCCGGTCGACCCCAACCCCGGCAACGAGTTCCTGATCCACCACGCGTTCCGGGTCGAGCTCGATGCCTATGACGACGCCAAGCGGCAGCTCGCCGAGCACGGGGTGGAGATCATCTTCGAGGAGGAACGCCACGAGGGGGTGTTCCACGGCCGGCAGTGCTATTTCCACGACCCGGACCGTAACGTGCTCGAGATCATCGCGCTCGAGAAGATCGGCGAAGGCTACGGCGATGCCGCGCGGCAGCCCGGCTTCTCGCCGTTCTCCGCGGGCGAGGGCGGTTAGCCGGCGGCCATGGGCGGCAAGCTGCGGGACCGGGTTGCCATCGTCGTCGGCGCGGGGTCGGTCGGACCCGGCTGGGGCAACGGCAAGGCGGCGGCGGTGCTGTTCGCCCGCGAGGGGGCGCGGGTGCTGGCCGTCGACATCGACGCCGACGCGGCGGGCGAGACCGCGGCGATCGTCGCCCGGGAGGGCGGCACGGCCGAGACCTTCACCGCCGATGTCAGCCGCGCAGACGAGGTCCGGGCGATGGTCGATGCCTGCCTCGACCGGTTCGGCCGGATCGACGTGCTGCACAACAATGTCGGCATCGTCCAGCCCAGGCCAACCGCCGAGGTGGACGAGGCCGAGTGGGACCGCGTCTGCGCCGTCAACCTGAAGGGCATGTTCCTCGCCTGCCGCGCCGTCCTGCCGGCGATGGAACGGAACGCGTTCCGCGTGGACGAAGACGGGCGCCGGATCGGCCGCGGCGCCATCGTCAACATCTCCTCGGTCTCGGGCATCCGCTGGACCGGCGTGCCTTACGTCACCTATTCGGTGACCAAGGGCGCCGTCCTGCCGCTGACGCGGTCGATCGCGCTGGAATACGCCGCGCGCGGCATCCGCGCCAACGCAATCCTGCCCGGGCTGATGAACACGCCGATGATCGTCGAGCCGCTGAAGGACGCCTATGGCGGCGGCGATGTCGGCCGGATGATCGAGGCGCGCGACGCCCAATGCCCCACCGGGTATATGGGCGACGGCTGGGACGTCGCCCGCGCCGCCCTGTTCCTCGCCAGCGACGACGCCCGCTACGTCACCGGCGCCGAGCTGGTGGTCGACGGCGGGATCAGCGCCAAGCTGGTGTAAGGAACCTTGGCGATCTGTCCGAATTTCCGGGCCACCTCGACTAGCTGTCCCGGGTCGAGTCGTGGAACAGGCTGTCGACCGGGATCGGCGCGTCGATCAGCCGCTGGTCGTGGGAATAGGCGATGAAGCGTTCGAGGTTGCTGCGGTTGGCGGCGATGCCGGTGGGCCAGGGGTCGGCGCCGAGCGCGGCGAGCTGGTCCTCGAACTCGTTGCGCGCGAATGCCAGCGTCGACCAGCCCGGGTCCTCGTAGAAGGCCCGGGCCTGCGCCTTGGCGTCCTCCCACAGCGACATCACGCAGCGCGCGAGCCAGGGGTGCTCCTCGATCAGATCCTTGCGCACCGCCATCAGGTGCATGATCGGGTAGTAGCCGTGCTTGGCGAAATAGGCCATCGATTCGGCCCGCCGGTCGGGGAACAGGGTGCGGATGCGCGCGCCTGCCTCCAGCACGGCGGGCGGCGGGTGCGGGTGGATCATCGCATCCGCCTCGCCCTCGACCAGCATGCGCCCGACATCCTCGTCGAGGGAGATGCGCTCGACCTCGATCTCCTTCTCGTCGCCGAGCGGCAGCACCTCGTCGTCGGCGACGACCCAGCGCACCGCGTCCCATGGCACGCCGTACTCGAATTTGAGGTCGCCCAGCGCCAGCACCGACATCGTCGTCTGGAAGGTGCGCAGGATCACCCGCCGGCCGATCAGGTCCTGCGGCTTTCCAATTCCCGAGGCCGCGTTGACGAAGATGTGGTTCTGCGAGAAAAGCCGGCGCGGGAACACCGGGATGCCGACGAAGGGCGCGCCGCGGGCGGTGGCGATCACGTGCGAGGACAGCGAGGTCTCGGCGATGTCGAACTCGCCGAATTCGAGAAAGCGGCGATGGCGGTCCACCCCGTCGCGCCGGGGCGGCGCCATGCCGACCTCGAGCGGCCTGAGCCGCACCCCCTCGGGCGGCTCGACCAGCCCCATGAAGAAGGGGACGTGGCGGTCGTAGCGTTCCAGCGCAATCGTGAGCTCGAGCTCGGCCATGCCGCTTCTCCCCCGGCTTGCCGATTATGGCGGGCCGGGGCGCAGGGCTGTCAACCGGCCGGGACCGGCCGGCGCGCGACGAATACGATGCCGATGGTAAGCACGGTGAAGCCGGCGGCGATCCAGAACACCGCGTCCGGCCGCCCGAGATCCATCATCCAACCGTAGAGCACCGGCGCCGTCCCGAGCCCCACGCTGAATCCGGTGGTCACGAAGCCGAACACCGCGCCGATGGAGCCCGCCGGGGTCAGCCGCTTCAACAGCACGTCGCGGCTCGGGTTGACGATGCCGCGGAACACGCCGGCGAGTCCAAACGCGGCGGCGACCAGCCAGAAGGCGAGCGCCCCGGTGGCGACGGCGATCAGCGCCGCGGCCGCCGCGGCGTAGCAGATGCCGAGCACCGCGTCGGGGCGGAGCGAGCGGTCGGCGACGATGCCGCCGGCGGCGACGCCGAGCCCGGTCAGCAGGTAGAACGCGGTCAGCAGCCCGCCCGCGAGCTCCGAGGTGACGCCGTAGATGGCGGTGAAGGCGACCACCGAGAAGCCGCTGATCCCGGCGCCCGCCGCCGCCGACAGCACATAGAAGCCGAAGAAGGAGAGGATGGTGCGGTCGAAGAGCAGGGTCCAGTCGGCGGCGCCGCGCTTCCTCTCGCGCGGGCGGTCGTCGCGCATGGCGGACGAGAACGCCGGCAGCACGGCGGCGAGGGCGAGCCCGGCCACCCCGGCGGCGACCAGCGCGGTGCGCCAGTCCCACAGGCTCGCGAGGAACAGCACGAAGACCGGCGCCGCCGCGAAGCCGAGCGAGCCGGCGAGCGAGTGGACGCTGAACGCGCGCCCCAGCCTGCGGTCGTCGACCGAGGACGACAGTAGCGCGAAATCGGCTGGGTGGAACACCGCGTTGCCGGCGCCGGCGACGATCATCGCCGCCATGATCGCCCAGAACGACCCGGCGAAGCCGACGGCCGCGATCGCCGCCGCATTGACCGCGAGGCCTGTGATCAGCACGCCGCGCGCGCCGATCCGGTCGACCAGGAAGCCGATCGGCGTCTGCAACACCGCGGTCGCGATGTTGTAGGCCGCGACCGTCGAGCCCAGCGCGACGAAGCTGAGCCCGAGATCGTCGTGGATGGCGAGGAACAGCGGCGGCAAAGCGAGCTGGTAGAAGTGGCTGAGGAAATGGGCCGCCGAGATCAGCCCGACGGCGCGGACTTCGCGGCGGAGCGCCGTCGCGGTCGCCGTCATCGGGCGGCCGGGCCGGGGAGACGGCTCGGACGAAAACCGGTTCGCTCTAGCTGCGCGTAGGTCCGCGCCGGCCACGAATCGCGAGAAGGCCGGCCACGATGGCGATGGCCACCGCACCGGCGCCGATGCCGGCGACGATATCCACCGGGCCGCCGTGATGGGCGAGCGCGGTTCCAGGCGTCGCCATGGCGGCGAGCGCGAGGGTGCGAGCGATCCATTTGCTCATTATCGGCCTCTCTCGGATTGCCGGAACGGCGAATTCGCCCCGTCACGCCGCGACATGCGAGGCGGCGGAGGCCCGGGCGCTGGCATCGGGGGTGGAGAACAGCAGCGACTTGATGATCAGCGGCACCACCTCGGTCGGGTGGATCATCGCGCCGATATCGACATAGTCGAGATCCTTGAGCTCGACCCCGTCGACCGAGACGATGTCGACGCCCACGTCGAACTCGTCCTTGAGGATGTGGCCGATTGTGCGTCCGGTATCGCCCTCCATCATCAGGACGATGGGCCGCCCTTCGGAGAGCACGCCACGGAGCCCGGCGCACAGCCCGCTCGCTAGGTCGTGCAGCCTTCCGTGCAGCGGCAGCCCCTGCCAGCGGAAGGCGAGCGCGACGTTGGTCTCCTTGGGGTCGATGTCGTTGCGCAGAAGCGCGGCGCCGATCTCGGCCTCGACGACGGCCGGATCGATGTCGCCCGAGAGCTCGGCGCGGATGCGCACCACCGGCACGTTGCGCAGCGGCAGCGCCGCCTCGTCCGAAACCATGATGGTGTTGCCCGAGACCTGCACCGAGAACTGCGAGGCGCCGACCACGGTGGCGCGGATTCCCTGGCCCGGGTCGTAGACCGGGTAGGGGATGCGAGCCTCGGTGAGCGCATGGTGGAGGTGATGGGCGAGCGACTTGCCGAGATCGCCATGCGCCGCCGCCTCGCGCTCGTAGACGTATTCCGAGACCCCGCCCGAGAACGCGATCACCTCGGGACGGGGCGCGGCCGCGAGCGGCGCCGTCACCATGAGATCGCGGGCGAGCGAATCCGGCTCCTCCTGGCGGATCGCGCCCACCAGGACGTCCACCATGCGTCGCACCAGCGCCCGCCGGTCGCCGGCCTCTAGCACGGCGCCCGGGGTCAGCGAGATACCGATGTCGCGGGCGATCTCAAGCGCCGGGCCCTCGATGCGGATCAGCGCGCCGTCGGCGTCATGCGCGAGCAGCCGCCCGCCCACCGCGACCGCGGCGGTCGAGACGATCTCGCCCCCCCGGCACAGCGCGAACTTGGTGGTGCCGCCGCCGATGTCGACGTTGAGAAAAACCTTGTCCTCGGTCTTCGACAGCCTGACCGCGCCGGAGCCGTGCGCCGCCATCACCGATTCGAGGTTGTGGCCGGCCGACGCGCAGACGAACTTCCCGCTCTCCTCGGCGAACAGATCGGCGATGGCGCGCGCGTTGACCCGCTTGAGCGCCTCGCCGGTGAGGATCACCGCGCCCGAATCGATGTCGTCCGGGCTGAGACCGGCGGCGTCGAACGCGCCCTCGAAGAACGTCTTGAGCGCGTCCGCGTCGATCGTGTAGTCCGGCCGGTACGGGGTGAGCAGGATCGGCGAGCGCCACAGCACGTCGCGCGCGACGACCACGAAGCGGCTCGACAGCGCCTCAGACAGGCGCTGCAAATGCACGCGGGCGAACATCAGATGCGAGGTCGACGACCCCACGTCGACGCCGACCGTGGTCAGCTCGACATTGTCGGCCTTCCAGATGGTGTCGCGGATGAACGCCGCCTCGCGCTCCGAGGCCGGGTGGAAATGGGCGTAGTCGAGCTCGTGCATGGTCTACTCGGCGGCGAGGTAGCGGGTCTCGTCGATCAGCTTGCCCATCCGCGACTCGACGCCGTTGCGCGCCAGCGCTTCGAGGAACATGCGGTGCACCCTGGGGTCCTGGTCGGGCCACTCGATCTGGTCACCGCCCTTCTTCACGTCGACGTCGCCGCCGGCGAACAGCCGGCGCTTGGATTCGGTGAGCGGGTAGCGCAGCGAGCCGTAGGCGACCGGGAAGTAGCGCGCCGGCCCGGCGGAGGCGTTGAAGTGCTGGTGGAACATCATGTCGGCCGGCGCGAACACCACGCCGTGCTTCCAAGGGTAGTACATCATCTCCTCGTCGCCCTCGAACCAGCACAGCGAATAACCCTCGCCGGTCACCCAGTAGACGTGGAAGTCGGGGCCGTGGCGATGCGCCTTCTTGTAGGTGCCGACCGGCATCTCCGAGCAATGCGCGTGCATCGTGCCCTCGGCCAGGATGAACATGATGTTGGACGAGCCCTCGCCGCGCTCCGGCCATTCGCGGAGCTCGAACTTGCTCACGTCGGGGACGAAGTTGGTCTCCCACATGTGCTTGCCCGGGCGCTTGGGCACGAAGTCGCCCTCGCCCGAGAAATGCCCCTCCTTGCCCTCGCGCTCGGGAAAGCGGAAGTCGTTGTCGAAGATGAAGTCCTCGTTGTGGAAGCAGTTCATCATCAGCGGCGCCGAGGTCGACGAGGCGAGCTTGGCCGATTGCGTGCCCGAGCCGTTGAAATGCCGGTATTTCGAGTTGAGCGGCAGCGCGAATACGCTCTTGGGCCCCCATTCGAAGCTGTGGGTGCGCCCGTCGGCGGTCTCGATGGTGGTCGAGCCGCGCCCCGACAGCACGTAGATCACCTCCTCGAACAGGTGTTGCTGCGGCTCGGTCGCCTGGCCCGGCAGGAGCTCGAGCAGGAACACGGACATGAAGTCGCCCCGCCCCTTGAGGTGGACGAAGGCCGCGTTGCAGCCCATGCGCGGCCACGGCGCGGTCGCCACGTCGAACAGGTCGATGCAGAACTCTTCGGCGATCGGCGGCCCCTCGCGCTCGCACCACAGCAGGTAGGTGTCCTCCAGGAACCCCTCGCCCGTGATGTCCTTCTCGTTCTGGTACAGCGCCATGGCGGCTCCTCTGGTTGGGGGGCGGACCGGACGGGCAGCCTAGCGCGGGGGGGTGTCAGAGGGAAAACAAGATATCGGGCTAAGTCACAAAGCGAATAGCTATGGCTCGTCGGGACGGGCCGTCCGTCCTATAGGCGGCGCGTTTCGGCGTGGCGGGCCATCTTGCGGTCCAGCGTCTCCAGGCCGGCCCGTGCATAGTCGTCCGCAATCAGGCGGTCGAGAAGGCCTGCCCCGTCGGCGGCTTCGAGCGCGGCGATCGCCGTCCGGCCGTTCAGCAGCGCGACGAGGCCGCGTCCGAGCGCCGCGTGCAGCGCCGAACGCGCGTCGGTCTTCGATATGCCGTAGTGGTGCAGCACCGCGACATAGGCTTCGCCGATCGCCTGGTTCGACGCAAAGACCTCATCCCTTCGTCGATCAGCGAGCCGACACGGCGCACGCAGTCCTGGAATCCGGCTTCGGGATGTCCCCTGACGGGCCGCACCAGGATCGAGGTATCAATCCCGAAGCGCCGGATCACGACGTTCGTCGCGGAATGCGGAGAGATCGAACGGCGGATCTCCGGGCGGGATCTTGCCGTTCAGCGCGCCCAGACGGGACGGGTCGACGCGTCTCGGACGAAGGATGAAGCCATCGGGTCCTTCGTCGAGTTCGAGCCGATCTCCGGGGCCGACGCCCAACGCGTCGAGCACGCGCGCCGGAAAAGTGACCTGGCGTTTCGACGCGATCTTGACGATCATGGCGCGCATTCCTCCTTTCCCTCTTGGTAATTCAGTAAGGTGGATCGGGCGATGGCGGAGTCCGGTCTCCGCCTAGACCGCTTCGATGGCGACCCCGAGCCCCGGCACGCGGGCGAGCCGCCGGTCGCCCGTGACGAGCGCGTCCGACAGGGTTTCCGCGAGCGGGACATAGACGGCGTCATAAGCGCTCACATTGGCGCGGAGCTGCCAGACTCGGTCGAGCAACGGCTCGTGGGGATGGCGTTCGACGTCGAAGTCCCGCCAGCGGCGGAGCGCGTTCGCCGCGGCCTCTTCGTCCAGCGTTCCGCGCGCGACGTAGCGGCGCAGGATTTGGGCGATCTCCAAGTCCATGAGATGCGGCGCATGGATGATCTCCGTCTCATCCTCCAGCACGGCGGCCAGCCACGCGCCCGGATCGGTGTGGCGCGGCAGCTTGATGGCGCCGGAGGCGTCGAGGACCGTCAACGCCGGTTCCGTTCCTCCCGGAGGATGTCGGCGGGCGATTTGTCGAGCTCGACTTCCGGCTGCGATCGGAGCGCTTCGATCCATTCCCGCCGACTCGGCCTTTCCAGCGCGCGTTCGACTTCGCGCAGGACGAAGCGCGACATCGATATACCTTCCCGCGCGGCTCGGGCCTTCAGGCGTCGGTGCAGCGACTCCGGCACGTTGCGGATTCGGATCGTGGTTGTCATGTGCAGAGGGTGAGTTCGCGGTCTCCCTCGGTCAACGGGCTGGTTCGCGTCCGCCTCCGCTATAGTCCCACCATGCGCTCCCCGCTCGTCCGCTACGCCTATCTCGCGCTCGGCTGGATTTGCGTCGGTCTTGGCGCGGTCGGCGTGGTGGTGCCGGGCATGCCGACGGTGGTGTTCCTGCTGGTGGCGGTGTGGGCCTTCGCCAGGAGTTCCGAGCGGTTTCACCGCTGGCTGCTTGACCATCCCCGCTTCGGCCCGCCGGTGCTCGATTGGCAGCGCCACGGGGTGATCCGGCGCCGCGCCAAGCTGTCGGCGCTCGCCTTCATGGCGCTCGCCATCGCGGTTCTGGTCTTCCTCGCGGGGTTCCACTGGGCCGCGACGGCGGCGCTGGTGGCAACGATCTGCGGCGCGGCGGTCTTCGTCGCCACCCGGCCGGAGGCGCCGCGCGGCTGAAGCGCCCGCGTTGGCATCGCCCGGGCGGCGGTGCTACCGTCCGGCCGCAACCGGGACGGGGCGGACGGATGGCGGAGAATTTTCGCGAGCTGCTGGGCGAGCTGCGCGCGGCGGACCAGCTGGTCGAGATCGCGCGGCCGGTCGACATCCGCCATATCGCGGCGTTGGTCGACCAGTCCGACAAGGCGCTCTTGTTCACCGATGTCGCGGGCTACGAGATGCCCGTGGTCTCGGGCGTGATCAACCACCGCGACCGGCTCGCTGTCGCCATGGGCTGCGCCTTCGGCGAGATCGAGGCCCGGGTGCGCGCCGGGCTCGACCGCCCGGTCGAGCCGCGCTCGGTCAATGCCGGGCCCGCCCGCGAGACCCTGCTGGAAGGCGACGCGGTCGACCTCTACCGCCTGCCGATCCCGCTGTTCTCGGTGCTCGACGGCGGGCCGATGATTACCGCCGGCGTGACGCTTGCCCGCGACCCGGACGGCGAGCACGGGCTCAACGCCGGGGTCTACCGCTTTCTCGTCAAGGAGAAGGCGTTGACCGGCATCGACATCGTCACCCCGAACAATCTCCGGCGCTTCGCCGAGAAGGCCTTTGCGCGGAACCAGCCGCTGCCGATCTCGATCAATATCGGCACCCACCCGATCGAGGTCATCGCCGCCACGTACAAGGCGCCGATCGGGGTGAGCGAGGTCGCCATCGCCGGCGGCATGCGGGGCGAGGGGCTCGCCCTCACCCCGTGCAAGACGGTCGACATCGAGTGCATCGCCGATGCCGAGATCGTGCTGGAGGCGGAGATCCTGCCGACCGGCTGGACCCGGCCGGAGGGCAGGTTCGGCGAGTTCACCCGGCTGATGGGCGGGCTGCACTGGAACCCGCTGGTCCGCGTGAACGCGGTCGCGATGCGGAACGATGCGGTCTACTACGCGCTGCACATGCCGTGGGAGAACATCTGGCCGTCCGGACCGATCTACGAGGCCGCCGTGCGCCGGGTGTGCCACGAGGCCGGTGTGCAGGTCACGGCGGTCAACATCACGCCGGGCGGGTGCTGCCACTGGCACGCGGTGATCGCGATCAGGCCGCACCCGGGCGACGGCAAGAACGCGATCACCGCCGCCCTCTCGGTCGCCGACATGAAGCACGTCACCGTGGTCGAGGACGACATCGACGTGTTCGATCCCGTGGACGTCGAATGGGCGGTGGCGACCAGGGTGCAGGCCGACCGCGACGTGCTGATCCTGTCGAACGCGCGCTCGAAGCCGCTCGACCCGAGCCTCAGGATCGAGCCCGGCAAGGTGCCGACGACGGCGAAGATGGGGATCGACGCCACGATCGCCGACGACGTGCCCAGGGCGCGCTTCCACCGCATCGCCTACGCCTATGCCGACAGCGTCAAGCTGGAGGACTATCTCGGCCCGGCCAACGGGGCGAAGGCGGAGACGGCGGAGGCCGACATCGACGCGCTCGCCGAGCGCATCCGCGCCGACATCGAACAGGCGCCGGCCTATTTCGCCGAGCTCGCCGAGCGTTACGCGGAACAGGGGTTCCAGGCGGTCGCCCGGGCGCTCGGAGCGCTGCACGAGGCCGATATCCTGTGGCAGGACGCGGAGGGGCGGCACTGCCTCAGGGAGTCGCGCTTCGCCGCCCAGCCGCCCGCCGCGAAGAGGGGCGGATCGTGAAGCTTCTGACCTTCGAGCACGCGGGCCGGGCGAGCTGGGGGGCGCTCGCAGGGGACGAGGTCGCCGATCTCGGCGCGGCGACCGGGCATGCCGGCATCGTCGAGGCGCTGCGGGAAGATGCGCTGGGCGAGGCCGCCTCGGCCGTCGACGCCGCAGCGAGAATTCCGCTGTCGGAGATCGGCTACCTGCCGGTGCTCGCCCCCCCGGCCAAGCTGGTCTGCATCGGCCTCAACTACATGGTCCATGTGCGCGAGATGAACCGGACGGTGCCGACTGTGCCGAGCGTGTTCCTCAAATACCACAACGCGCTGGTCGGCCACGAACGCGACATCGTCCGTCCCCGGGTCTCCGACGCGTTCGATTTCGAGGGCGAGCTCGCCGTCGTCATCGGCCGCGCCGGGCGCTACATCGAAGAGGAAGACGCGCTCGGCTACGTCGCCGGCTATACCATCCTCAACGACGGCTCGATCCGCGACTGGCAGGAAGAGAATCTGGCGGCCGGCAAGAACTTTCCCGACACCAGCGGCTTCGGCCCCTGCTTCGTCACCGCCGACGAGATCCCGGACCCGCACGCGCTCGCCGTCCGCACCAGGCTCAACGGCGAGACCGTGCAGGACGGCAACACGGCCGACTTCATCTTCGGCATCCCGCGCCTGGTGAGCTATGTCTCGGGCTTCACCCCGCTTGCTCCGGGCGATGCGATCTCCACCGGGACGCCGCACGGCGTCGGCCACGGGCGGACGCCGCCGCTCTACATGAAGCCGGGCGATACCATCGAGGTCGAGATCGAGCGCGTCGGCAGGCTCGCCAACCGGGTGGTTCAGGAGTCGTAGGCGACAAGCGTGTCGATCGGCACGTCGAGCCGCGCGCGCCCCCGCAGGAAGGAGAGCTCGATGATGCAGGCCGCCCCCCGCACGTCGGCGCCGACCTCGCGCAACAGCTCGATCGCGGCGCTCATCGTGCCGCCCGTCGCCAGCAGATCGTCGAGCACCACCACGCGCTGACCGGGCGCGATCGCGTCGGCCTGGATCTCCACCGTGTCGGCGCCGTATTCGAGCGCGTATTCGTGGGCGATGGTGGCGCCCGGCAGCTTGTCCTTCTTGCGCACCATGGTGAAGCCGAGCCCGAGCCGGAGCGCGAGCGGCGCCGCCACCAAGAAGCCGCGCGATTCGATGCCGATCAGCCGGTCAGGCTCGTGGCGCGAGACCGCTTCGGCCAGCGCATCGACGGTCGTTGCCCACGCATCCGCGTGCTGCAGCAGGGTGGAGATGTCGTAGAACAGGATGCCCGGCTTGGGAAAGTCCGGGATCTGGCGGATGTGGTGCTTCAACTCCGCCACGCCGACCGTCCGGTTCATGATGCGAGAGCCCTCTGCCGCGTGACCGGGGCATCCTAGCTCGCATGCCTCGCCAGGGTCACCGTCTGCTTGGATGCCCGGAATACCCCCGAACTCGTTTCGGGCATCCACGGGCGTCGCCACCGCCCCCACTCGTCATGCCCGAACCCGTTCCGGGCATCCATGGGCGCCGCTTCCCGGCGGCGCGGCCGTTCGCTAGGCTGGGCCGGCAACAGCGCGGGGGCTTCGCTCATGGAAGGGAAAAAGCTGCGCAGCCGGAGCTGGTTCGACGATCCGCTCGATGCCGGCATGACCGCGCTCTATATCGAGCGCTACATGAATTTCGGCCTGACCCGCGAGGAGCTGCAATCCGGCAAGCCGATCGTCGGCATCGCGCAGACCGGCTCGGATCTCTCCCCCTGCAACCGCATCCACCAGGACCTTGCCGAGCGCATGCGGGCCGGGATTCGCGAGGCGGGCGGCATCCCGCTCGAATTCCCGGTGCACCCGATCCAGGAGAGCGGGCGGCGCCCGACCGCGGCGATCGACCGCAACCTCGCCTATCTCGGCCTGGTCGAGATCCTGCACGGCTATCCGATCGACGGGGTGATCCTGACGACGGGCTGCGACAAGACCACGCCGGCGATGATCATGGCGGCGGCGACCGCCAATCTGCCGGCGATCTCGCTCAACGGCGGGCCGATGCTGAACGGCTGGTGGGAGGGGAGGCGCGCGGGCTCGGGCACCATCCTGTGGGAGGCCCGGAAGCTGCTCGCCGCCGGCGAGATCGCCGACGACGAGTTTATCGAGATGGTCGCCTCCTCGGCGCCGAGCCCGGGCCACTGCAACACCATGGGGACGGCGTCGACGATGAACTCGCTCGCCGAGGCGCTCGGCATGTCGCTGCCGGGCTCGGCCACCCCGCCCGCGCCGCACAAGCAAAGGGCGCAATACGCCTTCGAGACCGGGCGGCGCATCGTCGCCATGATCGACGAGGAGCTAACGCCGGAGAAGATCCTGACCCGGCCCGCCTTCGAGAACGCGATCGCCGTCAACAGCGCCATCGGCGGCTCGACCAACGCGCCGATCCACATCAACGCCATCGCGCGGCATATCGGCGTCGAGCTCGGCCTCGAGGACTGGCAGGCGGTCGGCTACGACGTGCCGCTGCTGGTCAATCTGCAGCCGGCGGGCGAGTACTTGGCGGAGGACTACCACCGCGCCGGCGGCGTGCCGGCGGTGATGGGCGAGCTGCTGCGCGCGGGCAAGCTCAACGGCGATGCGCTGACCGCGAACGGGCGGACCGTGGCGGACAATGTCGGGGACGCCGCGCCGGCGGACGAAGACGTGATCCGCCCCTTTGCCCGGCCGCTCAGGGAGAGGGCCGGGTTCGTGGTCATGGGCGGCAATCTGTTCGACGCGGCGATCATGAAGACCAGCGTGATCTCCGACGGCTTCCGCGCCCGCTTCCTCTCCGCCGCCGACGATCCCGACGCCTTCGCGGGCCGCGCCATCGTGTTCGATGGCCCGGAGGACTACCGCGCCCGCATCGACGACCCGGCGCTCGGCATCGACGCGGCCTCGATCCTGGTGATGCGCGGCACCGGGCCGGTCGGCTATCCCGGCTCGGCCGAGGTGGTGAACATGCAGCCCCCTTCCGCCCTCATCCGGGCCGGCATCGGCGAGCTTCCCACCATCGGCGACGGCCGCCAGTCCGGCACCTCGGGCAGCCCGTCGATCCTCAATGCGAGTCCGGAGAGCGCGGCGGGCGGCAACCTCGCGATCCTGAAGACCGGCGACCGGCTCAGGGTCGACCTGCGGCGCCGGCGGGTCGACATCCTGCTGCCCGCGGACGAGCTCGCGGCGCGGCGGGCGGCGCATGTCCCGGCCGCGCTAGAACACCACACGCCGTGGGAGGAGCTCTACCGCGCCCATGTCGGGCAGCTCGCCGATGGCGGCTGTCTCGAATTCGCCACGCGCTACCGCTCGGTGACCGCTAAGCTGCCCCGGCACTCGCACTAGCGAGGGTCGCGGCAGAGGGAGGAAGACGGCATGCGGCTCGAGGGGAAGACGGTGCTGGTCACTGCGGCGGGGCAGGGGATCGGACGGGCGATCGCGCTCGCCGCGGCGGACGAGGGCGCACGGGTGATCGCCACCGACGTGGCGCCCGACAAGCTCGCCGACCTCGCCGGGCGGGTCGCGGAGACGTGCCGCCTCGACGTGACCGACGCGGAGGCCGTCGCCGCCTTCGCCGCCCGCACCGGGCGGATCGACGGGCTCTGCAACGTCGCGGGCTTCGTCCACCACGGCTCGATCCTGGAGGCGACCGAGGAGGAGCTCGACTTCGCCCTCGACCTCAACGTGAAGTCCATGTTCCGCACGATCCGGGCCTTCCTGCCCGGCATGATCGAGGCCGGGCGGGGGTCGATCGTCAACATGGCCTCGGTGGTCTCCAGCCTGAAGGGCCTGCCCCACCGGGCGGTCTACGGCACCACCAAGGCGGCGGTGATCGGGCTCACCAAGGCGGTCGCCGCCGACGCCATCGGCACCGGCGTGCGCTGCAACGCGATCGCCCCCGGCACGGTGCAGTCGCCGTCGCTGGATCAGCGCATCGCCGCCTTCGACGACCCGGAGCAGGCGCGCCGCGATTTCATCGCCCGCCAGCCGCTCGGCCGCCTCGGCACGCCGGAAGAGATCGCCGCCGTCGCGGTCCATCTCTCAGCCGACGAGAGCGCCTACACCACCGGCCAGGTGTTCGTCGCCGATGGCGGGCTGTCGCTGTGACCCGCCCCGCTCACGTCCAGGGCAGGTCGCCGCCGCCGGTCACGTTGATGTTGGTGCCGGTGATGAAGCTCCCCGCATCCGAGCACAGCAGCAGCGCGGCGCCGGCGAGGTCGTCGGGCAGACCGGCGCGGCCCATCGGGCTGGTCCGTTCGATGGTCGCCCGCCACTCGTCCTCGCTGCCGCGCAGGAAGCGGTTGCGGTCGGTGTCGATCAGCCCGGGGGCGAGGTTGTTGACGGTCACCCCGGTCTTGACGTATTGCCGGCTCAGGTTGAGCACCAGGTTGTACTGGGCGCTCTTCAGCCCGGCATAGACGGCAAGCTCGATGGTGGGGTTGGCCTGCTGCACGCTGCCGATCGCCAGCACCCGTCCCCAGCCGCGTTCGGCCATCGGCGGCAGCGCGCGCTGCAGGAGCAGAATCGGGACGCGGTAGTTCATCCGACATTGCAGGTCGATCTGCTCCGCCGTCGCCTCTCCGAAGGGGACGGGAATCTGGATGTTGGCGTTGAGCACCAGGATGTCGATCCGCCCGAGCGCCGCCACCGCCCGGTCGTAGACGTCGAGCGCGGCGCCCTCGACCGAGAGATCGCCCTCGATGGCGAACGCGCGCACCCCGTGCGATTGCGCCTCGTCGACCAGCTCCCGGGCCGCGTCGGGATAGCCCACCTCGGCGTCGAACGCCGAGATGTGGTTGATCGCCACATCCGCACCGTGCTCGGCCAGCGCCAGCGCGATGGCGCGCCCGATCCCCCGGCTCGCGCCGGTCAGGAACGCGGCGCGGCCGGAAACGTCGAAACGGTCTTTCAAGCTCTCCTCCTCTCCTATCGGGAGACGCGATGCGCTTCCATCCCAACGGGACGGCGGAGCGTGTCGGCTTCAGCGTCCCGTCTCGGAGCGTCGTCTGCTTTAGCGCCCCACCGAGCCGTCCGCGCACATCCCGTGCAGCTGAAAACTGTTCTTCGCAAGATCGATCCCGATCATGCCAACCTCGGCCATGGATGCTCCCTCCTCCAAGTGGGTTAATGACACCGCCACTGTGGCACACAGACGCCGTCGGAGGGGCATCCACTCCATCGGGCACCCACTGGCCCCCACACCGAGCCGGCCAGGCCGCATGGTTGGCCGGAAGCCCCGGACGCGTTCCTATTAGCGCGGACTTGTTGGAGAGAGCTATGTGTCCCGTTCGGGACCGGGTCGCTGGAGATGCGCGGCACCCTGTGGCACCTTGCGGGCGCTTCGCAGGGGAGATGGAATGGCCGGCTTCGCGGACTACGAGGACCTCGCCGGGGTCGACCGCGCGAGCCGCCCGGGCGCCGGCCGCGGCGCGCGCGACGAGGATGCGACGGCGCGCGAGGCCGCCGCGCTCACGCTCGCGGAATACGACCGCATGGCGGAAGACTTCCGCGCCGGCACCGCCGACCACGATGTGAGCCAGAACATCGAGGCCCTGCTGGAGGCCATCGAGGGCGCGCCGCCGCATGCGATCCTCGATCTCGGCTGCGGGCCGGGCCGCGATCTCGGCGCCTTCGCCGCGCTCGGCCACGCGGCGACCGGGCTCGACGGCTCGGCGGCGCTGGTGGCGATGGCCCGCGCTGTATCCGGCTGCCAGGTGCTGCACCAGGACTTCCTCGAGCTCGACCTGCCGCCCGCGAGCTTCGACGGCATCTTCGCCAACGCCGCGCTGTTCCATGTGCCGAGCAGCCAGATCGCCCGCGTGCTCGCCGAGCTCGCCGCCGCGCTGAAGCCGCGCGGCGTGCTGTTCTGCTCGAACCCGCGCGGCAACAACGAGGAGGGCTGGGTCGGCGGGCGCTACGGCTGCTTCTACGATCTGGAGACCTGGCGCGGCCATGCCGCCGGGGCGGGGTTCGCCGAGCTTCGCCACTACTACCGCCCGCCCGCCCGCCCCCGCGCCCAGCAGCCCTGGCTCGCGACGGTGTGGCGCAAGGGCGGCGCGACCGCCGGTTCCACCCTCAGATGACGTTCACCAGAGCGCCGGGCGGGGCTTCGAGCTTCATCAGGGTGAGCAGCCCGTGCGCCGCGGCGAAGATGATGGCGCCGTAGATCAGCCCGGTCAGCGGCTTCATCCCCGCGCAGTAGAACAGCATCCACGCCAGCAGCGCGGCGGTCGCGATGTTGAAGCCGACCGCCCAGACCAGGACTCCATACACCACGAGGGCCATCAGGAAGAACGGCTCGCGGTACCGGGTCACGCCGCCTGGCGGCCGCTGCAAGCCGCCCAGCCGGCGGAGCCGCGCGGCAAGCACGAACACGGCGAAAACGAAGCCGGGCACGATCGCCAGAGATGGCAGGAGCCTCGAATCGGCGGCGAAGCCGAGCATTTCGAGAAACGCATAGGCGAAGGCGATCACCATCGCCGCGGCCAGGCCCAGCTCGACCAGCGGGCGTTCGAGGTGGCCCACGACGGGCGCGGCGGGCGCCGTTTCTTCCGTCCCGCCATCCCGGCGCGCGGCGGCCGCCCGGCGATAGAGCTGGACGATCAGCGGTATGAGAATGAAGGAGGCGATGATCAGCACCCCCGGGCGGACCAGCCAGGACCAGCCATGCAGCTGGTTGGAGAGCCAGAAATACTGCTCCATCGGTTTCGCCAGCACGTAGCCCACCAGCGCCGGCGCGCGCGGCCAGTCGGCCTGCTTCATCATCCAGCCGACCACGCCGAGCACGATCAGCATGGCGATATCGCCCGTCGTGTTGGTCGCCTGGTAGGCGCCGATGATCATCACCAGGAGCAGCGGCGCGGCAAGCAGCGCGAACCGGATGGTGGTGAGGCGGGCGATATAGGGGGTGATCGCGAAGCACAGCGCGGCGCCCACGACGGAGGTCAGTGCGACGCTCCAGACGATCAGGAACATCAAGTCCGGGTTCTCGCTCACCATGCGGGGGCCGGGGTAGTAGCCGAAGGTGAACAGGGCGCCGAGGAAGATTGCCGCCGCCGGTCCGCCGGGCACGCTGAACAGGACGGTGGGGACGAGGTCGGAGATGATGGTGGCGTTGTTGGCGCCCTCGGCGGCGGCGACGCCGCGGATCTCGCCATGCCCGAAGCGTGAGCGGTCCTTCGTCGAGCGCCGGGCATGGCCATAGGCCACCCAGGTCGAGGCGCTGGCCCCGACGGCCGGAACGAAGCCGCCGAAGATGCCGATGATGGACGCCCGCAGGACCAGCCACTTGTTGCGCCAGAAATCCGCGAAACCGGCGCCCCACCGGGTGAGCACCGTCGCTTCGGCGGATATGCCGCCGCCCGAGGCCAGCATCGCGATCACCTCGGCGATCCCGAACAGGCCGAGCGCGACGATGGTGAGCGAGAAGCCGTCCAGCAGATAGGCCTGGTCGAAGGTGAAGCGGAAATCGGCCGCCGCCGGCGCCGGCCCGACCACGCCGAGCAGCAGCCCGAAACAGGCAGCACCCAGCCCCTTCGCCCAGTCCCGGGTGATCATGCTGGCGGCGTAGTAGAGCCCCACGACGGCGAACATGAACAGCTCGGGCGTGGCAAGCGACAACACGATCGGCCCGGCCACCGGAATGGCGAACAGCAGGATCGCCGCGCCCAGGATGCCGCCGACCATGGAAGCCAAAAACCCGACGCCGAGCGCTCGGGCGGCCTGTCCCTGCTTGGCGAGCGCATGCCCCTCGATCGCCGTCGGCGCCGACGCCGGCGATCCCGGCGCGCCGATCAGCACCGAGGTGATCGTGTCCGCCGTGTAGACCACCGAGATGGCGCCGAGCAGCAGAGCGAGTCCGGCGAACGGGTCCAGCAGGTATATGAAGGGCAGCAGGATCGAGACCGCGGCGACGCCCCCGAGCCCCGGGAGCATGCCGAACACCATGCCCGCGACCATCCCGGCGAACAGCGCCAGCAGCCGGATCGGGGTCAGCAGCAGTTCGAGCGCGACCGCGGCGTGTTCGAACATGGGCGGGCCTCGAAGCCTGGCGGAAGACCCGTTCGATTGTAAGGGAAAATGTCCGGCGGGCCACGGACGGCCCGCCGGATCGTCGCGCTCAGAACTTCACGTTGTACTTTTTCGACAGCAGGTCGCGGAGATAGGCCTTCAGCTCCGGCGGCGCCTGGAGCGACTTCTTGACCGCCGGCTCGGCGACCGAGCTCGGGAACAGCTTGGCCCCGCCCGTGACTTCCTGGCTCGCCTTCTGGAATTCGGGGTCGGCGTTGATGGCGGCGACCGTCTTGTCGAAGATCGCCAGCACGCTGTCCGGTGTCCCTTCCGGCATGTAGCCGGTCAGTCCGAAGGCGTAGGTCACCGACGCGATGGCCTGGAACGCGTCCCAAGCCTGCCCGCTCGGCTCCTTGCCGTAGAGCAGCTTGTGGACCTCGAACACCGAGGGCACGTCGGAGTTCACGCTGTCGCGCTCGGTCAGCCGCCCGTCGGGCCCGACCGAGCCGCCGGACCACAGCGGGATCGCCTTGCCGGCATCGATCAGGGTGCGGACCTGTGTCAGGTAGACCGGCGTGAACTGGTAGTCGAGATTGGTCTCGCCGCGCTCGAAGGCGAGGCGGATCGGGCCGCGACCCGGGAACCCGAGCACCGCCTTGATGTCGAGCTTGAGGACCTCGAAGGACAGCAGCCCGGGGAGGTCGCTGGCGGCCGCCGCGATCCCGCCGTAGATCAGCGGCTTCTTCGGCTTGAGGATGTCCTTGGCCGACTTGACCCCGGTGCTGGGCGAGGTATAGGCGACCGCGCCGAACGGATGGCTGTAGGCCACCCGCATCTTGGCCAGGTCGTACTGCACCTCCTTCTTGCCCAGCACGTAGGGATTGGCGGTCGAAGACGTGGTGAACAGGATCGTCATCCCGTCCGGCTTGCCGTTCTTGACGAACCAGTTCGCCCCCAGGATCGACCCGCCGCCCGGGCGGTCGACCACGTCGATGGAGGGGTTGCCGGGGAGATGCTTCTCGAAGAAGGGCTCGAGGAACTTGGCCGAAACGAAGGTGGCGCCGCCCTTGGAGAACGGCACGACGACCTTGATGGTCTTGCCGGCATAGTAGTCCTGTGCCGAAACCGCCACGCTCCAGGCGCAGATCGCGCCCGACAGCGCGGCGACGGTGATGGTCTTGAACAATGGCTTCATGGTGCCTCCAGCTACGAGATGCGGGTCTGTCCGTCCTTGACGATTGGGCGGTGGGGCGATTGGAGACGAACGCGCCGGACGGTTCAAGGGCGGGGGCGCCGGTTTTGGTTTGATGCGCCCGAGGACAGGGGCGAGAATTAGGGCCGGGGCGGCCGCAGAGGACGACCATGGCACTGCTGATAATCAACCTGATGATGGGCACGCAAGAGGACTGGCGGGTGGCGATCAACGCCGAGCTGCCCGATCTGGAGGTGCGGTTCTGGCCCGAGATCGGCGACCCGGCCGATATCGAGTATCTCGCCTTCACCCGCCCCAATCTCGACGACTGGCCGGCATTCCCCAACCTCAAGGCGATGCTGACCCGCCAGGCGGGCGTCGACGGATTCGTCCGCCATCCCGGCCTGCCGGACGTGCCGCTGTCGAAGCTGGAGCCCGAGGACGGCGACCCGATGATGACCGAATACGCGGTCATGCACGTGCTCCGGCTGCACCGCCAGATGCCGACCTATGGCGAGCGTCAGGCGCGCGGGGAATGGCGCGAGGTGGCGCAGAAGCGGCCCGAGGAACGCACCATCGGCTTCCTCGGCTACGGCACGATGGCGCGCAAGCCAGCGCGCATCCTCGGCGATCTGGGGTTCGACGTCGCCGCCTGGACGCGGACGCCGAAGCCCGATGCCGGGATCCCGATCTTCGCCGGCGCGGAGCGCCTGGGCGCGATCCTCGAACGCTCGGATATCGTCGTCTGCCTGCTGCCGCTGACCGACGAGACGCGCGGCATCCTGAACGCGGCGGCGTTCGCCAAGATGCCGGCGGGCGGCATGGTGATCAATATCGGCCGCGGCGAGCACGTGGTCACCGAAGACCTGATCGCGGCGCTCGATTCGGGCCATCTCTACCACGCCGCGCTCGACGTGCATTCGCCCGAGCCGCTGCCGCTCGAGAGCCCGCTCTGGGACCATCCCAAGGTGACGGTGATGCCGCATGTCGCAAGACGCCCCGATATCGCCCAGCTGGCGCCGCAGATCGTCGCCAATATCAGGCGTCGCGAGGCCGGCCGGCGGCTGCTCCAGGAGGTAGACCGCGAGGCCGGCTATTAGCACCCGAAACACAGGAGGACGTCATGGCACTCAACCGGTACATCATCGAACGCGACATTCCCGAGGTCGGGACGCTGGAACGCCAGCAGCTCGCCGAGGCCGCCGCCAAGTCGAACGAGGCGCTGGCCCAGCTCGCCCCCGACATCCAGTGGGTGGAGAGCTACGTCGCGGCGGACAAGACATTCTGCGTGTACCTCGCGAGCGACGAGGATATCATCCGCAGGCACGCGGAAATCAGCGGGTTCCCGGCGACCAGGGTGACCGCCATCGGCAAGACGATCGACCCGACCACCGAGAAGGGCGGCTGACCGCGTCCCCGGACCTCCGACCCGCGGGGAGGCATGTGACATGCATCGCGACCGCTACGGGTTTCCCATCGCCACCGCCAGCGCGGCGGCCGCTTCGCGCTACCGCGACGGCGTCGATCTCCATCTGTCCGGCAACCCGGGCGGCGAGGCGGCGCTGAGGGGAGCGGCGGCGGCGGATTCCGGCTTCGCGCTCGCGCCGGCCGCGCTGACCGTGGTGCTGCGCGACAGCGGACGGCGCGACGAGGCGAAGGAGACCGCGGCAGTGGCGCGCTCGCTCGCCGCCAACGCCACGAAACGGGAGCGGCAGCACGTCGAGGCGATCGCGGCGCTTGCCGAGGGCGAGGGCGCGCGCGCCTTCGCGCTGATGCAGGACCATCTCTCGGAGTTCCCGCGCGACGCCCTGATCCTGTTCGGCGCCGACCGATACCTGTTCTACAGCGGCGGCGAGGACCGCCAGCGCTTGCAGCACGAGCTGCTCGAGTCGTTCGCCGGCGACTACGGCGACGACTGGTGGTTCCCCGGCCAGTACGGCTTCGCGCTCGGCGAGTGCGGCAACTACGACAAGGCGGTAGAGGAGGCGCGGCGCTCGCTCGCGCTCAACCCGAAGAACCTGTGGGCTGCCCACACGCTGGCCCATGTCTATGCCGACACCAAGGACGACGGGGCAGGCGCGGCGTTTCTCGGCCCGTGGCTCGGCGACTTCGATCCCGGGGCGCCGATGTTCGGCCACACGTCGTGGCACCTCGCGCTGTTCGAGCTCGGGCTGGGCCGCCACGCGCGGGCGATGGAGGTCTACCGGACGGCAGTCCGCCCCGCGGTCTGCTCGCATCGCAGCACGCTCAACAACGCCGCCTCCTTCCTGTGGCGCTGCATGGTCTACGGCTACGCGCCGGAAGCGGAACAGTGGGACGAGCTACAGCCGCTTGCCGCCAGCGTCTCCGGCCCGGCGCGGGGCGAATGGGACGGCATGAACGCAGCCCTCGCCTTCGCCGGCGCCGGCAACGAGGCGGGCAAGGACGCGCTGGTCGCCGGTCTCCGCGAGCTCGGCGCCGATGGCCGGGCGCGGGCGGTCGAGGTGGCGCTGCCGCTGGTCGAGGGCGCCTGGGCGTTCGCCCGCGGGGATTACGGCGCGGCCATCGGCGCGATGGCGCCGGCGATCGGGCGCATCGAGGGCGTCGGCGGCAGCAACGCCCAGCACGAGGTGTTTTGGGACGCGCTGATCGAGGCCTGTCTGCGCACCGAGCGCTTCGCCGAGGCCGAAGCCGTGCAGCGAAGCCGCCTCGACCCGCGCCCGACGATCCGCGACCTGTTCCGTCTCGGCCGGGCGCAGCTCGGCCTCGGAAACCTGGACGAGGCGGAAGGCAATCTGCGCCGCGCCGCCGAGGGCTGGCGGAACGCGGACCCCGGCTCGCCCGAGGTCGCGGCGCTCCGACGGCTCCTGGAACCGGTCGAGCCGGTCGATTGAACCGGGCTTCAGAGCCTCTCAGCGCACCCCGAGCGCGAAATCGGCGGTGCCGCCCGACGGCTCGAACTTCGAGAAGAACTCCGCGACGGCGGAGAGCTCGCCGTCGAGGGCGACCTCACCGCTCTCGATACCGTCTTCGAAGCTCGGACCGCCCCCCGCCCAGGCGCTCAGGAACCGCCGCGGGAAGGTGAGCGTCGCGTCGCGGCGTTCCGGCGGCGTCTCGTGGAACTGGCAGATGCCGCACCGGATCTCCAGGGCGAACGACTCCCCGGTGTCGGTCGTCGCGAAGACCAGCACGATCCGGGTGTCCATGCAGTCCTCGGCCCTCAGCCGGACAGTCAGCAGCTCCAGCAACCCGCCCATCGGGTAGTTGCGCGCCCGGTCGGGCTGGATCCGGTGGCCGCCGCGCTGCTCGCCCAGGCCGTCCTCCAGCTCCAGCGCCTGGCACAGCGCCCAGTTGCGCCATGTGCTGGTCTTCTGCCCGTAGCCCCAGGCGCGGAGCGCCGCCGCCTTCACGCCGCGCGCCTCCATGTCGGCGTTGTCCGCCCTGACCGCCCAGGTGGCGATGTCGGCCGCCCAGCGAAAATCCCCGTCCGCGATCGCCCGCCGCGCCTCGGCGAGCACGGCGTCGCGCCCGCCCATCGCGCGCACATAGCGCTCCGCCCGTTCGCGCCAGGGCAGCGGATCCAGCTCCACCGCGTCGCCCTGGAACCAGCCGACATAGCCGGCATAGACGCTGCGCACCGAGTGCTTGTAGCTGCCGTAGAACTCGCCGAGCCAGGGATGCGAGGCGAGATGCGGCGGCATGGTCACCTTCTCCGCGAGCTCGTCCCAGGTGCAGCCCTTGTTGATCCATCTGACGGCCTGGTCGTGCAGGTGCTGGATCGCGTCCCGATGCGCGGTCAGCACGTCGTCCACGGCATCCGCGCCCTCCACGGTGGGCCCGTGGTGGGGGATAAGGATCTCCGCCTCGAAGGCGCGCAGCCGGTCGATCCCCTTGGCCCACAGCATCGGGTTGCGAAACTGCGTGCCGCGCAGCGCATAGACGTTGGGAAAGGTCATGCCCTGGATGGCGTCGGCGGAGATCAGCACCTTCTCGTCGGGCAGCCAGACGACGCATTGGTCGTCGGTCTCGCTCGGCACGTGCACGACGTGCAGCCGGATGCCGGCGATCTCGACCTCCAGCCTGTCCTCGAAGGTCCGGGTCGGGTTGGCGAAGCCCGCCTTGCCGCGCCGGGGCGGGGCGCCGATCGCGCTGCCGAAGGAGCCGGTCTCGCCGAATCCCAGATGCGCGCCGAACTGATAGGGGCCGCGGCGGCGCCGGATCGGCGCGAGAATGCCCTCGTCGCGCAACAGATTGTCGGTCAGCTCGGACTGGGCGATGACTTCCACCCTGCCCGCCCGGATGTCCTCTTCGGAGACGAAGCTGAAGATGCCGCTGACGTGATCGCCGTGAAAATGGGTCACGATCACGGCCCGGATCGGAAGGTCGGTGATCTCGCGGAAGGCGGCGGCGGCCTCGTCGCCCGGGAGCTCGCCGCTCAGCGTATCCACGAGCACGCAGCCGTCGGTGCCCACGATGAGCGTGCAGTTCGAGCCGGTATAGCAATGCGCGGTATGGATGCGACCCCGCGTGGTGATGATCCGCGGCGTGGCATAGAGCGCCATCTGGGCCGCGAGGTCGGGATGCACCCCCGGTTCGGCGACGACTCTCTCTGGCATGATTGCTCCTAAGGAAAATCGGGGAAGGCGTCAGTTTAGCCGCACGCAGGCCCGAAGTAGATCGCGCGGTGGCCTTCGCGGCCCGCCGTTGACACCACCCGGACGCAAGTCGAAACTCCAGGGGCCGGAGTTCTGTGACGCGAGACAGGCCAGGGGTGTTCGAATGAACACGACCTCCGTGAGCATCGCGCTGGAACGCTACGATCGCCACATCCCGTTCTTCATGGGGACCGTCGCGCTGCCGGAGAGCCTGGAGCTCGTTCCCCTCGAAGTCGCCGTCGGCCCGATGCCGGGACGCCGGGACGGCATGGACCGTCACGGCCGGATGTTCAACGAGCACGCCTTCGATATCTGCGAGCAATCGCTGGCGTCCTACATCATGGCGAAGAGCCGCAACCTGCCGTTCTCGGCGACGCCGGTGTTCCCCCGGCGTCTGTTCAGCCAGAGCCAGATTTTCGTCAACGTGGACGCCGGTATCGAGGCGCCTTCCGACCTGAGCGGAAAGAGGGTCGGGGTCTGGTCGTTTCAGAACACGCTTTGCGTGCTCCTGAAAGGCGACCTCAGGCGCGAATACGGCGTGAGCTGGGCCGACATTCATTGGTACGCCCAGAACCCGGAGCTGATCCCGTGGCAGCCCCGCGAGGGACTCTCCATCCAGGCTATTGCCGGCGGCAAGGACTTGGGCCGGATGCTGATCGAGGGCGAGCTGGACGCGATCCTGCACCCCGAGCCGCCACCCGAGATCCTTGAGCGGACCGATCGCGTCCGCCGCCTGTTTCCCGACAGCCGCGCGGTCGCGGAGCGCTATTTCGACAAGAACGGGTACTTCCCGATCATGCACGTGCTCAGCTTTCGCCAAGACGTCGTCGACCGGGAGCCGTGGCTGCCGCTGGCGATCATCGATGTCTGGGAGGACGCCAAAATCCAGGCGGACGCGTTCTACGACGACCCCGGGTTCCTCCAGCTCGCCTTCGGGCGTTCCGAGTACGAGCAGCAGCGCGAGACCATGGGCGCCGACCTGTTCCCCTCGGGCCTGGCCGCGAACCGGGACTACCTCGACAGGTTCATCGACGACATGGTGGACCAGGAGCTGATCGATCGACGGATCGGGGTCGAGACCCTGTTCCACGAGTCGACCTGGACGACGTGAGAGGCTACGGCCATGTTTCTGGAAAACTTCTGGTATGTCGCCGGCTTCCCCGACGAGTTCGGCCGGAAGCTCCTGGCGCGGACCTTTCTCGGTCAGGCCGTGGTGCTGTTTCGCGCCTCGGACGGCGCCGTGGTGGCGTTCGAGGATCGCTGCGCCCATCGCCGGCTTCCGCTGTCGCTGGGCCGGCTGGACAACGACACCATCGAGTGCGGATATCACGGGCTGGTCTACGACCGCACGGGGGCCTGCATCAAGGTGCCGGGCCAGGAGCGCATCCCCAGGGGCGCGCGGGTCCGGTCCTACCCCGTCGTCGACCGGCACGGCTATGTCTGGATCTGGATGGGCGCCCCGGAGCTGGCCGACGAAGGGAAGATCCCGGATTTCAGCCGGCTGACCGATCCCAGCCTGGGGCGTCACCGGATCGCGCTCCACATCCTCGGCAACTACCAGTTGATCGTCGACAACCTGCTGGATCTCTCGCACCTGCCCTACGTGCACGCCACCACGACCGGGAACCCGCCGGTCTCCGAAGATGCGAAGGTGGCGAACGAGCGCCACGGCGACACGGTGCAGGTGAAGCGCTGGGCAAGGGATGTCCAGCCGTCGCGCACCTTCGCCGAGTTCGGCGAGTACCGCGAGAATATCGACATGTGGACGATATCCCAGTTCCAGCCGCCCTCCTACATCCGGGTGAGCTACGGCTCGGTTCCCGCCAGCCGCGGCATACCCGAGGGCGGCCCCCCCGGCGACGCCATATGGCAGCCCGGGCATTGGGGCTTTCAGGTGTTTCACGGCCTTACGCCGGAGACCGAGGTCACGACGCACCAGTTCCGCTACATCCTGCACGAGAAGGGAGCGGCGGACGCGGCGACGACGGCCGAGTTCTATCGTCAGAACGATCAGATCATCAATGAGGACCGGGTGATCTTCGAGGCCCAGCAGAAGGCCCTGTCGAGCGACCCCCACGGCGCTACCGCCGACGACCTCAAGTCCGACGCGACCATCGTCGCCGATGGCGGGCTGGACCTGGCCCGGGCGATCAACACGCAGATCGCTCGGAAATCCGACGCGCCGCCTCGGTGACGCCGGGTCTGCGCACGACCCGGGGAGAAGACGAGGATGTTCCTGGAGAACAACTGGTACGTCGCCGCCTGGTCCGATGAGATCGGCCGGTCCCTGTTTCCCCGGACCCTGCTCGACCGGCCGGTCGTCATGTACAGGAAGCGGGACGGCAGCGTGGTCGCGCTCGAAGACCGCTGCGCGCACCGCAAGCTTCCGCTGTCGCTCGGCCGGCTCGTCGACGACGGGATCGAATGCGGCTATCACGGGCTGGTCTATGACTGCTCGGGCCAGTGCGTGCACGTGCCCGGACAGGTCCGGGTCCCGCGCCGCGCGCGCACGCGGGCCTATCCGGTGGTGGAACGCGACCAGTTCATACTGATCTGGATGGGCGATCCCGAGCGCGCGGACCCCGGCAAGATAGTCAGCTTTCCGCGGCTGAGCGACCCGTCATGGGGGTGCAGCAAGGTGCGGCTGTACGTGAAGGCGAACTACCTGCTGATCTTCGACAACCTGCTCGATCTCTCGCATGTCGCCTATGTCCACAACACGACGATCGGCAACGCGCCCGTCGCCGAGGACGCGACGATCGACATCGTGCGGGAGGGCAACGACGTCAGCGTGACGCGGGAGATGGTCGATGTCCCCGCCGCCCCCAACTACGCGCAGTTCGGACCCTACCAGGGGCAATTCGACCGGTGGCAGGTCGGGAAGTACATCTACCCCTCCTACTTCTACATCAACAACGGGTGCGCCGCGGCAAACAGCGGTAACGGCGACAATTCGAGACTCGACACCCCCGGAGAATGGGGGTTTCAGGTCTATCACGGCATCACCCCCGAGACGGAGAGGACGACGCATCAGTTCTGGGTCATCGCCCACGATCTGGAGATGATCGAGGAGCAGGATCGGCCGGAGTTCTACCGGCAGCATCACCAGGTCATCGGTGAAGATGTGGTCATGTACGAAGCCCAGCAGCACTCGCTCGATACCGACCCGGCCGGCGCGACGCCCTACGACGTGCGGAGCCGGGCGGTGATCGAGGCGGATACCGGGCTGACGATCGCGCGCAACATCATCAGACAGCTGCACAAGGATATCGCAGCAAGAACCCAACCGGCGGACCCGGCATAGGGAAGCCGCCGCGACAGGAGGACGACCAATGGCGAGAAACCCGAATAGGACGATCACGCGAAGGGAGGTCATGAAGGGCGCCGGCGCCGGCGTGGCGACGGCCGTGCTGGGCGGCGCGATGGGGTTCCCGGCCCCCGCCATCGCCAAGAACAAGACGCTCGACTTCACGCTCTCGTGGCTGCCCACCGGCCAGTACGCCTATGTCACGCTGGCCAAGCAGATGTTCTGGAAGAAGCGCGGGCTCGACGTCAGCGTCAAGCGTGGCTACGGCTCGCTGGCGACCATCCAGGCGATGAACACCGGCAAGTTCGATGTCGGCGGCGCGGCGACCTCGACCGCGCTCTTGGGCATGTTCCGCGGCCTCGACCTCAGATTCGTCGCGACCCACGCCTACGATTCGACGATGGGCTTCATCGTGCCCGCCGACGGGCCGATCAACACGCCCAAGGACTTCGAGGGCAAGAAGCTCGGCCTGGTGCCGACCAGCGGCGAGACGCCGTTCGTGCCGACTTACCTTAAGCTCGCCGGGGTCGACGAGAGCAAGATCCAGGTCGTCGCGCTCGATTCGCAGCTCGTCGAGCAGGCGCTGCTCTCCGGACGCGTAGACATCATCGTCGGCTTCGGGATGAGCTCGACGCCCAAGTTCATCATGAAGGACTTCAAGGTGAAGCTCCTGCCGTTCTCGGGCGTGGGGCTCAAGTTCTACTGGGTCAACTCGCTGATCCGGCCCGAGTTCCTGAAGAAGGAGCCGCAGGTCTGCGCCGATATCGTCGCCGGCTTGCTGGAGGGGCAGAAATTCGCTCTGCTCAACCCCGAAGAGGCGGTCGAACGCCATCTCAAGGAGTATCCGGAGATTGCCGCGCTGACGAAGGGCAAGCTCGATGTCGAGCTCGGCGTAAACATGATCAACGCGAATCTGATCACCGAGGAGACGATGAAGCACTCTCTCGGCTACACCGATCTCGACAAGATCCGCGAGCAGATCCAGCTGGTGCGCAAGTTCGTCGCCAAGAAGGAGGACCCGAGCCCGCCGCCCGTCGAGTCGTTCGTCTCCAACGACATGATCGGCAAGGTCACGCTCACGCCCGACGAGTGGAAGGCGGCCAGGGAGAAGTCCAGGAGCTATGGCGAGATCCTGGGCCTGAAGGTCTAGCGTAGCGGCTTACGACCCCGGGGCCGGAATGGCGCAGGATCGGATGACCGGGACTTCTTCCGGTCCCGGGGGCGAGCGCGACGCCGACATCGTATGCCGGCAAGTGCGCAAGGTTTACCACGCCAACGGAAGGCCGTTGGAAGCCGTCCGCAACGCGGATTTCTCGGTGGCCGACGGCGAGTTCGTCGCGCTGCTGGGGCCGAGCGGCTGCGGCAAGAGCACGCTCCTGATGATGATCGGGGGGATCGAGAGCATCACCAGCGGGGAGATCCATGCCGGCGGCGAGCCGGTGACGGGACCGAGGCGGGAGTTCGGGATCATGCTCCAGGATCCCACCTTGCTGCCGTGGAAGTCGGCGATGGACAACGTGATGTTCCCGATCGACATGATGCGCCTGTCCCGCAGGCAGTACATGGACCGCGCGCTTGAGCTTCTCCACACCATCGGGCTGGCCGGGTTCGAGAGGGCGAAGCCCAGGGAGCTGTCCGGTGGGATGCGCCAGCGGGTCGCGATCTGCCGCGCCCTGATCAGCGATCCCCGGGTGCTGCTGATGGACGAGCCGTTCAGCGCGCTCGACGCGATGACGCGCGACGAGATGAACATCCTCATGCTGGATCTCTGGCAGACCTACCGCAAGACGGCGATCTTCGTCACCCATTCGATCCGCGAGGCGGTGCTTCTGTCCGACCGCGTGCTGGTCATGCGCGACCGCCCGTCGACGATCATCAGCGACACCAGCATCCCGTTCCCGCGCCCGCGGGACATCAGCCTCGGCGAGACGCCGGAGTTCAACGAGATCTGCGCCATGCTGCGCGAGCAAATCGAGGTAGCGCGGAGCAACGGCGCGGCAGAGCGCGGGGCGGCGTCGTGAAGGACCAGCCACAAATCCTGCCGGTCGAGGGGTCCGTCATCGAGGGGCCCGGGCGCTACCGCCGGCGACTGATCACGCTTTCCCGGCAGGCTCTGCTCGCGTCGGTCCTGCCGATCCTGACGGCGGTGATGGCGCTGCTCGCCTGGGAACTCCTGGTCCAACAAAGCGGGATCGCGCATTCGATCCTGCCGCCGCCGAGCGCCATCTTCGACAAGCTGCTCGATTTTCTCGGGCTGCTGCTCAAGCACGCCGTGCCCACCACCTACGAGACGCTGGTGGCGTTCGGGATCTCCATCCCGATCGGGATCGTGCTGGCGGCCATCATGATCTACTCGCCGCCGATCAACCGGGCGCTCTACGCGAATCTGGTCTTCTTTCAGTTGATCCCGAAGATCGCGCTGGCGCCCATGTTCATCGTCTGGCTGGGGATCGGCGCGGAGTCGCGGGTCGCGTTCTCCATCTTCATCAGTTTTTTCCCGATCCTGATCTCCACCGTCACCGGCCTGCAGGCGGTCGACCGCGACATGCTCCGGCTCTGCAAGGCAGTCGGCGCAAGCGACTGGCAGGTCCTCATCCACGTCCGGTTTCCCTATTCGTTCCCCTACATTTTCGCCGGCATGAAGGTCGCGGTGACGCTTGCGATCATCGGCGTCGTGGTGGGAGAGTTCATCGCCTCGACCGAGGGGCTCGGCTATCTCATCCTGTTCGCGTCGTCGCGCCAGCAGACCGATCTCGGGCTCGCCGCGATAACGGTGCTCTGCGTCGTCGGGCTGATGTTCTACGCGCTCGTCGTGCTGAGCGAGATGGTCATCGAGAAATTCTACGGCAGCCATTGACCGGTCCGATGAGCGACGGATCGAGCAACCTGTAGGGACTGAGCCCATGTTCGTCAGAAATTCCTGGTACGTGGCGGCGTGGTCGGACGAGCTTCGGGACACGCCGCTCGGCCTGGTCCTGCTGCGCGAACCGATCGTCCTGTACCGGGACGCCGGCGGCGCGCCGATCGCGCTGGAAGACCGCTGCGTGCATCGGCGCGTGCCGCTCTCCATGGGAACCGTCTCGGGCGATCGCATCCGGTGCATCTATCACGGCTTCGTCTACGACCGCACGGGCGCCTGCGTCGGGATCCCCGGGCAGTCTGCAATCCCGGCGGAGGCGAGGGTGCGGAGCTACCCGGTCGTCGACCGCCATGGCTGCATCTTCGTCTGGATGGGAAGCCCGGAAAGGGCCGACGAAGCCCTGATCCCCGATTTCTCGACGCTTCGAAAGCCGGGCTACGGCGTGACCAGAAAGCATGTCAGGCTGGAGACCCACTACCAGCTCATCATCGACAACTTGCTGGACCTTTCGCACCTCGCCTATCTGCATGCGTCCAGCGTGGGCCAGGCGGAGCTCGCCGAGCTGGCGAAAGTGACGACCGAGGTCGAGGGCGATATCGTGAGGGTTTCGCGATGGACGCTCGACGTCCCCGCGGTTCGCACCTATCGGCAGTTCGGCCGGTACGAGACCAATATCGACCGCTGGCAGATCTCCGAGTTCAGGCCGCCCTGCTTCTTCATAATCGACAACGGCGCCGCGTCGACCGGAACCGGCGCCCCCGAGGGCAAGACCGGGGAGAACCGCTGGGGCTTCAACGTGTGCCACGGCATCACCCCGGAGACCGAGACGACGACGCATTACTTCTGGGCCCTGTCGCACGATTTCAGCGACACCGAGGATCGTCTGCAGGAGTTCTACCGCCAGCAGCACGCGGTGGTCGGAGAAGACATCTCCATCTTCGAGGCGCAGCAGAAATCCATCGACCTCGATCCATCGGCCAGGACCGTCGACTTCAAGTACGACGCCGGACCGCTCAGGGCCCGCACGATCGTGGAGCGGCTGGTCGCCGAGGAAGCCGCCGGGGCGTGAACCGGATCCCCGCCCGGTCCGCGTCCGTTGACGGTCCTCCGTCCCCGTTCTAGCCTCGTCGGGTCGTTTCGACGCGGGGAGAGAGGAAATCCCGATGGTGAACGCGCCTACCCTGTCCGAGCGCGCCGACGAGTTGGAGTACCGCCAGATGCGGGAATTGGGCGAGCGGATCGTCGGCCAGTCCCTGATCTACAACCTCGCCCATGGCGAGCAGAGCCTGGGCGACAACGCGTTCGGCGGGCGGATGCTGATGGGCGAGGACCCCCGCCTGCCGCCGCTGCCGGACAAGCCCACACTGCTCGACTTCTTCCGCTGCCGTTTCGATCCCTTTGCGCTGGACCATCTGCTGCAGAGTGCCAACCTCGCGCAGAAGAACGGCCTGTCGGACAAGATGGTGCTCGCCTGCCTGCTGCACGACATCGCGGTGGCCGGGTTCATCCGCACCGATCACGGCTACTGGGGCGCGCAGATGATCGAGCCCTATGTCGACGAGGAGGTGAGCTGGGCGATCCGCGCCCACCAGGCGCTCAGGTTCTTCGCCGACGAGTCGGTCGGCTACGACTACCCGGAGAACTACCGCAGGATGTTCGGCGACGACTACCGGCCCGAACCCTATGTCGTGGCCGCCTACGAGGAGGCCAGGCAGCACAAGTGGTACATGTCGGCGCGGATCATCTGCGTGAACGACCTCTACTCCTTCGATCCCGATGTCCGTGTCGAGATCGACCAGTTCGAGGACGTCATCGGCCGCGAGTTCCGCCAGCCGGAAGAGGGGCTCGGCAACGACAACACCTCGGCCTCGCATCTGTGGCGCACGATACGCTGGCCCGCCAACGCGCTGTAGCCGCCATCCCCGTCCTTCGATACGCCCGCCTGCGGCGGGCTACTCTGGATGAGGGTGCTTTCTCGGCCTCCTGAAACCCCTGCCTCAACCCGAGTAGGCCCGAAAGGCCGTATCGAGATGCTATGGGGTGGGCGGCGGCGCTGTGGCATTCAGTCGCCCTTTGAATCTGGAAAGGAGACTGTCCCATGGCCGGAACGCACGATCTGAGCCACAGCCCCGTCGCCCCGTCGCCCCGTCGGAGGATAGCACGCTGATTGCGATGGTCGAGATGGGCGTGACGGGCCGGCTGGTTGCCGGTCGGTTGCCGGGCGTTTCGCGGCGTCGGTTGCAGAAGCTGGCGGTCGATGCGTTCGGGTTGCCGGCTGTTCTGCATGGCTGGCGCGACGCGGCGTCCCAGGCTTCGGGCAGGCTTCGGGCCGTCGGGTCGAGCGGGTCTGCGTGGCGTATGAGGCAGGTCGCGACGGTTTCTGGCTGGCGCGCTGGCCTGTCGGCCGCGGAGTCGAGGCGTATGTCATGCACGCCAGCAGCGTACCGGTGAGCTTCTGGTTCGCCGGCGGGTTGTAGCCCCTGGTCGCGGCGATGCGGGGCCGCGGGGTGCGCAGCTTCTCTTCCAGCGGAAGCGCGAGGAACTCGTGGGCGAGGTCGCGCACCTCCCGCACCAGGGCGTCGGGAACGCGGTGGCCCACGGAGGTGAAGAAGTCGATGGTCTCCAGCGCCTCGCCCCCAAGCCCGGTGACCTGCCGCAATGAATGAGTCGGCTGGATATTGAATGGGAGCTTGGAAGCAGCGGAATTGCAGTCTTTTCCACTTTCCCATCGCAGGTTGCAGGACATTAGCGACCTCGATATCAACACTATGTCATCGAATTGACCCGGCCTATTGGTTCATGTTCTCGTCAGCATAGCGCCGGTCTAAGAGCACTTTTTGGTGGACCTCCAGATTCCGTCGCATGCGAACGGATCGGAATAGAGGTGGCAGGCCGGCGCGCGAGACCACCGCCAAGACTCTGGGTGGTCCGCCGAAACACAGCAAAGGTTCTTGTCAATTCTCCCCCAAGTTGGGGACGCGCAATCCTCGGTAGCGCCGTACATTCCAGCGCTAGGGAAACGGATCCCGGGAGACGTCGTGGCCCGGACCGCAGTCGAGCCGGTGAGCGAGACCGGGCGGAGGAGGCGTCGCGGCCGTCGAGAGACCGGGCAACGGAGACAGGTATGCGCCTAGAGACCTGGTCAAGCAAGTATCCGGAGTTGGGGACACATCCGCTGCCCACCGAGCCCTACATTTCCGAGGAGCATTTCGTCCTCGAGCGCGAGCGGGTCTTTCGCAGGTCGTGGCTCCAGGTCGGCCGGGTGGAAGAAATTCCGCATGCGGGCGACTATTTCGTCCGCGACATCGCCATTTGCGACGCCTCGGTATTGGTCATCCGGGGCTCGGACGGCGTCGTGCGCGGCTTTCACAATGTCTGCTCCCATCGCAGCAACCGGCTCGTGGGAGACGAACGGGGCTCGTGTCGCGGCACGCTGTTCTGCCGGTTTCACAACTGGTCGTACAGCGACCGGGGCGAGCTGGTCGGCGTCCCGGAGGAAGAGAACTTCTTCGGTCTGGACAAGCGGGATCACGGCTTGACGACGGTCGATACCGGTATCTGGGAAGGCTTCGTCTTCGTCCATCTCGCGCCGGACCCCGCCGAGACGCTGCGTGACTATCTCGGCGGCGTCGCCGACCGGCTCGATGGCTGCCCGTTCCACGAAATGAAACTGTCGCAGACCTACAGGGTGGAGGAGCGTGCCAACTGGAAGGTCGTGCTCGACGCCCAGAACGAAGCGTACCATCTGCCCTACCAGCATCCCCTGACGCTTGGCGTTGCGTTCGCGAAGAACGACACCGGGAATTGTCGCTTCAAGGAGGTTATTCTCTACGACTATCACAGTTTCTGGTCTTGCGATTACCGGTCCTTTCAAAAACTGACACCGCTGAAAATCGCACTCTTTTTCGGCGACGACGACGCCGGGGCTTTCCGGTTTCCGAATATGGTTGGCGACCTGGACCACTATCTGCTTTTTCCCAACGGCATTCTTTCGCTGTTCAAGGTCGGTCGCTGGATGGGGTGCATCACATACACGTTGTGGCCGTCCGCGGTCGACCGGACCGTTTGGGAGATTCGGATGCATTTCAGTGCGCCCGCGACCCGGCGCGAACGGCTCCAACAGGAATATTTCAAATGCGTGATTCGGGATACGCTCCAGGAGGATACGGCGACGCACGAAAGCGTCCATGCGGGCATTGCCTCCCGGGTGCGGAGCCATCTCATCCTGCAGGACAACGAACTGCCGATCCGCCATTTTCACAAGGTCCTGGACGACTATGCCGGTACGCTCGATGCGCATGACCGGCCCGATGGACGGAACACAGAGACCGGGCGATGAATGAGCCTCTATTGCCTGATGCATTCGCGGAGCTGGCCCCGTTTGCGGACTGGGCGCTGGAGCCGGAGCGCGCCAGGATCGAGAAGAAGGCGGCGAGCTCGATGGAGGAGATTCGCGCCTTCTACGATGCGATGATGCTGCGGATGGACGAAGTCCTTGCCTATCTGGATGACGATTTCGGCGGGGACCTGCCGACCGCGGCGCACCGGCTCTATTTGATGTCGTTGTCGCTGGTCGAGGTCGCCACCCTCGTCGAGCTCTACAAGCGGCGAGAGTCGATCCACGCGTGCGATCCGTTGCGTTTCGTCCCGCAGCGCTGACCCGCATTTCTCGCCCCAGTCGCGGCCTGCCGGCAGAAGCCGGCGCGTTCCTCCAGAACGTTGCGGAACGGCCTGTCGCAAGCGCCCGCCCCTCCCGCCCCCATGCGGAGCCTGGCGTCGATCGCAGGCTTGACGGTCGGAAACAACGGTCGGGCGGTTCGGCGAACGAGACTCGTCGCGCGCATCGTCGGGAACCGCGCCCCCCGGGGACGCCGGGCTACGCGTCGGCCGGCACCCAGGGGGGCAGGGGGGTTCCGCCGCAATAGTGGTTCTCCCCCGGGTTCTCGCGGAACACGACATAGATGTCGGCGGGCTTGACGCCCATCGTGTCGTCGAGGACCTCGGCGATGGCGTCGGCCAGCGCCCGCTTGCGCGCGGGCTCGCGGCCCGGCCTGAGGTCGATCTCGACCAGCGGCACCCCGTCGCCGATCTCCGCGACCACCTCGCGCACGGCGACATAGTCGTACTTGGTCTCCTTCGGCGCGAGCGTCTTGAGCACCGCCGCCTTGACTTCGCTGCGGATGGTCTTCTGCGTCTCGACGGGCGTACCGGTGGGGACTTCGACGCGGATCACGGGCATCGGCGGGATCTCCTGTGGCGGGCGGTTCAGGACACGGCGTCCTCGGCGAGCCGGCTCGCGAGCACCTTCTCGTAGCGGTAGTCGCCATAGGTCACCGGCTCGTATCGGATCGGGTTGCCGGGGCCGTGGCAGGTCTCGATGCAGCCGATCTCGACATCGTGGCCGGGCTGGTGGAAGAAGGCGATGGAGAGCCGTTCGGCCCGGTCCTCGCTGCGCGGCGGGTTGACCACCCGATGCAGCGTCGATACCCAGCGGTCGTTGGTCCAGCGCGCCATCATGTCGCCGATATTGACCACGAAGGCGCCTTGCGGCGGGCGCACGTCGATCCATTCGCCGTCCGGGGAGAGGGCCTGCAGCCCGCCCGGCCGGTTCTCGCCATAGAGGATCGTCAGCGTCCCGTAATCGGTATGGGCCCCGGCGCGAAGCTGGCCCGGCAGCGGCGCCTCGGTCTGGGCCATGTACTTGTTGAAGCGGATATGGCTGATCGAGCGGGCGATCTTGTCGTCGAACCAGCGCTCGTCGATCCCGAGCGCGATCGCGAAGACCCGCATCAGCTCGTCGCCGATGCCGCCGAGCGCCCGGTAATACGCCTCGAAGACGGGCCGCATCCGGACCGGGCGCTCGGGCCACAGATTGGGCGCGAAGAAGTCCACGCCGTGGCCCTCGGTGTAGTAGGGGTCGTCCGGCAGGTCGAAATCGCCCATGCCGAACATCTCCTGCAGATCGGGCGGGGACTCGTTGCCGTGCGTGGCGGCGAGCTTCTGGTTCGCCGGCGGGTCGTAGCCCCGGGTGGCGGCGACGCTGGGCCGCGGGATCCGCATCTTCTCTTTCAGCGGCAGCGCGAAGAACTCGTAGGCGAGGTCGCGCGCCTCGCGCACCAGGGCGTCGGGGACGCCGTGGCCCACGATTGTGAAAAAGCCGATGGTCTCCAGCGCGTCCCCCACCCGTTCGGCGACCCGCCGCTTGCCCGGCGGATCGCCGGCGAGAACCGGAGCGATGTCGATCTCGGGTATGCGGTCCGATGCCATTGGTCCTTCCCGCCTCGCCGTCCCGATCGAACCACGATCGCCCGCGCCGGTTCAACCCCGGCGCTTTGGCGTATCATCGGTGCGTCCGGTCCGATGGAGAGCCCGAATGGCGATGCAGCCCCCCATCCATGCCACCCACCACATGGTGAGCTCCGGCCACCATCTGGCGACGCAGGCGGGCTACGACGTGCTCGAAGCCGGTGGCAACGCCGTCGACGCGGGCGTCGCCGCCGGAATCGCGCTCGGCGTGGTGTACCCCGACCTGGTGCAGTTCGCGGGCGTCGCCCCGATCATGATCTACCTGGCCGACGAGGACCGGGTGGTCACCGTCAGCGGGCTCGGCTGGTGGCCGCGCTCGGCCTCGCTCGAGCGCTTCGTCACCGAGTTCGGCGGGCGAATCCCGGACGGCATCCTGCGCACCGTCGTCCCCGCCGCGCCCGATGCCTGGATCGCCGCGCTCGGGCGCTACGGCACGATGCGGTTCGCCGAGGTGGCCGCCGCCGCGCTGCGCTACGCGGGCGAGGGGTTCTCGGTCCATCCCCCGCTGCGGGACAACCTCGCCGCGCACGCCGGGGAGTACCGCCGCTGGCCGCAGAACCGCGAGATCTACCTGCCCGGCGGAGCGCCGCCCGCCCTGGGCGAGCGCTTCGTGCAGGCCGACCTCGCCGGCTCCATCCGCTACATGATGGACGAGGAGGAGGCGGCGCGCGGCGGCCGCGACGCCGGTCTCGCCGCCGCGCGCGATGCCTTCTACCGCGGCGACCTCGCCCGCGAGATGGCGCGCCACCACGCGGAGTCCGGCGGCTGGCTGACCATGGAGGACCTCGCCGGGTACCGCAGCGCGTTCGAGGGCCCGGTGGTCGCCAGGCTCGGCGAGATCGAGCTCCATACCTGCGGGGCCTGGTGCCAGGGACCGGTCCTCGCCCAGATGGCGAGCCTGCTCGACGGGCTCGACATCGCGGCACTCGGCCACAACAGCCTGGCCTACGTGCACACGGTGACCGAGGCGATGAAGCTCTGCTTCGCCGACCGCGAACGCCATTACGGCGATCCGAGATTCGTCGACGTTCCGCTCGCCCGTCTGCTGTCGCCAAGCTACAACCGGGAGCGCCGCGCCCTGATCCGGCCGGACGGGGCCTGGCCCGGCATGCCTCCTGCCGGCGGAGAGGTTGCGATAGAGGCCGCCGGCGCGGGGACGGGCGCCGCGCCGCCGCCGGTTCCCGCGTCCCCCGACACGTCCTATTGCTGCGCCATCGACCGCGACGGCAATTGCTTCTCCGCCACGCCGAGCGACGTGTCCTGGCAATCGCCGGTCGTCCCGGGCACCGGGATCTGCCCGTCCTCGCGCGGCTCGCAGTCCTGGGCGGTGCCGGGCCACGCGTCCTCGGTGGCTCCCGGCAAGCGCCCGCGGCTCACCCCCAACCCCGCCTTCGCGAAAATTCCCGGCCGCCTGGCGATGCCCTTCGGCACGCCTGGCGGCGACGTGCAGACCCAGGCGATGCTCCAGGTGCTGCTCAACGTCACGCGGTTCGGCATGACCGTCCAGGACGCGGTCGAGGCGCCCCGCTTCGCGACCCACAGCTTCCCCAATTCGTTCGAGCCGCACGAATCGTTCCCCGGCCGGCTGGTCGTCGAGGACGGAATTCCCGAGACCGTCGCGCGGGAGCTCGCCGGGTTCGGCCACGATGTCGAGCGGGTGGCGGACCGGTCGATCAAGATGGGCGCGGTCTGCGCGATCGGGCAGGACCTCGAGACCGGGATCATGGACGGCGGCGCCGATCCGAGGCGCATGAGCCGCGCGATGGGCCGCTGACCGCCGCCGCTTGTCCTTTGTCCGGCGAGCGCCGCAGCCGGTATCACGCCATTCATCGCAACGCCTTGCGTGGAATTTGGCGCCGCATCGCGAGGCAGGGCGGCGCTTGCCCGGGGACCGGCGGCGCTATATCTCATCCTTCATGGTGGAGCCCGACACTAGCGCGACGCCCCGGAAGCTGAGCCTGCCCGAGGAGCTCGTCCTGATGCTCCTCAACGAGCAGACCGGCTATTTCCACCAGGTGCCCGGCTGGGATCTGAACTGCGCCATGGTTGGCGCGGTGCTCGCCGAGCTCTCGCTCGGTTCGCGCATCGACACGGATCTCGATTCGCTGATCCTCGTGGACCCGGCGGAGACGGGCGATCCCGTGCTGGATCCGGTCCTCAGGGAGATCGCCGGCGAGGCGGACCGGCGCAACGCGCAATACTGGATCGAACGGCTCGCCGGGCGGGCGGAGTCGATCGTCGACCTGACCCTGGACCGCCTGGTGACGTTGAAGATCCTGGAGCACCACGACGGCGATTTCTGGACGCTGGCGACCGCCAGGTGGTACGAGGATCTGCGTGGCGCCTCGCAGGAAGGCACGGTCGGCCAGTTCATCAAGACGCGCGTCGTCAAGGCGCTGTTCACCGACGAGATTCCCGATCCGAGAGACGTCATCGTCATCTGCCTCGTCGACGCCTGCGACGTCTTTCGCATCATGTTCGAGCTCGACGAGGAGACCGAAGAGCGCATCGCCTTCATCTGCCAACTGGACCTGATTGGCCGGTCGATCGCCGCCGCGGTCGCGCAAAACATCGCCGGTCCGATGCTTCGGCGTTCCACGCTTGCCAAGAAGATACCTGTGGTAGCCCTGCGCCGCCTGCTGCTCAGCCCGCAACTGCGCAGCGGCAACGTGCCTGCGCTGTTCGCCGCGCTGACGAGAGAATACGGCCCGGTGTTCCAGCTCCGCCCGCCGTTCAGCAAACCCATGATCTTCCTCGCCGGGCCGGAGACCAACCGATGGGTGAACCGGCACGGGCGGATGCACCTTAACGCAGGGAACTATTTCGCCGCGTTCGAGAAGGTCTACGGGGCACACGGCGTAATGCCGTCGCTCGACGGCGCCGATCATTTCCGGCTTCGCAAGGCGATGGGCCCGGCCCAGTCGCGCGGCAGGCTTTCCGGTCAATTGGACGAGGTCTACCGGCTCGCCCGCGACTTCATGGCGGACTGGACGGTCGGAGAGACCTTCCCGGTGCGCGACTGCCGGCGAATGATCAACGCGCAGCTCTCGCCGCTCTTCCTGAGCGTCGACTCGCAGGACATCATCGACGACCTGATGGACTTCAAGGAACGGGCGCTCACCACCCATATCATGAACGCCCTGCCCCGGTTCATGCTGAACACGCCCGGGATGAAGCGCCGCGCGCAAGCCGTCGACACGCTGCTGGAACGGATCCAGAGCGTCCACACGCCGGCCCAGCGCGCCGGTTGCCCGCGCGACCTGGCCGACGACTGGCTGAGCCTGCACGCGAGCGATCCGCAGCTGGTGCCGGAGGCCAATTTGCGCTTCGCCCTGTCGGCGGCGCTGGTCGCCAGCGTCTATCTCGGCGACGCGCTGAGCTTCGCGGTCTACGCGCTGGCGTCCCAGCCCGCGCTCTGCGAGAGAATCCAGGCCGAAGCCGACGTCCTGTTCGGGAACGGGGACCCGGACGGCGAGGACTTCAACCAGTCGTCGATGGAGGTCACGCACCGCTTCCTGATGGAGTGCCTGCGGATGTACCCGATCGTCCCCATGTCCATGCGGGACGTGATGAACTCCTTCGTGCTCGAAGGCTACGAGCTGCCGGTGGGGGCGCGGGTCTGTATCGCCCAGACGGCCGCGCACTACATGGAGGACATCTTCCCCGACCCCTTCTCGTTCGACATCGACCGCTATCTCCCCGCCCGCGACGAGCACCGCGGCCCCGGCTACGCGCCCTACGGGCTGGGCACGCACAAATGTCTCGGGTCACGCTGGATGGACCTGCAGCTCGCGGTCAACGTGCTGATGATCGCGCATTACTTCACCCTTGAGGTCACCCCCGCGCGTTACGTCGATGCGCTGCGGTTCAGCCCGCTGCCGTCGATGAAGCCGACCGAGAAGCTGAAGTTCCGTATCACCGGGCAGAGGCATGAATTCTCCGCCTGACGCCGGTGCGCCCGTTTCGGCGCCGTCCGGGTGAAATCTCCATGATCGAAGTCAGTGCCGAACTTGAAATCCTGCGAGTTGAACGCCGGGCTCTTTCCCGCGAGGCGGTCGATCATCGGTAACCTGAACGTCGGGGCCCCACGAGCCGGAGACCCTTCCATCGCCAACCCCGACGCTGACGAACTCGAGCCCCGGCGTCACGAAGGCGCCGAACGAAGGCCCTTGCGCGCGCAAAATCGGACGATGGCCGCGCCCCTCCGGCAATAGGCGGGGCCAATCTGCAGTGTTGGGGATCGATCGTACAACTGCGTCAGTTCAGCCGGGCTTGCGGACAAGGAAGCAATAGAGCGGCGTGAATATGCCCATCTTGCCGCTCTCGACATAGGCTGCGGCCGTTCGCTCCATCAATTGCACAACAGCCGCAGAGCCCCTTGGAAATAACCGAATCAGCTCCGCCATCCGCAGACCTGCGATGAACGCCTTGCGACCCGCGGGCGTTCTGCGAAATGCATTGCGCGATGTCCCGCTCCGACTCTCCATGGGCCGATACCAAGGTATGCCTTGGCCATCCCTGTTGTCCATATTCGCAGCCGCTATTATGTCGAATCCCGCAGCCTCGAGCGCGCGGTCCACCTCCGAGAATGTGGCGATCTCCTTGAGAGCGATTCCCAGCATCAGCTCGTTCTTGATGGTCCGGTGAACGGGATCGCCGGGGTCGAACTTGTCTGTCACGCACATCTCCTGACCCCAGAACAGGGCCCCTGGTTTCAACACACGATAGATCTCCGCAAATGCGCGCCCTTTGTCGGCTGCGTGGCAGGTCGACTCGATTGCATAACCCGCATCGAAAGAGCTCGGTTCAATCACACTCATATCCGTAAAGTCGCACTTGATGTACTCCGCCATGTCGTCGAGCCCCGTCTCGACGTTCATTCGCTTGGCCTTTTCCAGCTGCTGTGCGTTATTGTTGATGCAGACAACCCTGGCGCCGCTTTCGCGGGCGACCCGCCGCATCGGACCACCCACTCCGCAGCCAACGTCGACAACCACCATGCCTTCTCGCAATTCCAGCCGTTCGATCATCAGGCGTTGATGGCGAGCGAGGGATTCCTCCAGCGATTCCTCGCGTGTCAAAGGCGCAAAGTGCAGCGACTCGCTCCACCCGAATTGCATGAATTCGCTACACAAATCATAGTATTCGTTCACCGTCTCGGCGACGTGATAATCGATATCATCGGTATCGACCCGTTCCATTCTGTCAAACCAACCTTCAAAGCGTGCAACCCGACTCCTCACGTCCCAGCCCCGATAAACGCTCCACAGGGATTTAGAAAGACGTGTTAACATCTGCCAAATGTCCTATCCCGACTATTGATTATATCGCAGTCTGCCCGTATCGGTTGCGCATGGCAACGCCATCGGAAGTTTTCCGTGGTCGGCGCGTCCGCCGCCAACGTCATGCCTGGTGCGGGGCGATTCCGGCGTGCCGATCAGAATGGCGTGCTGGAACACGCGAGAGCGGTTCGGCGGACAGTGGACAACACGCGAATCATCGCGAACCCCGTCCCGGCGAAGGGACACCGGTATCGCCACCTTCAGGCGGGGTCCCTTCCTCCTCGTCCCGTTAAGGGCCGTTGCGGCACGGCCGCGCCTATGCCGTAACCCTCCGGCGCAGGCCGCCTGTTCCTACGGGGATTGCTTTGGCAGGCTGAGTGTTCGGGAAGTGGGCACTTGTCAGGTGGCTTCGGGACGAGCACGGCTTTGCCGGTGGCTACACGATCGTGAAGGACTATGTCCGGGCCCGCCGCCAGACGACGCGCGAGGCCTTTGTTCCGCTGCACCACCCGCCGGGCCATGCCCGGGTCGACTTCGGCGAGGCGGCGGTCGAGGTCGGAGGGCTTCGCGAGCAGGTCGCCTTCTTCTGACTGATCCTGCCGCACTCCGACGTGTGGTTCGTCAAGGCCTATCCGCGGGAGACGACGGAGGCCATCCTGGACGGCCATGTCAGCGCCTTCGCCTTCCTCGGCGGGGTTCCCCGCTCGATCCTCTATGAGAACACGACGCTGGCGGCGGCGCGGATCCTGGGCGACGGCACCCCTGCTTGACCCCGTGGGCCCACAGGCCCCCTTTCACGCGCGGGCCGCCGCCAGCCGCGCGGGGCGCGTCGCTGGAGCGCCTGGTTGGCAAGCAGGCCCTGGAGCTCGAATTTCCAAAGAGGGCGCAACGGCAAGGACGGCAGCCGAGAAGCGCGCACATATCCGTCATCACCGGCGACGGCGCGGAGGTCAACGCTTGCGGGCCTCCCGCCTACGACACACGCCGGTTCCGGTGGCCCGGATTCGCCTCGCTGTACCTTCGCAAGCCCTCAGAATCCCGATACGCGGTATGCGCGCCCGTATGCCACGTCGGGGACCCTTGACAAAACCCCTAACCCCTTCTAAACAAACGATTATTCACGCAGAGAGAACGGCCCGCACACACCGCCCATTCGACCACTTCCTCGCCCATAGGAAGTCCATGCCAGTGGAACAAGTCCGGCCATGACGGGTTGGGGACATGGCGCGAAGGCACGCAATGTCGTGAAGCACGGCTCTAACGACGCGCCCCGGCAATCGCATCCAGCACGGACTCCGGCGTGATCGGCAGGCTCATCACCCGCGCGCCGAGTGGCCGCAGCGCGTCGTTGACCGCTAGCAGGACCGCTGCCGGGGCGCCGACGGTGCCGGCCTCGCCCGCCCCCTTGGTGCCGAGCGCGGTCTCCTCGATCGGGGTCTCGACATGGCCCACATGGATGTCTGGCAGCCCCGCCGCCATCGGCACCAGGTAGTCGACGAAGCTCGCGTTGAGCATCTGGCCGTCTTCGTCGTAGCGGCACTCCTCGAACAGCGCGCCGCCGATCCCCTGCACCACCCCGCCGCGGATCTGCTCCTCGACCAGCAGCGGGTTGACGATGCGCCCACAATCCTCGACCACCCAGTGGTCGAGCAGGCGGATCTCGCCGGTCTCCGCGTCGACCTCCAGCGAGCAGCCCTGCACCCCGTTGGCGAGCGCGAAGGGCGCGGCGTCGGGCACGTAGTGGCGGGTCGCGGCCAGCTCGGGCTGCACGCCTGGCGGCAGCAGGTCGTGGCGGAAATGGCCGATGCGGGCGATCTCGGCGAGCGCGATGCGGGCATCGCCGGTTGCTTTGTCGCAGACCGCCCCATCGCGCAGGTCGAGCGCGGCGGGATCGGCCTGGAGGATGGAGCCCGCGAGGTCGAGGATGTTGGCCCGCAAGGCATCCGCCGCGCGCCACGCCGCCTCGCCGCCGATGGTGAGCCCGCGCGAGGCCCAGGCGCCGCCGCCATAGGGCGCGGAGGCGGTGTCGCCGCCGACCACGCCGACATCCGCCGCCGCCACGCCGAGCCGGTCGGCGACGATCTGGGCGATGGCGGCATGGGTCCCCTGGCCGAGCTCGATCACCGAGGTGACGCAGCGCACCGCGCCCGAGGGCTCCAGCCGCACCGTGGCGCCGTCCTGGGTCGAGATATGGGCGCCCGACGGGCCGTAATAGGCCGGCCCGACCGAGGTCATCTCCAGGAAGGTGGCGACCCCGATGCCGCGCCAGACCCCGTGGCGGCGCAGCCTCTCCTGCTCGGCGCGCAAATCCTCGTAGCCCATCATGGCGACCAGCCTGTCGAGGCATCGCGCCGGGCTGAGGCGGCGGATCGCGAGCCCGCCCGGGGTTCTCAGCGGGTAGTCCTCGTCCGCCCAGTAGTTGCGCCGGCGCAGCTCCACCGGGTCGATGCCGGCCGCCTGCGCCGCCCAGTCGAGTAGTTGTTCGGCCACCGCGCAGGCGATCGGCTGGCCCACCGCGCGGTACATGCCCGACGGCGGCTTGTTCAGGAAGGCGACCCTCAGCCTCGCCTCATAGTGCGCGTTGGCATAGGCGCCCGCCGCCATCATGATCGTCATCATGCCTTCGCTGATCGGCGGGCGGCCGTATGAGCCGTAGGCGCCGAGCGAGGTCAGCGCGTCGACCGAGAGCCCGCTTATCCTGCCGTCTTCGCCGACGCCGAGCCGCGCCGTCACCCCCTGGTCGCGGGCGTGCACGTCGGTGACGAAGGACTCCATACGGTCGGCGACGTACTTCACCGGGCGCCCCAGCAGCCTGCTCACCGCCGAGACCGCGATCTCCTCGCCGTAGACGTGGAGCTTGATGCCGAACCCGCCGCCGATATCGGGCGAGACCACGCGGACCAGGTGTTCCGGAATGCCGAGCATGCGCGACAGCGTGTCCTGCTGGTGCCACGGCGACTGGTGGCTGCCATGGACGGTGAGCCTGCCCTCGCCGGGGTCGTAATCGGCGATGACGGTGCGCATCTCAAGCGGCACGCCGGTGTGGCGCGAGAACGAGAAGCTGCCCTCGACGACATGCGCGGCTGCAGCCAGCGCCGCCTCGGGCTCGCCTTCCTCGATCGTCGTCGAGAAGCAGAGATTGCCGCCGAGCTCGGGATGGACCGGCGCGGCGTCGGCATCGAGCGCGCGGTCGCGCACCGCGGCGGCGGGCAGCGGCTCCCACTCGACCGCGACCTCGTCCGCCGCGTCCTCGGCCTCCGCGCGGGTCCGGGCGAGGACGGCGGCGACCGGCTCGCCCTGCCAGACGGCGCGCTCGACGGCCAGCGCGTGCTGCGGCGGCGAGACCATGCTCGGCAAGTGGTCCATCGTCCCCCGCCAGGGGGCGCAGATCGCGGCGATGTCGGCGCCGGTGAACACGCGCGCGCCCGGCATCTGGGCGAGCGCGGGCGCGGGATCGATGTTCAGGATGCGCGCATGCGCGTGCGGGCTCCGCACGAAGGCGAGGTGCAGCAGCCCCGGGAAGCGGAGGTCGTCGGCATACTTGCCGCGACCGACGGCGAGCCTGCGGGCGGAGCTGCGCGGCAGGGGGCGCCCGACGGCGCCCTCGGGATCAGCCACCGAAGCGGCTCTCCATCGTCGTCTCGACCGCGTCCACGATGGCGTGGTAGCCGGTGCAGCGGCAGTAATTGCCGGACAGGAACTCGCGGATCTCGGCCCGCGTCATCTTGCGCCCGGCCTCCATCATCTCGGCGGCGGTCAGCAGCATGCCGGGCGTGCAGTAGCCGCATTGCAGCGCGTTGCGGGCGATGAACGCCTCCTGCAGATCCTCAATCTCGCCCGAATCGGAGACCCCCTCGATGGTCCACACATCGGCCCCGTCGGCCTGGATGGCGAGCATCAGGCAGCCGCGCACGATCTGGCCGTCGACGCGCACCGTGCAGGCGCCGCAGACGCCGTGCTCGCAGCCGAGATGCGAGCCGGTCAGCCCGAGCTCGATGCGCAGGAAATCGACCAGGTGCTGGCGCGCCTCGACGCGCTTGGCCACCTTCTCGCCGTTGACCGTGAGCTCGATGTCGGCGAATTCTTCCATCCTTCCGCCCCCTCAGCCTGAAGCGACCATGCGGTCGAGCGCGCGCCCGGTGAGCACCCGCGCGAGATGCAGCCTGGTCGCCGCCGAGGCATGGAAATTCCCGATCGGGTCGAGGTCGCCGCCGAGAGCCTCCTTGACCGCCTCCTTGACGTCCTCGGACCAGGGTTTGCCCTCGGCCGCGGCGGCGGCGGCCTGGGCGAGGCGGGGCCGGTCGTCCGAGCCGAAATAGGCGAGCCGCACGTCGCTCAGCGCGCCGCCCTCCACCCTGGCGTGGCAGCACACGCCGGCGAGCGCGAAATCGCCGTGGCGCCTTGCGAGCTCCATGAAGGACGAGCGGTAGCCCGGACCGGGCGCCGGGATGCGGGTCTCGACCAGGATCTCGTCGTCGCCGCGCTCGGTCTCGTAGAGACCGTTGAAGAAGGAGCCCGCGGCGACCGTCCGCCGCCCGCGCGCGCTCGCCAGCACGAATTCGGCATCGAGCGCGAGCGCGCAGGCGGGCAGCTCGGCCGCCGGGTCGGCGAGCGCGATGCTGCCGCCGAAGGTGCCGCGGTTGCGGATCGCGACATGGGCGACATGCGGCATGGCGTCGGCGACCAGCGGCAGGCGCTCGGCGACGATGTCGGAACCCATCACCTCGGCATGGCGGGCGAGCGCGCCGATGCGGATTGTGCCGTTGTCGAGACCGATCCCCTTGAGCGCATCGATCCGGTTGATGTCGATCAACAGGCTCGGCCGCGACAGCCGCATGTTGAGCGTCGGCATCAGGCTCTGGCCGCCGGCGAGGATGCGGGCCTCGTCGCCGTGCTCGGCGAGCAGCGCCAGCACCTCGTCGAGACTGTCCGGCCGGGTATAGGCGAAGCGCGGCGCCTTCACTGCCAGCCTCCCGTTCTCGTTGTCCGGCGGACATCGTAGCCAAGGCGGCGGTTTGAGCAAGGGCGATGGACAGTTCAGCACCCGCCGGCCACAATTCCGCGCAAGCCGGCAACGGAGGCGGATCGTGGAGATCGTCGAGGAATTCACCATCCCCGCGCGCGAGGGCCGCGCCGTCCGCGTGGAGAAGGGCCAGGTGCTCCGCATCCACCAGATCGTCGGCGGGCAGGTCGGCGATTGCGTGTTCTACAACGCCGACGACTACCGCGAGTGGTTCCATGTCGGGCAGAGCTGGGCGACCAACGTGATCCTCGGCACCGGCACGTCGAAATCCTTCAAGCACTTCTATTCCAAGCCGCCGCGCGAGAACGTGATGCTTACCGTCATCGCCGACACCTGCGCCAACCACTGGGGCAATATGGGCGGGCGCTGCTCGGCGAAGCTCTACGAGCGGCGCGACAATCTCGATTCGCACCGCTCCTGCCAGGAGAACCTGACCGAGGCGCTGGCGCCCTGGGGGCTCAGCGGGGACGAGGTGATGGACGTGTTCAACGTGTTCATGAACGTCGAGCTCGACAGCGGGGGCGGATTCAAGATCCTGCCGACCGAGGTCGGCGCGGGCGACTACATCGACCTGCGTGCCGAGATGAACGTGCTCGCCGCAATCTCCGCCTGCCCGGCCGACACCTCGCCCACCAACAACGGCAGATCCGCCCCGCTCGGCATCAAGCTGTTCGCGGGGAGTTAGGCGCCCCTCACCCCGCCGCCCGCGCGGGCTCGTCGGTCTCCAGCGCGCTGGTCATCGCCGCCCGGCGGGTGCGCCCCCAGAGCCAGACCAGCAGGCAGATCGCCGCGCCGCCGATCACCGGCCATTGCAGCCCGATCCAGCTCGACAGCGAGCCCATGATCAGCGCGCCGATCGCCGGCGCGCCGCGGTTGATCATGCCGTAGAGGCTCATCACCCGGCCGCGCAGCCCGGGATCGACGGCGTTCTGCAGCAGCGTCTGCTCGCCCACCCCGACCACGATCAGGGCGAAGCCGGCGACCGCGAGGCAGGGCAGCGCGAGCCAGAACGCATCGGTCGCGGCGAAGCCGATCAGCACCGCGCCGAGCAGCGCGATGCCGGCGACCGTGGTCGCGGTGAGCCCGGCGACGGCGCCGCGCTGGGCGAGCCAGAGCCCGCCCAGCATGGCGCCGAGCCCAGCCGCCGAGGTCAGCCAGGCGAGCCCTTCCGCGCCGCGTCCGAACACCGCGTCGGCGAAGCCCGGCAGCAGCTCCAGCACCGGGCGGCCGCACAGCGCGACGATGGTGAGGATGGCGAGCATCGGCCCGATGCCCTTGTGGCGGGCGGCATAGGCGTAGCCCTCGGCGATCTCGCCCGGCATGCTGCGGATGGCGCGCGCGGCCCTGCGGCTCTCCCCGTGCTCCAGCCGGACGCGCGATAAGACGGCGAGGAACACCACGAAGCTCGCCGCGTTGAACGCGAACGCCCAGCCGATTCCGTAGCGGACAATCAGGAACCCCGCCACCATCGGGCCTACGAAGCGCGCGCCGTTGAAGATCAGCGAGTTGATGCCGATCGCCGCCGACAGGTCCCGGCGCGGCACCAGGCTCGGCACGATGGCGAGCCGCACCGGCTGGCCGAAGGCGAGCACCGACCCGCCCGCCGCTACCAGCACCAGCAGGATCTCGATGGTGATCGCGCCGGTCAGCGTGAACCCGGCGAGCAGGACCGCCTGGACGAGGTTGAGCGCCTGGATCGTCTTGACCGCGCGCAGCCGATCGACCCGGTCGGCGACCGCGCCGGTGATCGGGGCCAGGAGGACGGTCGGGAACAAATCGGCGAAGGCGATGATGCCGAGCCAGGTGCCCGAATGGGTGAGCTCCCAGGCGAGCCAGCCGACCGACATGCGCTGCACCCAGGTGCCGACATGCGACGCCACGTTGCCGGCCGAGAACAGGCGGAAGTCGCGATGCGCGAGCGCGCTCCGAATGGGGTCGAGACGGGTGGGGAACTTCATCGGCGCGTCTGGGCCAGGGCGCGCGGACGATAGCAGAGCCGCGCGCAAGCGCCCAAGCGAGCGCCGCGCGAGCCCGGGTCCCGCGGCGGCGCCGGCTTGCTGTCGGTCGCCGGTGAGAACTGCTGTTAGCGGATCGCCTCCACCTTGAGGCGAAGCCGTTCGCGATCCTGAAGGCGGCCGATGACCTCGAAGAGGTTCCGGGCTTGCGGATTTCCGTCGGGACCGAACATGCGCATCAGGCTCTTGGGCGACTTCTCGGTCAGAAGGCCGAGCTCGCGAAACCCGATCGTGGCGTTGATGTAGTCGCGCAGAATCGACTTGCCGGTGTCGACATCGCCCGACAGCAAGCGCTCGACCGCTTCCGTGAGCAGTTCCTCGCGGAAGGCCGGGTCGCGGTCGATGCGTCGCTTGACGGTTTCCTTGAAGTCGCGTGTGAGAGACATGGTTCTCAGCCCTCCCTTCGCCTGCGCCGTTTGTAGTCCTGCCAATGGCTTCGCGCCGCCACCCTCCCGACCTGCCGCCTCGCGGGCGGAAGGGCTGCATGGGTGGCCGGATCAAGTCCGGCCATGACGTGGTTGGGTAAGCGCCAACACCCCCTCGTCATGCCCGGACTTGATCCGGGCATCCATGCGGCCTCGCCACCTCTCCCGAACGGCCGCCTTGCGAGCCGAGACGCCGCGTGGGTAGCCGGAACACCCCGGACTCGTAGCCATAACGGAAGAAGTGTCGCGGCCCTCCCGCCCGGTCAAGCAACCTACATAAGCCCCTATCGAAAGGCGTGTCCTGAGCTGGTCGAAGGACGCCCGCCTTGCCGCGCGGAATGACCGTTGATAGCTTGCCGGCGACCCCGACCCCGATCCTGGAGCCCGCCATGCCGGACACTGCGCGCAGCACGGCGA
>JAPPGP010000150.1 GCA_028821395.1 Defluviicoccus sp.
TTCTGGGCCTGCGGGGTGACGCCGCAGGAGGCGATCCTCAACGCGCGGCCCTCGCTCGCCATCACCCACATGCCGGGCTGCATGTTCGTCGGCGACCGGACCGCCGAATCGACGCGGGTCTGACGGGAGAACGCGCATGGCGACGACCCTGAGCAACGACCGGCTCGCCGACCGGCTGCGCGAGCTCCTGGGCGACCGCGTCTCGACCGCGGCCGTGGTGCGCGAGAGCCATGGGCGCGACGAGTCGCACCACCCGGGCTTCCCGCCCGACATCGTCGCGTTCCCCGAGTCGGTGGACGAGGTGGTCGCGGTGGTCGGGCTGTGCCGCGAGCACGCCGCGCCGATGATCCCGTTCGGCGTCGGCACCTCGCTCGAAGGCCATGTCGCGGCGCTGCAAGGCGGGGTGTCGATCGACGTGTCGCGGATGAACCGGGTGATCGAGGTCAACGCGGCCGACCTCGACGTCCGCGTCGAGCCCGGGGTCACGCGCAAGCAGCTCAACGCGCATCTCCGGGACACCGGGCTGTTCTTCCCCATCGACCCCGGCGCCGATGCCACCATCGGCGGCATGGCCGCGACCCGCGCGTCCGGCACCAACGCGGTGCGCTACGGCACGATGCGCGACAACGTGCTCGGCCTCACCGCGGTGCTCGCCGACGGGCGGACGATCCGCACCGGCACCAGGGCGCGCAAATCGTCCGCCGGCTACGATCTCACGCGGCTCTTCGTCGGGTCGGAGGGAACGCTCGGCGTGATCGTCGAGGTGACGCTCCGCCTCGCCGGCATCCCGGAGGCGATCTCGGCGGCGGTCTGCGCCTTCCCCAGCGTCGACGACGCGGTCGAGACCTGCATCCAGATCATCCAGTCGGGCGTCCCGGTGGCGCGCATCGAGCTCGCCGACGAGGTTCAGATCGCCGCGATCAACCGCTGGTCGAGGACCGAGCTCCCCGACTGCCCGGTGCTGTTCTTCGAGTTCCACGGCAGCGAGGCCTCGGTCGCCGAGCAGGCCGGGACGGCCGAGGCGATCGCCGACGAGCACGGCGGCGCCGGCTTCCAATGGGCGACCCGCCAGGAGGACAGGAATTCGCTGTGGCAGGCCCGCCACGACGCGCACTACGCCAATATGGGGCTCCGCCCCGGCTGCCGCGCCTGGCCCACCGATGTCTGCGTGCCGATCTCGCGGCTCGCCGAATGCATCGCTGAGACGCGCAGCGACATCGCCGCGACCGACTTGCTGGCGCCGATCGTGGGTCATGTGGGGGACGGCAATTTCCACATCGATTTCGTGCTCGATCCCGAGGACGAGGCCGAGCTGGCTGCGGCCACCGCGGTCAACGAACGGCTGATCGCGCGCGCGCTCGCGATGGGCGGCACCTGCACCGGCGAGCACGGGGTGGGCTACGGCAAGAAGAAATACCTCGCCGCCGAGCACGGCGAGGGGGTGTCGGTGATGCGCGCGATCAAGCAGGCGCTCGACCCCGGCAACCTGATGAACCCCGGCAAGATCGTCGACACCGACGCGGCCGCCGCGGGGTAGGACAAGCCGTCCGCAGCCGGCACTTCTGACAAGCGGCCGACGGCAAGCGCACGCGGCCGCTCTCCCCGGGTTCGACCCGCGAAACGCCCGCCGCTTTGGAGGAATGCGGGTCAGCCCTGCTTCGGGCCGCCCTCGCGGTCGGTCTTGTCCTCGATCAGCTTGGCGTCGAGGTCGCGCGCCTCGCGCTCCCGCGCGCCCCGGTCGGCTTCCTTGGCCTGCTTGGTCCGGCCGTGCCTGGCGCGGTTCTCAGCCGCTTCCCGGCTGCGGGCGAGCCTGGACCGCTTCTTCCGGTACTGGTTGAGCTGGATCACGTCGCCCATCTCTCTCCCTTTCGCAACCGGTGAGCCAGGCGCCGAAGCGGCCTCGGAAACCCTAGCACCCGCCGCGGGGCGCCGCCAACCGCCCGGACCCATACGGTCTCGAAGATCGTGGAAAAGCGCTCTAGTCTCTGGCGCGGCAGGAAAGGGAGGACAACATGCGCGCCACACGCCGGGCGGTCCTGGCCGGAGCGGGCGCGGCGCTCGCCGCGCGGGCTCTCCCGGTGTCGGCGGGCGAGGCGCTCGCCAAGCGCATTCCGGCGACGGGCGAGCCGGTCCCGGCGGTCGGGCTCGGAAGCTGGATCACCTTCAACGTGGGCGAGGACCCGGCTCTGCGCGTCGAGGTTCGCGCCGTCATGGCCGCCTTCTTCGAGGCCGGCGGCGGCATCGTCGATTCGTCGCCCATGTACGGCTCCTCGCAGGCGGTGATCGGCGATTCGCTCGCCAAGCTGGGGCATCCGCCGGGGCTGTTCTCCGCCGACAAGGTGTGGACCCGGGCCGCCGCCGGGCCGGCGCAGATCGCGGAGACCGCCCGGCGCTGGGGGGTCGGGCGGTTCGACCTCCTGCAGGTCCACAATCTGCGGGACTGGGAGAAGAACCTCGACACGATCGAGGCCATGCAAGCGGCCGGCCGGCTGCGCTACGCCGGGGTCACCACCTCGCACGGGCGCCGCCATGCCGAGCTCGAGGAGATCATGCGGCGGCGTGCGCCCGATTTCGTCCAGCTTACCTACAACATCGTCGACCGCGAGGCGGAACGGCGCCTGCTGCCGCTCGCGCTGGAGCGCGGGATCGCGGTGATCTGCAACCGGCCGTTCCAGCGCGGCCGCCTGCCGGACCGGCTGGCGGGGCGCCCGCTGCCCGCCTGGGCGCGCGAGATCGACGTGTCCACCTGGCCGCAATTCCTGCTCAAGTTCATCCTCTCCCACCAGGCGGCGACCGCCGCCATACCGGCGACCCGGCGGGTCGATCACCTGCGGGAGAACAAGTCCGCCGCGTTCGGCCCGATGCCGGACGCCGCCATGCGCCGGCGCATGGCGGCGCATGTGCGCGACCTGTAGCGCCGCGGCGGCGGAACGGCGGCAATGGCCGGGTCCTGGGCGCCGGAAGACCTGGTTCCGTTCTCGCCGCGCGCCTATTGGCGCCTGTTCGCGCTGGAGAACGAACTCGTCTGGCCGGCCCAGCCGCTGCTGCTCGCGGCCGGCGCGATCCTGGTGCTCTGCCTGCTCCGGGGCCGGTCTCCGTCGGGTCGGTGGCTCGGCCCGACGCTCGGCGCGGCGTGGCTCTGGGCGGGCTGGCAGTTCGTCGCGCTGCGCTACGGCACGCTCCACTGGGCCGCGCCGTGGCTCGCCTGGTCGTTCTACGCCGAGGCCGCGACCCTGGCGGCGCTCGGCCTCTCGGGACGGCTCGCTTTCGCGGGGAGGGAGGCGCCGTGGCTCGCCAACGGGCTTCTCGCGGCGGCGGTCGCCGCCTGGCCCGTCCTCGCGCTGCTCGACGGCAGGTCCTGGCGCGAGGCGGAAATCGTGGCCATCGCGCCCGATCCGACCGCCATCGCCACCCTCGCCGTGGTCGCGCTGGCGGCGCGGAGCCGCTGGACCGCCCTGCTCTGCGTCGTTCCGGCGCTGTGGCTCGCGCTCTCCGCCTTCACCCTGCTGACACTCGGCGCCTGGCAGGGCTGGGCCGTCCTCGCGGCCCTGCTCGCCGGTCTCGCCGCCAGCTTCCGGGAGCGTCTCCGAGGCGGCGCGTGAGGGCCGGACGACAGGCGCGAAAAAACGTCTTCCGTCGGCACAAAACGGCTTGCGTCGGTGCCGAATTGGCAGTAAGGGCGATATCGTTGGAAGCGCTGGAACCCGCCTCGGGTTTCGTGCCGGCGCGGCGCGGATGAGGTCGCGATGTGGTGCATTGTTTCGCTTGTTGAATCGGCGCCGCCGGGGCGGGCGCCGCGGCCGCGGGTCCGATGGATCCGCGGGCGGATTCGGCGGTGAAATCGCATACGCGCGTCGCCGTGATCGGCGGCGGCGTCATGGGAGTCGGGCTCCTCTACCACCTCGTCGAGGAGGGGTGGACGGACGTTGTCCTGGTGGAGAAGGGCGAGCTGACATCCGGCTCCACCTGGCACGCGGCCGGGCTGATCCCCCACTTCATCGGCAGCCTCAACATGGCCAAGGTGCATCTCTACGGCTCCCGGCTGTACCAGCGGCTGGAGTCGGAGGCCGGCCATGCCACGGGATGGCACGGCTGCGGCGCGATCCGGCTTGCGACAAATCGGGATGAAGTCGACTGGTTTCGCTACGTCGAGGGCGTGCTGCGCTGCGTCGGCGCGGAGTGTCACCTGATCGGCCCCGCCGAAATCGCCGCGCTGCATCCGTTGCTGGACACGGACGGCGTGCTGCTGGGGGCGTACACCCCGAACGACGGGCACACCGATCCCGCCAGCAGCACCATGGCGATGGCCGCCGTCGCGCGCGCCGGCGGCGCCGAGATCTCTCTCCGCAACCGGGTCGTCGACATCGCCCGGAGGGCCGACGGGAGCTGGGACGTCGTCACCGAGCAGGGCACCATCGTCGCCGAACACGTGGTCAACGCGGCCGGCGGGTTCGCGCCGCAGGTGGGCGCGATGGTCGGGATCGACGTGCCCATCGTCAACGTCGTCCATCAGTACCTGGTCACCGAAGACATCGACGCGGTCGCCGCGCTGGAGCGGGAACCCCCGGTGGTCCGCGACCCCCGCGCGTCGTGCTACTACCGCCAGGAACAGCGCGGGCTGATCGTCGGCCCCTACGAGACCGACGGCGCGCAGCCCTGGGCGCTCGACGGGATCGACTGGTCCTTCGACGCCGAGCTGCTGCCGCCCGATATCGACCGCCTGATGCCGTGGCTCGAGCTGGCCGCCAGGCGCATCCCGGCGTTCGAGCACGCCGGCATCAAGCGGGTCGTCAGCGGGCCCATCACCCACACGCCGGATGGCGGGTTTCTCATCGGCCCGGCGGCGGGGCTGGAGACTTTCTGGCTGTGCTGCGGCGCCGGAATCGGCATCACCCAGGGGCCGGGGGCGGGCAAGTACCTGGCGCAGTGGATGGTCCACGGCCAGACCGAGATCAACGTGCGGGAGATGGAGGCGAGACGCTTCGGCACGTGGTCGATGGGGCGCTACAGCCTGTCCAAGGCGGTGGACGAGTACCACCGGATGTACCAGGTGCACTATCCCGGCGAGTTCCGCGATGCCGGCCGTCCGGTGCGGACCACGGCGATCCACGACAGGCTCGCGGAACGCGGCGCCGTCTTTGCCGAGACCTTCGGCTGGGAGCGGGCGAAGTGGTTCGCACCCCCCGGGGTCGAGGAGCGCTACGGCTTTCGCCGCATGAACTGGTTCGATGCGGTCGGCGAGGAGTGCCGGGCGGTGCGCGAGCGCGTCGCCGTGCTGGATCTCTCGGCCTTCGCCAAGTTCGACGTCGCCGGAAGCGACGCCGCCGGGTTCCTCGATCGCATCGTCGCCAACCGGATACCGCGGAACGGCCGGATCGTCCTCGCCCACGCCCTGACCGGGCTCGGCGGCATCGAGAGCGAGTTCACCGTGACGCGGCTGGACGAAAACCGGTTCTACCTGCTCTCGGCCTCGGTCGCGCAGATCCACGATTACGACTGGCTGGTGCAGCACCGGCGCGAATCCGAGGATGTCGAGATCGCCGACGTGACCGACGATTACGGTGTGCTGGCCGTCGCCGGTCCGCGTTCGCGCGAGCTGCTCGCCGGGCTGACCGACGCGGATCTCGGCAATTCCGCGTTTCCGTGGCTGTCGGCGCGCGAGATCGAGGTCGCGGGCGTGCCCGTTCGGGCGCTCCGGGTGTCCTATGTCGGCGAGCTCGGCTGGGAGCTCCACATTCCGATGGGCCGCATGGACGCGCTCTACGACGCCGTGATGGAGGCCGGCGAGGCCTGGGGCGTCGGGGATTGCGGCCTCTACGCCATGAACGCGCTGCGCATGGAGAAGGGCTACAAGGCCTGGGGCCTGGAGCTGACGACCGAGCTCACGCCGATCGAGGGCGGGCTCGACCGGTTCGTCGACTTCGACAGCCCGTTCATCGGCAGGGAGGCGGTGGCCGAGCGGGCGAAACAGGGTGTCGACACCCGGCTGGTCTATCTGTCGGTCGACGCGGACGACGCGGACGCCCACGGCAACGAGCCGGTCTATGCGGACGGCCGCCTGGTCGGCCTGACGACCAGCGGCGCCTGGGGATACGCCGCGGGCCGAAGCCTCGCCTTCGCCTTCGTCGAGCCGGAGCTCGCCGCGCCCGGCAGCGAGCTGGAAGTCGCGATCCTGGGCCGCCGCCGCGGCGCCAGGGTGCTTGCCGAGCCTGTTTACGACCCGAGGAACGATCGATTGAAAGCATAGCGAGCCGGCGGCGTGGGAGCGCCGCGGGTTCGCACTCGATGGGAGAACCCTGGAATGAACGAGATCCTGACGAAGGCCGACTTCTATTTCGGCCCCCGCTACCGCAAGTCCCCCTTCTTCGAGGCCACGCGCCGGGCCGGGTGCAAGGCCTGGGGGATCTACAACCACATGTACATTCCGAACTACTACGACGATCCCATCGAGGAGTATCGAAGTCTGACCGAGGACGTGACGCTGTGGGACGTGAGCGTCGAGCGCATCGTCGAGATCACCGGGCCGGACGCATCCGAGTTCACCAACAGGCTGACCCCCCGGGACTTGACGAAATGCGCGGTCGGGCAGGGCAAGTACGTGCTGATCACCGCCGAGGACGGCGGCATCGTGAACGAGCCCGTGCTGCTGCGCGTGGGCGAGAACCGGTGGTGGCTGGCGCTCTCCGACTCGGACGCGGGGCTGTGGGCGCGCGGCCATTCGGTGGGTTGCGGGCTCGACGTGAAGGTGCGCGAGCCGGACATCTACCCGGTGCAGGTGCAGGGCCCCAAGTCGATCGACGTGATGGTCGCGCTGTTCGGCGACCGGATCGCGAAAATCCGCTACTACTGGATCCTGGAGACCGATCTCGACGGCATACCGGTGGTGATCAGCCGCACCGGCTGGAGCGCCGAGATCGGCTTCGAAATCTATCTCCGCGACCCGAGCCGGGGCGATGAGCTGTGGGACCGGATCATGGAGGCGGGAGAGCCGCACCGCATCCGGCCGATCGCGCCGTCGCAGATCCGCCGCATCGAGGCCGGGATATACCGCTACGGCGCCGATTTGACGATCGAGAACAACCCGTTCGAGATCATGGGGCTGGAACGGCTGGTGGAGGACCAGGACGCGGACTATATCGGCAAGGACGCGCTGATGCGGATCAAGGCGGAGGGGGTGAGCCGGAAGCTGGTGGGCGTCGTGCTCGACGGCGACGAGCCGGTCCCCGGATGTCCCGATATCGCGCCGGTATACCGGGACGGCGAGCAGATCGGGCGGGTGACCGTGCTGGTCTGGTCGCCGCGCATGCAGAAGAACATCGGCTATGTCTGGGTGCCGATCGGGCTGGCGGGTCCGGGCAACGCGCTGGAGGTCACCACGCTCGACGGGACGGCGCCCGGCAAGACCGCCGCGGTGCCGTTCTTCGATCCCCGCAAATCGGTGCCCAGCCGGAGCCTCGCGGCCGGCTGAGCCGGCGGGGCGTCCTTCGATACGCCCGCCGCCACCAGGTCACGGCCGGCCCCCGGAACAAGTCCGGGGGCCGGCCATGACGGAGGTGGTGGGCTCTAACGCGCGGGCGTCGCCGCCATATCCCACTCGACGCGCAGCTTCTGCACGCCGCGGAAGGTGAGCGTCGGCACGTATTCCCAGCCCTGGCCTGCGACCAGGCGCATGCCGGGCAGGCGCCGGGTCAGCTCTTCCAGGACGATCCGCATCTCCAGGCGGGCGAGCGGCGCGCCCATGCAGAAATGCGCGCCGTTGCCGAAGGCGAGATGCCGCTTGGCGTCCGCGCGCGCGATGTCGAAACGCTCGCCGTCGGCGAAGGCTTCCTCGTCGCGGCTGCCGGAGCCCAGCAGGAGCAGGATCTTCGCGCCGGCCGGGACCGCGGTGCCGCCGATCTCCGCATCGCGCGTGGCAATCCGCCGCCAGGCGAAGATCGAGGTGTCGAAGCGCAGGATCTCCTCGACCGCGCCCGGGATCAGCGCGGGCTCGCGGCACAGCCTCTCCCATTGCGCCCGGTCCGACAGCAGCGCCTTCAACCCGTTGGCCGAGGCCTGGGTGGTCGTCTCGTGCCCGGCGAACTGCATCAGGAACATCACGTTGCAGAGATAGTTCACCGTGAAGCGCGACGGGTCCTCGCGATGCAGCCTCACCATGTCGCCCAGATAGTTGTCGCCGGGATCGGCGAGCGCCGCGTCCACCAGGCGCCGGGTGAAGGCCCAGTGCTCGCCCATGTCGCGCATCATCGCGACCTGCTCGGCCTCGTCCGGCCTTCCCCAGTTGACCACCGCCCGGGTCGAGCCGAGGCGCTTGACGAACACCGCGTCCTCGTCGCTCGCGCCGAGGAAGATGAAGATGGCGAGCGCCGGCACCTCGTACAGCATCTGGGAGACCAGCTCGGCCTCGCCGTCGCCGGCGAAGCGGTCGATATAGCGGGTGACGATCG
>JAPPGP010000040.1 GCA_028821395.1 Defluviicoccus sp.
GCCTGCGTCGCCGGGCTGGCCTGGCGCCAGGACCGGCTCGGAGACCTCCAGCGCCCCTTTCAGGCCGCCCGGGACGGGTCCGGCCCCTCGATCAGCTCGTCGATACGATCAGCGATTCTCTGCGCCGGCTCCCGAAGCTGCGCCACGGTCCAGTCCGCCGCATAGCCCTCGGTCACGTCCGAGGGCCGGGCGTGATTGACCAGCCGCTTGGTCAGCGAGCGCGGCAGCATGAGCTCGCGCTCGGCCACCGTGATGAAGGCGTTGCGCAGTCCGTGGAACCAGAACTTCACGCCGCCGATCCCGGTGATGCGGGCATAGTGCGGATGCAGCTCCTCGACATGGCCCGACCGGCTCGACGGCGACGGGAACACCCAGTCGCGGAACGCCTCCTGCATCGCGTCGCTGTTCGCCCGCCGCCGGGCGAGGATATCGCCGAGCTGGCGCGTGACCGGCAGCTCCAGCGGCACCCCGGACTTGGTCTCCTCGACCCGGAACAGGCCGGCCCCGAGGTCCACCCGGTCCCAGCGCAGGCCGATGATCTCGCCCTTGCGCATCCCGGTGTAGAGCCCGTACAGGAGGAGGTCGCGATGCACCGGATTGACCACCGCCGCGTCGATGCCCGCGCGCCAGCGCGGCAGCACCTCGGCCGGCGAGGAGATCCGCTTGCGGGTCTTGGCATGGTAGCGGCCGCCGGCGGCCAGCCACATCTCCACCGGGTTGCGCAGGCCCTCGTGGTCGACGCAGAACCGGCGGTAGACCGAGCGCAGGAAGGACAGCGCCTGGTTCGCCGGCACCCTGCCGTGACGCTCGGTGACGAGCCGGAACCGCTCCTCGACGTCGCGGCGGCCGATCGCGTCCAGCGGCCGCGCGCGCCAGTCGCCGAGATAGAGGTCGGAATAGCGGCGGTAGGAGCGCTGGGTCTCCGCCGCCCGGTCGTGGCCGGAACCTATGTACTCGTCGCACGCCTCGCCCAGCGTCGGCAGGGCGCGCGCGTCCGCCCGCTCGCCCGCCGGGTCGTCGCCGCCGGCAACCCGCCCGAGCACTTCCTGTGCGAGCTTGCGCGCCCGGTCGGGGGTCACGCGGCCGTGGCGCCCGACGACCACGCGCTTGTTGGGCGCCTTGCGCCCGCCGTCGCCCGCGCGGTAGTTGACGATGAAGGACTTGACGCCCGAAGGCTGGACGCGGCAGCCGAAGCCGGTGAGCCTGTCGTCCCAGGCGATCCAGGGCCGCTCGGCCGGTTCGAGGGCGTCGACGGTGCGCTTGGTGAGCGTGAGCTTCACCTTCGCGGTGCGTTTTGCGGTGTGATCTGTCATGGGCGCATTCTGCCGGTTTCCCGGTCTCAGGTCAACCCGGAGATCAACACCTGCAATCGAACTGGCGTCTTTCGCGGTCGTGGCCGGTCGCCGTGAGTCGCCGCGCAATCGTTATAGTATGTTGTAAACATGCAAGATATGTCGCCTTTAGTCGGTTCGGGGCTTGGAATGGCGGCAATGGACGGGGAGGTTGGCGACGCGCCCGCCGCCCATCAGCTGGTTGACGGTGACGTCGGCGCCGAGGCGGCCGATCAGCTCGACGCGGTTCAGTCCGAATGCCATGTTGGCCTCCGTGTTCCGTGGTTCTGACGATGGGTGAGTGACCGGACCGGGGCCTTCTCGACCCCAGACCGATCGACCCTTCGGAAGCTTCCTCAACTCTTCGACCGGGACGCCGCGCGGCCTTCCCCGGGGAGTGCTCGGTGGTGCTGCCGGCGGCGACCCGGTTCCTCGGAAGATGCGGATGTTGCGCGTTTGCGGTCCGCGATGCTCGTACGTGCAGGGCGGTCCGGGCGGGCTCAGCGGATCCGATGCACGGGTATGCCCAGCTGTCTCGCCTTGTCGACCAGGTTGGCGGTGATCCCGGTTCCGGGGAAGGCGATGATCCCCTTGGGGAGCAGGTTGAGCAGGTCGTCGTTGCGCCGGAACGGCGCCGCGCGGCCATGCGCGTCCCAGTTGGGCCGGCAGACGATCTGGTGGACGCCGCGCGCCTCGGCCCAGCTGGCGGCGATCTTCTCGGTGCCGGGCCCGCCGCCGTGCACCAGGATCATGTCGGCGTATTTCGCCCTGGCGTCGTCCAGCGTGGCCCAGATGGCTTGCGTGTCGGAGACGTCCTTGCCGCCGGCGATGGCGACGAGGGTGCCGGCAGGGAGGTGGGCGCTGTTCTTGCGGTCCCTGCGGGCGCGCAGGAAGTCGCGCGCGTCGATCGCGGCCGAGGTGAGCGCCCGGGTCTGCGAGGTGTGGGAGCCGTGGCGCGGCCGCCAGGTCTCGCCGGTGTGACGGGAATAGATGTCGGCGGCGGTGTCGCGGAGCGTCTCGAAGGCGTCGCGCCGGTCTCCGAGATTGTGGGCGCGGTCGGTGAGCTTCTGCAGCTCGAGCGCGGCGATCTCGGTGCCGTCCTGGGCGCGTTCGAGATCGCGCATCTCGGGGACCAGCCTGTCGACGATGCGGTCGAGCCGCTGCACCTGGGCGTGCAGCATGTTGGTGAAGCCCCAGAGCAGCGGTTCGAGCTCGTCGTGCAGCTGGGTGCCCTCGATGGCGACGCCCCGGACCAGGATCGAGACCGCCTCGGTCAGCGCGAACTCGGCCTCGGAGCGGTCCCAGACCTCGCGGGGATCGAAGTCGTCGCGGTCGGGGCCGCCGCCGTAGAGCGCGAGGTTGTCGCAGACGGTGGCGGTGGCGCCCGGCATGGCTGCGATCTGCTTCATCGGGGTGTCCATTGCTTGGTGGAGGTGACGGGTTCAGGCCGCGGTGGCGGCAAGCGGGCCGGAGGCCGGGAGGGGATGGTCGGGCTCGTTGGGGAACGGCACGAGGCGGCGCTCCCACAGCATGTCGGCGGCGGCGAGGCGGACCTGGCCCCGGTGCTCGACCTGGCGCGGTCCTTCCGGGTCGCGGATCAGGCTGATCACGTAGTACCAGGGGTCGGCCGGATCGTCGCGGCCGCGCAGGCGGATGAGGGTTCCCACCTGCCGGCCGAAGACGAGGATGGCGCAGAGATCGTCGCCGGTGCGGCGGAACAGCACGTCGTCGATCAAGAAGTCGGAGCGGGCCATGAGGGGCCTCCGGCGGGCTGGCAGGAACAAGGGGACCGCCAGGGAGAGGAGCCGGCCAGCGGCTGGAAGGAAGAGCCGACGACGGGCCGGGCCGGGCGGTGCCGCCGGCACGACAGGCGGTGGTGTGCGCGGCGAGTGGTGGGACGCAATGTGGCGAACCGGTCCGGGCGCCGCGTGGAGGCAGCGGCCGGTCGGCTGGCGGAGGTTCCCCGGTTCGCCGGGAGGAGGCCGCTCGGCCCCGACCCGTCACCCTCTCCCGGCTTCTCTCTACTCCCGCCGGCCTCCCGGCGAACGGGGCGGGTGGGCGGAGGACCGGGCGGGGTGTACCCGGACGGAGACCGCCCTGGCTTCCCAGGGCATGAAGCGGACGACATCCCAGGGCGCGAGGTGGAGGCGCAGCGCCGACCGAAGCGCCGAGGTCGAATGCGCGCAAATCATCGTTGAGAGCACCGGGCTACTCGGCCACTCCGACTCGCGCACGATGCTGCGTTGCGCCCATCCGGGCGAGCCCGAAATCGTGGAAGTGGTCGAGTGGGTCGGGCAATCCGTCGCCGCGATCATGGACGGGGGGATTTCGAGAACCATAACTATCGACATCAAGGCGCTGGCTGAGCGCCAACGACTTCCCCATCTTCAGCGCCGACACAGATCCGTTGAGGACCATCACACAGGAGCTGAAAGCGCAAGCCATAGGGCACCGCTGCACCGGCCCGGTGTTACTCTCCTATTTAATCCCCTCTTTTTTCAGTGCCAAAGCGGCCACCCGGTCACGTATGCAATCACGGTCGATTTTGAAATTCGACAAATCACTTCTTCAACCAGGGGTGTCACAATACCTATCTTCAACCAGCGCATACGCACGATTACGGATTAGTCGTACGTCGCAAACACTTGGTCGCCAGATGCCTCATACCTAGTCCAGCGACCAACCTTGACGCCACTATTGTAGGTACCAATCTCCACGCTACCGTCAGCGTAGCGCTCCACCCACTCTCCTTCCCTTTTGTCGTCAATATATCTGCCGAACGTATCCACTCGAAAGTGACGCAAAGCCTCTCCGCTTAACCCAATTTCATCGACAAGATGGGCGCTTTGCTCTATGCCTAGCCCTTGTACGTATCTCAAATATGCGAGTCCTTGCCTCTTTCCGGCTGCATAGTGCACATACCGAAAAGCACCGTTTACTCCTTTGCGTATGGTGAGTCCTTGCAGTTGATTGTTCTGTGCTACTCCAAAAGCAACATCACCGTTTAGGAACCGCTTATGATATGGACCCTCTAAAACTCCGTAGCTATATCTGGATACGTACCAAGCCCATGCTCCCGCTCGATCTTGCTCTATTCCCAGGTGGCTATGTCTTTCCTTCCAGTCACCGTGATGAATTCTTCCACCGTGCGCTCTTCTATACACATTTTCCTTTGGTCCATCCCCATAGTCACCCTCTAGCAGAAGACCGCTATAAAGTTCTCCTCCTGCATTATACACATACATGTTTACCGGCCCCTTGCCGATGTTTCCGACAATGTCGAAGAACCCCCAGTCCCCCAGCGCCGCCCCCTGACTAACGATTTTCCCGGCGCGCTTATAGGTCCAATCACCTTCCCGGACCGAAATCGAAATTTTATCGCCCATGCTATTTTTCACTGTTCTTTCCCGAAACATAGCGCGTTGCTCCCAGCCGTGTCTCGAAATCAAGTTCCACTCCCCTACCCGAACGCCATTCAGCATCCGGCCTTCCGCCTGCATGCCGTCGGGCCAGAAAATTTTCCACCGACCGTCCCGGCGTCCCTTGGTCATATTCCCCTCTTCGAATTGGCCATCCGGATATTGAACAGTCCAGCTTCCGTCTCTCAATCCGTCCACGTATCGCCCGCTTTCTGTGGCACGATCAAATCCACGTGCGATTCTCCATTCTCCGGTGCGTTGGCCATCAATATAATGTCCCTCCTCGATTGTTCCGTCGAGCAGCCATTTGATCCGCCAATATCCCTGCTTAATGCCATTTATCATTGTACCGCTCTCTTGGCGAATACCGGGCAGTACGAAACGCCATTTTCCTTGCAGAATCCCTCTGCTATCTAAGTCTGTACCTTCAGCCTTTAGGCCACTCGGCCATGAAGCGACTTTTGGGGAATTTGTCGGGACGTCATCACGAAAGTGCACTTGCAAATCCGTGAAGCCGGGAGGATACATCCGCCGAGCGGTTTCGATTCCATCGAAGTTAAGCGAGGACTTCGACCATACCCCTTCACGCTTCCCGTCTATGAAATATCCACGATGGATTGTACCATCTGGGTAGTGGAGCGTCCAGTGTCCGTTGGGCACGATACCGGTACATGTACCAGTTTTGGATTTGGCGACTTCTCCATCCGGTAGGTCTATCCGAAGGTATTTTTCGCCGTCGTCCTCCACAGTTTTGCATACAATCGGCTTGGCATCGCCGAGAGGTTGGTTGCCAAAGCAAACACCGGAAGCGAATGTCAGTAGGGCGGTTACCAAAAAGAAGAGGGTGTTCTTGTCCACGGCTATCTCAAGAGCTTGCGGAATGCATTGCCAATGCTCTCGGCCACGGACTCGTCTGGGCGGGCTGAATTCGTCCTTTCCGGGAGTCCAGGCAGGAGGACATTGTGCCCTGTCATGTCGATGAAGCGACCGTATTTACGGCCGCCGGCGGCACCGATGTCTCCCAGGGTATGAACTGCTGCGGCGCCCAACAGAGCTCGAACATGCATGGAAGCTTTTGGAATGGGACCGACGACAGCAGCGCGGGTTGCGTACGGCCCTAAAGCTCCACCGATCTTCTCGGAAAACCCAGCGTTGCGGTTCGGTTCCTGTGATTGAAGGAGGGATGTCTCGGGTAAGTCGCGCGGCTGCGTCGGCTGTCGCATCGTGGAGGTGTCATCACTTTGACCTCCTTCCCAATCTTCGGGTAGCAGCCGATCTGGTGTCTTTTCAAGGGTTAGGCGGTCCGCTTCCGCTCGGCGCGCCGCGTCATCCAGCCAATCGGTACTGTCGAATCTTGGCCCGAGTTCTACTTGGGCTGCGTGTTCTCGGGCGTCGTGGGTCACGCGGATCCCATGGAGAACGACCAGCTCGGACTCTGGATCTATCCCAAGGTCCCGGTCGACTCCACGTGGAGGTTGTTGGAAAAGTTTGCGGAATGCATCGCCAATACTCTCGGCCACGGACTTATGTGGGAGGGGTGAGTTCGCCATCTCCGGGAGACCGGGCATGAGAGCGTTGTGCCCCGTTATGTCGATGAAGCGGCCGTATGCACTCCCGCCGGCGGCACCGATATCTCCTAGCGTATGTACCCCTACGGCGCCTACAAATGCTCGACCAGATATGGAAGGTAGCGGAATTGCGGCGACAACTGCGCCAGTGACGTACGGTCCCAAAACTTCACCCATCTTCTCGGAGACACCAGCGCTACGGCTCAATTCCGGTGGATGGAGGATAGATGTCTCGGGAGATTCCCATTGTTGTGTGGACAGTCGCATCCTGGTGATTTCATCAATTCGATCTCTCTCCCAATCTTCGGGATGCAACCGGTGTGTGGAGCCATCAAGGGCAATTCGCTCGGCTTCGGCTTGGCGCATCGCGTCATCCAGCCAACTAGTGCTGTCGAATTTTGTTCCGAGTTCCAACTGTTGGACGTGTTCCCGGAAGTCGTGGCTCAGGTGGATATCTTGGAGAAGGACCAGCCCTGACTCCGGGTCTATCTCAAGGTCGAAATCGGCTCCACGTGCCGAGGTGTAGGTAATGATGGTCGCCGCAATGGCGGCGGCGCAAATTGACACCTTGTCTCGTTGTCGTGAAGACGGCGCGTAACTCATTGTTCTATTGGTCATTCTTGTTCTTTCGAGTGTGTTGCTTGAATGGCCACGCCTTGACGTCTCTGCAAGAATTTTGGAATTAGTAATTAGGGGCTTATAGATCAAGGTCGGGTGTAACCCTTTGTCCAAGTCGTCGCGGTCGGGGCCGCCGCCGTAGAGCGCGAGGTTGTCGCAGACGGTGGCGGTGGCGGTGACGCCCGGCATGGCTGCGATCTGCTTCATCGGGATGATCCCTGCTTCGTGGCGGTCGCGGCAAGCGGGTGGGATGCCGGAAGGGGGCGATCCGGTTCGTCGGCCGGCGGCACCAGGCCGCGCTCCCAGAGCATGTCGGCGGCGGCGAGGCAGACCTGGCTGCGGCGCTCCACCTGGCGCGGTCCTTCCGGGTCGCGCAGGCGGATCAGCGTGCCCACCTGCCGGCCGAAGACGAGGATGGCGCAGAGGTCGTCGCCGGTGCGGCGGAACAGCACGTCGTCGATCGAGAAGTCGGAGCGGGCCATGGCGGCCTCCCGGGAGTTGGCAGGAAACAAGGGGGGCCGGCCAGGGAGAAGAGCCGGCCCCGAGCTGGAAGGGAGAGCGGACGACGGGAGGGGCCGGGCGGCGCGTCACGCGGCGGGACGCGTTGCGGCGAGCCGGTTCGGGTGCCGCGTGGACGCAGCGGCTGGTGGGGAGGTGGACGTTCTCCGGTTCGCCGGGAGGAGACCGCTCGGCCCCGCCCCGTCACCCTCTCCCGGCTTCTCTCTCCTCCTGCCGGCCTCCCGGCGAACGGGGCAGGGGCATGGAATGCCGGACGGGGACCACCCCGGCTTCCTCGTCGGGCGGGCGCATAAAGCGGACGGCATCCCGCGGTGCGAGCTGGGGACGCAGCGCCGCCCGAAGCGCGCCGAAGCCGAACGCACAGAGATCGTCGTTGAAATCCCCCGTCCGCGGCGACAGCGCCAGCGCCTCGATGCCGGCCGCCCCGACGCGTCCGGTCAACACCGCGAGCGCCCTGTCGCCCGCCCCGTCGGCGTCGCGGGCGATGTAGAGCCGGCGCAGCGCCGGCGGCAGCAGAACGGCGGCGAGGTGGCTGGCCGACAGCGCGGCGGCCATCGGCATGGCCGGCAGCGCAAGGCGCAGCGTCAGCATCGTCTCGATGCCCTCGCCGATTGCCAGCACGTCGCCCGCGGCGCCGAAGCGGACGGCATGGCCGAGGAGATTCGAGCGGGACGCGCTCGGCCTCCAGCGTGGCGCAGCGGCTACAGCGCGACGATCCGCCGATCGCCGGGCCGGCGCAGCGCACGCAGACACCGTTCGCCCTTCGCGCGGCGTAGCGCGCGCGTTCCCTGGCGCGCCGTGCCTCGCGGCAGGGCTCGCAGACCGAACGGCCGTCCGCCGCCGGCTCATGGCCGCATTGCGTGCAGAGCCCCACGTCTTGCCGCGCCCTGCGGCGGCGGCGGTCGCGGGCGCGGTCGGCGCGGCGGCGCTTGTCGGGATCGCGCCCGCCGTAGGGCCGGCCGCGATTCCTGGTGCGGTGCGTCCTGTCGGCGACCCGGCGCTTCTCGCGGCAAATTCCGCAGATCGTGATACTGGGTTCCGGAGGGCGTCTGCCACACTTTCCACACAAACCCTGCTCGATGCGCGCGGCGCGGCGCAGGCGGGCACGCTGCGATGGGGAGGATCGGTCCGGCATGGCCGGCACTCCCGCTCAGCGCGCGCGGGGAGCGGTGCCAATCCCGGCCGCGGCCAAGCCCCACATCTGGAGTCCGGACTTCTTCAGATCGAGCGCCGTGCAGACGATGATCTCGTCGCGCTCGGGCCGCATCTCCCTGACCGCGCCAGCGCCGACGACGGTGCGGCGCGACCCGCGCCGGCCCTCCGGCTCCTCGGCCGGGACGGGCCGGATCTCGCCGTCGGGCTTCGCGCGGTAGCGCTCGACGAGATAGCGCTCGCCGTCGAGGCCGTGTCCGAAAAGGTGGACCAAAAAGGTGTGCGGGTTGCGCCGCGAGGGCCGGCGGATCGGCATGGCGTGCCTCCGGTTCTGTGCGATGACATGGGCCGGGGACTCGCTCCGCGACACCGCCCGGCCGCCCCCTCCCGGCCACGCCCCGGCTCTCCGCGGCGCGCTGGCGGAGGGACGGACCAACGCTCGCGCGTGATGGCCGGCGAGCCGCGGGCCGCATGTCGCCGTGCCTCGCATGCGTGTACGGAGCGCACTCATAACCTGAAGGTCGCAGGTTCAAATCCTGCCCCCGCAACCAAAAATCCCCGTTATCTCAATAGGATAGAGGGGCTTTTCAGTTCAACAGCGAATGCGAGTTTTCTCCAGGTACCATACCGGTACCACATTTTTGTAACCTCCAGGGTGCTCCAGAGCACTGCTGACCGCTGACCGTCTCGCCGCCACTACGGTTCACCGTCAACAGGCTGCGGTCCCTGTCCGATGGTTAGAGTGCCGGACTAACTGGTAGAAGGGTAGCGGGTGAGTTCGCAAGTGTGCCGTCCGCAACGTCGTGAGCATCCCCGGACTGTTCTCGATTGCCGAAAGGGTCCCTACTATTGAAGAGCGTCTTCGAGCCAATGCCCCGCCCACCGTGGCGCGGCCGACGTGCTCGATCGCATAGTTTGAACATCGACCACCGACGGTCAGCGAGGGGTCCCGTCATGAACCGGTCGAAGCTAGCCTCGAACGTGCCCGCTGGCACATCGCTGGCGAAATTCGATGCCGCGTCGGCACTCCGTGCCGAGTTCGCGACCATCGCCGACGCCCCCGCCCGCAGGGAAATGGTCACCATCGCGGGATTCGGAACCTCTTCCACCCGGGACGGGCCCGCATGTGAAGGTAGGAATCGGCGAACCGGAGCGACCATTACCATCAGCCGCCTTCAGGCTCGGCCAGACCCCGTGCGATGCGGTCCAGCGCCCGTTCGCATGATGTTTTTGGCAATTGGGATCAGTTGATGCCTGAGCTCAACTCATCTCATGCCGAATATTTGGACCGATGTCAGACGTCTTGGAACGAGCTCTTTGACGCTGCCAAGGAGAGAGAGGAGTTACAATTCGCATTTGCGTTATGCCCTGAATTTCGGGGAATGCAGGACCCCGGTTGGTCGACCGCCGAAGAAGCATCCCGGGCGTTAGAGCAATATCTCGATCTCTTGAACCGCTTGGAATCTACACCTATTAGGGCAAGAATTTCCTTATCCTTGTACTCCCATCTCTCGGAAGCCTCTGGACTATACGAAGTCCCAAAGAACATGATGAGAATTGCTTCCGGAGAAGACTACAATCTATGGCCATTCCAGCACCTTACAGGCCACCACAAAGCAGCCGGAACAGCTATATCGCCCAATGCGAATAAAGTCATGAAAGATCTCCTCGGTCACGCTCACGAGCTAGAGCTCGAAAGATTAAAGTCCCTGATTGTTGAAACATTTGATTCCGATTTGCGCAATGGATATGCGCACGCCGATTACATCATATGGAATGATGGCATCCGCCTTCGCAAACGAAATGGTGGTTTTCCATCCGTTGTACCTTACGACGAATTCGATGTGAAGCTCACCAAGGCGATAATGTTTTTTCAGACGCTTCAAGATACCATCGGCCAAGCTATCAGTACTTACTCGCCTCCTAAACGGATCAGTGGCCGTTTGAACAAAGACGACCCAGTCATGCCGGCTATCATTGCTTACGACGAGTCAACGGGCTCATTCTCCATCCGTACAGGTCAAGGTCTCTAAGTGAAGTTTGGTCGGCTGCAGGTGCACACTCACATTGTGGCTGTCGCAGAGAGAGGACATCGCGACTCCGTCAATTCTACACGTCGCTACGTCCCAGACATACCGGAAATTCTCCCGCTCTGCTTGCGGCGTGGCGCGGCTTGTAGTAGGAAACTTGGCGCATCTACGACCACCATGTTCGACGCGGCCAGCGCGCACCTGAACTCGCTCGTAAGACCAACAACGAGGACGGCCTATGGCGATGGAAGAGGACATTAGGGCTCGGCTACAGCAGTTGCTCGACGAAAGTACCCACCTATCGCAAGGAAACGAGAATGGTCAATGCACTAACCCGACACAAATGCAGGCGTGCTCCGGTTGGCTCACCGCCGCTCAGAACTTAGTGCATCTCATATGCACCGATTCAAACGCGCCCTATCGGTCCAAGGCCGACCGCGTCGCCTTGGGAAATCACGGATACATGATTCACGAACGTGTCGGCGAGCTCGCTGCGGTATTGAAGGCTCTACGGCATGACGCAGATTTGGGACTCCTGGCATCAGTCGCCGATAGAGCTCGTGCAGAAACCTTCGACGACTTCTTGGATCATGCCGATGTATATTTGAAGAATAACCAAAAGAACGAAGCAGGAGTAATTGCAGGTGTTGTATTTGAAGACACCGTGAGGCGCGTCTGCCGCAAGAATATGATCGAAGAGAAGGGCAATCGAATCGACGACTTGATTTCAAATCTTTCTTCCAAAGGAGAGATTTCGGCAATCAAAGCGAAACGCGCGCGTGCTGCGGCACATGTAAGGACGAAGGCCACTCACGCTCAATGGGACGAGTTCGAACTCGAAGATGTACGTGCAACTATTGAGTTCACGAGGGAGTTCATTGTTTCGAAGCTTGATGTGTAGCCACGCGTTGGCCAAGTCAGGCCTTGCATCTGCGACAAAGACCCATTGCGAGCTCCCATCGCGGTTTCAGCGAGCGAGTCACCGAGGACAGTCCATATGCCCAACTAGAATAACATCTAAGTATAATATTCAGCGATTTCCAAATTGGGAGATTGTGCCACCGCCATCAATTCGTAGAAACTGCGCCCACCGCGGAACTATCGCCTCAAACCCATCTGAGAGCGTCGAACCTAGCATCCAGCCTGCCAATCAAGCCGACGTGCAACTCCAGTTGCTTCTCCACGTCGCCCCGCCGCCACCCCAGCATTGAATGCTTCAGATCGAACCACGGGAACCGAGCAAGCCGCAGACGCGTGCTCTCCGCCAACGGGAACGCAGCCTCCGGGTTCTCGAAACACACGACGTGCTCAGGCAGGACAATCAGCGCCGCCGACAGTTTTGACTTCTGCTCCCCCGCCAGCCGGAACCGTCCATCGTGCTCCATCCTCACGCGCTCGTCGCCTTCAAACACCGGCGCCCCTTTCCACCCGTAGAAGGCGTACCACAGAGCACCCGACGTAAACCCATCGCGGCCCGAGGTCGCCGGCACCGTCTGATCGACGAGGGTGTGGGGTGTCAACGGCCCGCCAAAGTCATTGAAGTCCACGACCAACACAGCGGCCTTGTCGTCGGGTATCTGCCGCTCGCGGCCCTTGATCGCGCACACTCGGCTGATGAGATTCGTTTGCACGCTGTCGTTCGGCTTCTCCGGATTGGGCTTCCCGCCAGGCTGGTGTTCCGACACAAACATCTCAATCGAGCCACGACGACCCCGATACACATTGTGTTCTACGCCTTCTGGTATGAGTCCATTCCCGTGCATCGCGTCGTGAATTTGCCCTTGTAGTTCGTCCTGCTCCCGGTCCTGATGCTTCGCGGCGACTTCGAACGCGACCTTCTGATCCTCCGTCGTCGCGATGAAGTCGGGAGTGGGTGTCTCCGTTTCGACCACGGGATTGATGTCAAACCCGGCCTCGATAAGTCCGCCGAATGCCCTGATCTCGGCCATCGCTGCTGATGCGTTGTTCACGTCTTCTACATCGAGCAGCTTCGCGGTTATGGCGGCTAGCCAACCAGCGCCGTCCACCCGATTGTTGATGAGGCGCACGGATTCGTCCAGACGATGGTGTCCCGCATGAAGAGCATGAACCTCGCCGAGCAACGGCACCCAGGTCGGATGTCTATGTCCAAAGAACATCGGCGCCTCGTCTATGCGCCGTATTTGGACGCTTGAGAAGAGCTCCGCGAACCGAGGCAACCCTCGCCTCACCGCCCTGCGCTTCTCTCCGACACGCCCTTCTCCAGGCGTTACCTGCTGCCCTTCGTCTTCCACGTTGCCGCTCCATTTGGCGAGCATCGATCCCTGCCACAAACGCTTGAGGCAACTCATACGACGGGGCCGTTTTCCAGCACACGGGAACGTTTGACGCACGAGAGCACTGTACACCTCAACTGATTCTTCGTCACAAATTGCGCAAGACCTCGAAGCGCCACATTGCAGGAGGAAACGAACGGGCCGAGGAGTCGACGCCGTGCTCTTCGTCCGGGGTGTTGTCCGGTGAAGGAGGTTGACCCCTCGCAAGCGAACCAACGCCTCAGCCTGCCGAGCGGCGCCAATCCGGAGTGCCGAACCACAACCAGCCAAAGCCGCGTCAGCATTCCTAGCATCACCCGGGCCTCTCCGCCCGCATGTTAGCGCGGATCCGTTGCGTTACCTTCCGGCCCTCGTCGGTCAAGCCTCGCTCGAACTCCCTTCCGTCCATGAGGATGACGGGTCCCAGCTCCTCCATGCGCTCGTGCGTGACCTCCTTGCCGGCGAGATAGTCCGGCCGATCGAAGCCCATCACCTCGACCACCCAGGTTCGCACCTCCCCCTTGCGCCGCGCCCTGATGAGGAAGTGGGTTGATCGATTCCAAAACCTAGAGCGATGATGTCCCAGCAGTCTAAGCGAGACCCTCCGCCTACCACATCATCTTGGGATACCCTAGTTGACTCCACGCCCGGATATGCTGTATCCTTGAGCTCTGAGTTCATGAGATGTTCCATTCTGGTTACCAAAGGACGTGCCATGGCCACGGGCATCACCAAGCGCGAGCAGCACTCTGCGGATGCCATATCGGCGCTCGACCTCCGTGACGAACCGTTTCCACTTCCGGGAGATTCGGAAGCGGTAACGCTCAGCTATGTCAACAAAGCACCAGTCGAAGACATCGTCGCTGACTACTCTAGGAAATTCATGAGATTGGAACGAGGTGTAGAGCATGCTCTAGAACAAATGCCAGCAGACTCTTTTGTTCTTGGAGATAATTTCTATGCCCTAAATAAACTACTTCATCAAGACCATAAAGCCACGTTGATTTATCTTGACCCCCCATATGGTACGGGTTTCGACTTTCATTCTCGAGACCTGGAGCACTCTTACGGGGATCGTATGGGTCAAGTCACGTATCTCGAGTTTATGCGCCGTCGCTTGATTCTAATGCGGGAATGTATGACGTCAGACGGGTCGATTTATGTGCATATTGGCCATCAGATGCTCGCGCACTTGAAGGTATTGATGGATGACATTTTTGGTTCTAATAATTTTCGCAATCTGATTTGTCGAAGAAAGTGTAGCAGCAAGAACTTCACGCGAAAACAGTATGCAAATCTCAATGATTATATTCTTTTCTATTCGAAGAGCAAACAATACAAGTGGAATCAGCCAGGGATTGAGCCAGAACAATCATGGATAGAAAGGGAATACCCAAAGATAGACAAGTTAGGCCGACGTTATAAGCTTGTACCTATACACGCACCGGGTACTCGTAACGGCGAAACCGGTAAACCGTGGAAAGGCTTGGAGCCCCCACCGGGAAAGCACTGGCAGTATTCGCCCTCGAAACTAGATGAATTTGATCGCCAAGGCGATATCCACTGGTCTCGGAACGGAAACCCTCGTCGAAAGATCTATTGGGTGTCGAAGAAGAAAGTCGCGCTTACAGATTACTGGGATGGGTATCGAGATGCACACCACCAGAGCATCAAGATTACCGGCTATCCGACAGAAAAGAATCTTGAGATGCTCAGAATGATCGTAACGGCCAGTTCGGAGCCCGGAGACCTTGTGATCGATCCCTTCTGTGGTTCCGGTACGACGCTACAAGCGGCTCGAGACACAGATCGTGGTTACATAGGGATCGATGCGTCATTCATGGCAGCAAAGGCAGTGATGCGTCGCATGCGATATGGTGTGGAACCGATGGGGGACTACGTAAACGGAAAGAAGCGTTTGCCAAAGGCCCAATCACTATTCCATTTCGATAGGACGCCCGCGAAGTGCGCGTTCGTTGTGGATAGTCGCCTTCTCGACGAATACAGAGGCGAAGTTATAGGGATTGACGGGATCTAACCCTCCAGCCAGTCCGGCGTAATTCGTGCTTCAGCTAGCTTTAGTGTGGTAACACGCACTCGACCTCCCCATTGACCATCAAGCGCGCATGACTCTTCCCAAGTGTCGCCGTGCTCTAAGCCTGGGCCATCGGAAAGGAAGATTAGCTTGAGGCGCCTCGGCAGTACCGAAGCAAATGCCTTGGCCTTCTCCACCTTGTTTGCGTTTCCGCCCGTTCGATCATCAGACTGAGCTCCACCACGCGTCGAGTCGTAGCGTGCGAAACCTATCGCCAACACTTGATCGTCGGCTGCACGCTTGATAACGAAATCGCATGGATAAGAACCCGGAAATTCAGGAAACAACTCAGAGAGCTCTATGTCTCGTCCTGCACCGCGAGGGCCGTCAATTGTGTAGAGATCGGAAAAGGTATGCTCAAACCATTCAAAGAATTCGTTCGTAAGTTGATAACCGAGCTGCCCACGCGTGTCATATTCTCCAACTAGGGCTGCTAGCGCGTACCTATATTCTTTCGGTAATGCGGCGAATTGGCGTTGAAGCTTGGTAATCGGCTTGAAGGTGTCACCATAGTTCTCAATAAGTGTTTCGCTATCGACCTTTCTTATCTTCTTTGTCTTTTCTGTATCAAGCACTGGGGCAACGCAGCGACGGTACATCTTCAGCAACGCCATTCTTTCGTCCGGGTCACGGCCTTGAGTTCGAATTTTTCGGAGGACATCAGCGCTTGAGGAGGATTCGGCAATCAATTGACAAAATATGTCTATAGCGCCTCCATACTTGGCAACCAAGATGTCGACGACTTCAGGAAAGCGAACTGTAGAGTCTATTGCTGTTATGATTCTTCCAACGTCGGAAATGGTTCGGAGAAACGATTGCTCAGTCATGCCAGTGCCGCCTTATTCTCGTTACTTTGGTACTGAGTGCGTTCTTCAAGAAAACATGCTTGGTTGCATCACTAGGGTTGTAATGGCACCACATCAAGGCTGCGCCAAAGATACCAGGAAGCCACTGATCGCCAAGGACGCCAGGGCTGCGCTATCACGGTCATCTCTTCAGGAGTTGGTCGAACACCGTCGTTGAAATGCTTGGCCATGGCGCGCTGGATGCCCACATCCGTGGTGGGTAGAACATCTGGCCTCAACAAGTGGAAAATCAGGAACATTTCAGCGGTCCAGCGACCGATTCCTTTCACTTGCGTAAGATTCTCAACTACAGCCTCGTTGTCCATTGACCGCCAGGGAATCTGTTTGAGTGATTGGTCGGTAAAATGTTCGGCGAGACAAAGAAGATATCGGGCTTTTGGACGCGAAAGTCCGCATTTTCGCAAGTCTTCCTCGGTGTAGCGGCTAACGGCACAGGGTGTTATTGAGCCGACACGGGCCATAAGCCTCTGCCAGACTGCCTCCGCGGCGTGGATAGACAATTGCTGAGCGACGATCGATCGCGACAGTGAGAAGAAGGCATCGTTCCGAGGGCCTAAAACAGATCCCTGGGCAGTGCGGATCAAGTTGGCTAGCGTTGGATCGATTTGTCTGAGCTCGTGGCAGGCTTGCTCCCAGAAAGGGGGCGCATGCGTCCCAGGTCCAATTGCATCAGGGGACTGCACGGGTCCGGTTCCCGCTCCACGAAGTACCTTCGAGAAGAAGCATCATAGCGATAGTGCCATCAAGAAAAAGGGGTAGAATCGAGGACTGGCACGCCAGCGTGTAGGCTGGTGTGGCAGTTCCGTCGCTTTCGCTCCGGGCCGCAGCCCGGCTCCCATGCGCCGCGTTTCCGGTCCCCGCTCACCTCACCATAGCGGACGTGCCGTTTTCCCCCATCCGGCTTTCGGACGAGATCATGCATTCGCGTTCGGAATGGGCACGGATTGCCGGATGAGACGCAGGAGGCCGCAGTCAGCGCTCAGGGGCAATCGCGCCACCGGGCGGGCCTGGGTCTATATGCGCGACGACAAGCCGTTCGGCGGGCCCGGATCCGCTGGCGGTTCTGTTCCTCTACTCGCGGGACCGCTCCGGCGATCACGCTACGAGAACGCCGCCATCGACTTCTGTGGACGGCCATAGCGCGCCGCGCGAACCTCGTCGAACAGCCGCTTCGCGGACAGCTTGGGGAACGCCTCGAGACGCGCATCGATTATCGGCTTGTAGGGATCCAGCTTGTGGGCCACCGGCGGACGCGGCGTGTACGCCCGCGCCCCGGCCGCCAGATCCCGGTCCAGCTGGCCGGTCATCACCCAGTTGTGGATCGTGCGGCGGTTCACACCGAAATGCCGCGACAGCTCGGTCTTCGAAACGCCCTGGTCGAGGTAGTGCTTGAGCAGCATCCTGGTCGCCCATCCATACATCCGCTCACCGCTTCCCGCTCCGTTGGAAAGCCCACAGAGCGGGGCGGAGCTGCCGGAATCGACAAGCCCAAAGTGAGAAATTTTGGGTCCCAACGAATGGGAAATTTGCGGTCGAAGCCAACACCGCGCGGGGGCGCAGATTGAAACATCGTCGCGGGATCGAGGTCGTGGAGCGCGACGACGTCGCCCCCCGCGCGGGGGCGCGGATTGAAACAGCGTGAATTGGTGGAGGAATAGGGAGTTCGCTCGGGCTGCTGCTTCGTCACTTCCGGGAGGGCCGGTGCCAGGCGCATTCGTGAACGATGTGTAGCGTTTCGCCCTGCATGACCGTGTAGGCACAGTTCGCCTCGATCCCCGCGAAGCTGCCCTCGGCGCCGATTAAGCGCAGCTGGCCCTCGCCGCTGTGCAGGTCCCCGTCGTCGCGCCGCGCCCGACCGTAGAGAACCCCGTCCGGCAACCGCACTTCCATCAGAGCGTCGAGACGGAAGCTTCGGCCGTCCTGCCGGATCGCCACGAATCCGTCCAGGCCGCCGGCGCGTCCTTCCACGAAGGACTTGCGATCGCCCTTGGTGACGTGCATCGTGGCCAAGGGTGCCTCGGCCGGTCTAGGGACTCATCGTGATGGCAGAGATTGACCGTCCAATTCTCTCGGCGGCCTGCTCGATGTCGCGGTCGCCGAGATGGGCGTATCTGAGGGTCATGCGGGTGTTGGAATGGCCGAGCAGGCGCGAGACCACCGGCACCGGAACGCCGTTCATCACCGCGTGGCTGGCGTGCGTGTGCCTGAGATCGTGAAGGCGTACGTCCTCGATCCCGGCCTCGCGTCGGGCCCGATACCATAGCGGGAGCTCGGGCCAGCGCGGTCGGGCGGGATCGCGCAGCGACGGGAACACGAACGCGCTCTCTCCTTTCGGCTGCCGTTCGAGGATACGCCGGGCAAGGGTGTTGAGGGGCACCGTTCTGGGCCCGGTCTTGCCGTCGGCAAGCATGAGCCGGTCATCGTCCACCTCGGACCAGCGAAGCCCCAGGATCTCGCCCCTGCGGCAACCCGTCAGCAGGAGAAGCCGGATTATGTCGGCCTGCTGCCGGTCGCCCTTGCGGGTCTGTCCGTCGAGCACCCGGTGGAGGCGTTCGACCTCCTCGCGCGACAGGAACCGGTTGAACCGGGGCCGGGGATTGCGCGCGATGCCGCGCGCCGGGTTGGTTTGGATGTGGCCGCAGGCGATCGCGAAATTCATGATCTGGCGGAGCATGTCGAGCGCGCGGTTGGCGCCGCCGGGAGAAGTCCGGCTGTAGGCTTCGAACCAACGTGCCACATCGGCCCGGCCGATGCGGTCGAGCGGCTTCGACCCGAAGGTCGGCACCACCCGCTTCGCGAGCACGATCCCCATGCTCCTCCTGGTGGACGGCTTGTAGCGCTCGAAACAAGCTTCCTTCCACGGCCCCTCGACGAAATCGCGGAATAGCGGCTCGACCCGCGCCGGGCAGGTGAGTTTCTCCGTCTCCGGTCGTGCCCTCCGCTCGTGGCATTGCCGCCGCGCTTCCTCGACGGTCATGGTCGAGACCGGTCCCAGCGAAATACGCTTGGAGGTTCCCCCCGCGTGTTCCAGCATGACCCAGCTCTTCCCGCCGGTCGGGCGCACCCGCACGCCGAGGCCGGGCACGCTCCTGTCCCACACGGTATATTCCCGCTCGCGGGGCCGCAGGCGGGCGATGGCAGTGTCGGTGAGCCGCCTGCGTTCCTTCCCGGCCATCGCTCAACCCCCGAGCACGGCGGCGACCGTTTCGCTCGCCTCCATCGCCGCGGCGTCGTCGGGGTGGGTATATTTGAGGGTGGTTTCGGGATTGGCATGACCGAGCAGCCTGCCGATCGCCAGCACCGTCTCTCCCTGACGCAGCGCATGGCTCGCATACGTGTGTCTGAGATCGTGAAGTCGCACGTCGGTCAGTTCCGCCTCTGCCCGGACCCCGAACCAGACACGATCCAGCCAGTAGAGATCGCGGGGTCGGTTTCCCCGCCGCGCCGGAAACATCCAGAGGCTGTGCTTCCGTTCCAGAGAATCGAGAATCTGCCGCGCCGGATCCGACAGCCACACTGTCCGGGGGCCTGTCTTGGAATCGCGCAGGAACAAGTGTCCCTCGCGGTAGTCGGACCAGCGCAGCGTCAGGAGTTCGCCCTTGCGGCATCCGGTCAGAAGAAGAAGTCGGATGATCGCGACCTGTTCGGGATACCGTCCGGATCGGGCGGAGAGCGCCCCGGAGAGCCGGCGGATCTCTTCGTCGGACAGAAACCGCTCGCACCCCTTGCGACGGTTTCGCCGGATGCCCCGGCACGGGTTGGAGCCTTCCGGCCGCAGCCCCATCCGCTCCGACTCCTTCATGATGACGGAGAGCACCGGCATGGATCGATCCGCCGACGTCGGCGTGGCGTGCAGTGAGGCGAACCAGTTGTGGACGTCCCGGCTATCGATATCGCCGATGCGGCGTCCCGCGAATTGGGGCAGGATGCGGTTGCTCAGATAGTAGCGGTTGGCCCTGAGCGTGCCCGGCTTCCAGAGCCGTTCGTATCGTTCGAATACGGTCGCGGCGACGGCCTCGAAGAGGGTCTCCTCGGGCCGGGGCGGCGCGGGCTCGCCCCGACGGATCGCCGCCAGCGATTCGTCGGCGAGGCGCCGCGCTTCCTCGACGGTCATTGCCTGGGCATCGCCGACGATCTTCCAGACACGGCGTCCGCGATGCTGACAGTGGACGAAGAAACGCTTGCGGCCCGTCGGCTGCACTCGGACGCCGAAGCCCTTCAGCTTGCCGTCGCGGATGTCATAGGGGGTCTTGCGGGGTTTAAGCGCGCGTATGCGGCCGTGGGTGAGGTTGGTCCTGGGCATCGTTCTCTCCCGGTTGCGGTTGCAGCCGAGGGAACCGAACGTTGCGGACTCCGTCCCCCAGTTGCAGAATTTCGGGAGAAAAAACGACCTTATATCAGATAGTTAGCACCGAATGGTGCGTGATAGGTGTCGACATAGTTGACGCCAACCGCCTCGTTGCGGATTCGTACCTCGCCCGCGCCGGGCGCGCCCACCTCGACCTCTTCCCAGCGGAAGACATCGGACGCGCCCTTCTCGTGAATCACCGCCGCCATCGGCATTTCGACCCTCCCCAACCGGCCTTGCGGGGGCGGAGAATACCGCCCGAGGGCCGCGGGCTACAGGATTTGCCGGCCCTCCCGCCATCGGACATACTCGCTGCCGGCCAATGCTCGGGGAGGTGCAGGGGATGGAGTTTCACGGCCCGTCGACGGTCGACGAGGCGGTATCGCTGCTGGCCGCGGACGAGGACGCGCGCTGTCTCGCGGGAGGCGCGACACTGGTCGCGATGATGAACGCCGACCTGGTGATGCCCTCGGCGCTCGTCAGCCTGCGCCATATCGAATCGCTCAGGGGTATTTCCGCGGACGACGGAGGCGGGCTTCGCATCGGCGCGATGACGACCCACCGCGAGGTCGCCGGCGCGGCCGGTCTCGGCGGCGCTCACGCGCTGATCTCGGAGACCGCGCGGGCGATCGGCCATCCGGCGATCCGCAACATGGGCACCATCGGCGGGTCGATCGGCCACGGCGACCCGCAGGCAGACTACCCCGGCGCGCTGGTGGCTCTGGACGCGGCGGTCGAGCTGCGGGGGGCGGACGGGGCACGGGCCGTCCCGGCGCAGGATTTCTTCGTCGACTACCTGGAGACCGCGCTGCGGCCGGGCGAGCTGATCGCCGCCGTCACCCTGCCGGCTTCGCCCGCGGGCGGGTTCGGCGCCTATGAGAAATTCGCCCGCGTCGAGGGCGATTACGCGACAGTCTCGGTGGCCGCCGTGGTGGCGATGGAAGGCGAGACTTGCGGCTATGTCCGCGTCGCGCTCGGCAGCTGCGGGCCGACCCCGGTCCGGGCCGAGGACGCGGAGGCGCGGCTCGCGGGCACCGCGCTGGGCGACGAGGATATCGCGGATGCCGCGGCGATCCTGCGGGACGCCTGCGACCCGGTGGACGACGTCCGGGGTTCGGGCGAGTACCGCATGATGCTGGTCGAGCCGCTGCTTGGCCGCGCGCTCCGCGCCGCGGCGGCCAAGGGAGGCGCGCGATGAGCGAAGCCATCCCCATCTCGCTGAAGGTCAACGGCAGGACGCACCGGCTCTTCGTCCGGCCCTGGCACACGTTGTTGCAGGTGCTGCGCGAGCAGATTTCGCTCACCGGCTCCAAGCGGGGCTGCAACCAGGGGGTCTGCGGCGCCTGCTCGGTGATGATCGACGGCGCCGTGGTGCGCGGCTGCCTGACGCTCGCCGCCGACGCCGCGGATCGCGAGATCGTCACCGTCGAGGGCCTCGCCGAGGGCGGCGCGCTGTCGCCGGTGCAGCAGGCGCTGCTCGACCATGGCGCGGTGCAGTGCGGCTTCTGCATGCCGGGCATGGCGGTGGCGGCGACGGCGCTGCTCGCGGATAAGCCGAGCCCGACCGAGGACGAGATCCGCGACGGGCTGTCGGGCAATCTCTGCCGCTGCTCGGGCTATGTGAAGGTGATCGAGGCGGTGCGGTCGGCGAGCGCGGGAGGCGCGTCATGAACGACTATGTGAGCCCCGTCGGGCAGGGAATCCCGCGGCTCGAGACGCGCGACAAGATCACCGGCAGGGCGGTCTACGCCGACGACATGTCGCGCCCCGACATGCTGGTGGGCGTGATCGTGCCGAGCCCCCACGCCCATGCGCGGATAACGGGATACGACGTCTCCGCCGCCCTCGCGCTCGACGGCGTCGCGGCGGTCGTCACCGGCGATGATATCGGCGACCACAAGATCGGCCCCTTCGTCAAGGACGAGACCGCGCTCGCCCTCGGCAAGGTCCGCTACATGGGCGAGCCGGTGGCCGCGGTGGCGGCGGCGGATCTGGAGACCGCGAAGGAAGCCGCGCGGCTGATCGAGATCTCCTACGAGGAGCTGCCGGCGGTGTTCGACACCGACGCGGCGACGGCTGGGGACGCGCCCGCGCTGCACGAGGGCTTCGCCGACTACATCAAGGTGTTCGAAGCCGAGAGCGACCGCAATGCGATGGCGATCATCGAGATCGTCGAGGGCGACGTGGACTCGGCCTGGGAGCGCTGCGCGGCGATCGTCGAGGGGAGCTACGAGACCCAGGCGCAGTGCCACACCTATATGGAGCCCTGCTCGGCGCTGGCCGAGATCGATTCGAACGGCAAGATCACCATCTGGTCGTCCAACCAGTCGGTGTTCCACGTCCAGTCCTTCGTCGCCGATTCGCTCGGGCTTCCGATGTCCAAGGTTCGCTGCGTCACGCCGCAGGTGGGCGGCGCGTTCGGCGGCAAGATGGAGCAGACCGTGCAGCCCGCCGCCGCCGCGCTGGCGCGCGCCACCGGCCGGCCGGTCAAGGTGACGCTGAGCCGCGAGCAGGATTTCGAGATGATCCGCGCGCGGCACCCGGGCAAGGTGTGGATGAAGACCGGCGCGGCGGCGGACGGCACGCTGCTCGCGCGCGAGGTCAGGATCGTCCTCGACGCCGGCGCCTATGCCGACGACAGCCCGGGCGTCGCCGGGATCGCGGCGCTGTTCTGCCGCGGGCCCTACCGCATCGAGAACGTCTCGATCGAGTCGCGCCCGGTCTACACCAACAAGCTGCGCTCGGGCGCGTTCCGCGGCTTCGGCGGGCCGCAGGTCGCCATCGCCGGCGAGACCCAGATCGACGAGATCGCGGTTCGGCTCGGCATGGACCCGATCGACCTCCGGCTGAAGAACGTCGTGCGGCCGGGCGAGGAATGGATGATCGGGGTGGCGCTCAACAAGGCCGGGCTGTCGGAGTGCCTGGAACGGGTGCGCGCCGCCTGCGGCTGGGACGGCAAGCGCAAGCCCGCGACGAACGGATCGGGCCGCAAGCGCGGGATCGGGCTCGCCTGCGTCCCGCATATCTCGGGCGTGCTGACCTCGGGCGCGATCGTCCGCATCCTCGAGGACGGCACCGCCGTCCTGAACACCGGGGCGGTGGACAACGGCCAGGGCTCGGACACGGTGCTGGTCCAGATCTGCGCCGCCGCGCTCGGCCTCGAGGTGGACCAGGTGAGCGTGGCGACGCCGGATACCGACGGCTCGCCCTATAACTGGGGTACCACGGCGAGCCGCGTCACCTACATGGCCGGCCGCGCGGTGGTCGCCGCCGCCGAGGACGCCGTCGCCCAGCTCAAGCAGCGCGCCGCGATCATGATGGAGTGCGCCGAGGAAGACCTGGAGCTCCGCGACGGCGGGCGCATCGGCATCAAGGGGGTGCCGGAGGCGGAGGTCGGGTTCCGCGACATCTCCGGCTTCTCGCACTGGGTCGCCGGCGGCCCGGTCATCGGCACCAACTCGCTGGCCTATGACGGACCCGATTTCGACCCCAAGCGCGGCTACCTCAAGGGCTTCCCGTTCGGCAAGATCGGCGCCTGGATCTTCGCCGCCCAGGCGGTGGAGGTCGAGGTCGACGAAGCGACGGGGCGGATCGTGCCGCTAAGGGTCTGGTCGGCGCACGATATCGGCAAGGCGATCAACCCGACCGCGGTCGAGGGTCAGATCCAGGGCGGCATCGTCCAGGGGCTTGGTTACGCTCTGTGCGAGGAGATGGTGTGGGATTCCGGCCGGCTCGCGAATCCGTCGCTGATGGACTACAAGATCCCGGGCATCGTCGACGTGCCGCCGGAGATCGACACCATCCTGGTCGAGGACCCGGACGAGGACGGACCGTTCGGCGCCAAGGGCATCGGTGAGCCGCCGCTGGTCGGCATCGCGCCGGCGATCTCCAACGCCGTCGCCCATGCCACGGGTGTCCGGCTCAGGCGCCTGCCGATGACGCCGGAACGGGTGCTGCGCGCCTTGCGGGAGTAGCCGGCGGGGCGGGGCGAATGCCCGGGGCGCTGATCGTCAAGGACGGGCTGGTCGTCCGCGGCACCGCCGGGACACGACGCTACGAGACCGCTGACATCGTGGTCGAGGGCGCACATATCGCCGCCGTCGGGCCGGACGAGGGCCGCGAGTACGACGGCACCGTCGTCGACGCATCGAACGCGATCGTCATGCCGGGGCTGGTGAACGCCCATCTCCACTCGAACGAAGGGTTCCAGCAGGGCGCCTACGACAACTTGCCGCTCGAGATCTGGCTCGGCGAGAGCTACCCGCCGTTCGGCTTTCCGATCCTGTCGGAGCGCGACTACTACCTGCGGACCATGCTGGCGGCGATCGAATCGATCCGCGCCGGCGTGACGACGGTCCAGGACGACTATGTGCACCCGCCGGCCACGCCCGACGCGATGGATGCCGCGATCCAGGCCTACGCGGATGCGGGTCTCCGCGCCTGGTTGACGGTGGACATGTGGGACCAGCCCCTGCGTGCCTGCCTCCCCTGGGCGGACGAGCTGATACCGGAGGCGATCCACTCCGAGCTCGCTTCCATGGGCGGCGCCGACGCGGATGCGCAGATCGCCCTGTTTGAGCGCCAGTTCGAGCGCTGGCACGGGCATGACGGCCGGATCCGCATCGTTCTCGCCCCCTGCGGGCCGCAGCGCTGCACGCCCGACCTGCTGCGCCGGATCGCCGCGCTGTCGGAAGAGCGCGACCTCCCGATCCACTGCCACACGCTGGAGACCAGGCTGCAGGCGATCCACGCGCAACAGGCCTGGGGCATGACCGCAGTGGCCTTCATGGAGAGCATGGGGCTGCTCGGGCCGCGCACCGTGCTGGTGCATGCGATCTGGCTCACCGGCGACGACATCGCGCGGCTCTCCGGGCACGGCTGCGCCGCGGTCCACAACCCGCTCTCCAACATGAAGCTCGGCAGCGGCATTTGCCCCCTGCGCAAGCTGCTGGACGCCGGAATCGAGGTGGGGCTCGGCACCGACGGGCTGGCGACCAGCGACACCGCCGATCTCGTCGAGGCGATCAGGGCGGCGAGCCTGATCCACAAGCCGGGCAATCCGGACCCCGAATCCTGGGTCTCCGCCGACGAAGTGTTCGACATGGCGACCGTGGCGGGCGCGCGGACGGGGCTCATGGCGGAAGAGACGGGAAGGATCGAGCCCGGCATGCGGGCCGACCTGATCCTGCTCGACCGCGATCACTGGGGCTTCGTCCCGCTGGTCGACCCGATCCGCCAGCTCGCCTTCTCGGCGACATCGGAGGCGGTCCGGACCTCGATCGTGGATGGCCGGGTCGTGATGCGCGACCGCGAGATCCTTTCGGTGGACGAAGACGCGCTGCGCGGCGAGATCCGCGAAGCGGGCGAACGCTATTTGCGGGATTGCGTGCCGGCGATGGAGGCCGGCGCCCGCCGGCTCGCCCCCTCTCTCGAAGCGATCTATCGGCGTGCCCAGGCGACCCGGTTCGCGCTTTGACCCCGCCGGCGACCGAACGCCGGTTCGCCTTCGCGTGGAAATGTTTTAGAGTTCGCCCGGCACTGGAGCCCGAAAGGTATCGACATGGCCGATTCCGGAGCGCCCGCGCCGGCCCAGGCGGCCGGCCATGACGTCGTCACGCGCGGCGTGCACCATCTCGCGCTGACCACCGAGGACATGAAGACGACCACCGAGTTCTTCGTGAACGTGGTCGGCATGCCGCTGGTGCACGCGATGAAGGTCCCGGAAGGCGTCGGCACCGGGCCCGGCAATCGCGGCAACCCGCCCTGGGAGTGCATCCGCCACTACTTCTTCGACATGGGGAACGACAGCCTGCTCGCGTTCTTCGAGATCCCCAAGGGCGAGAAGCCGAAATCCGACCGCGACGCCATCGGCGGCATGCAGCACTGCGCCTTCGTGGTGACGGCGGAGCGTTTCGCGGAGATCCAGCGGCGCCTGACCGACCACGGCGTTCCCTTCGACGGGCCGATCGACATCCTGCCGGGCATGGTCTCGATCTATTTCAGGGACCCCAACGGCATCCGGCTGGAGGCGTGCTGCCATCCGGCGGAAGGCGAGGCCCCGGGGGTGATCCCGATGGTCACCCAGACCAGGGCGGAAGCCGCCGCGGAGTTGGAGACGCTGGACGTCGATGCGGGCTGGATCGACGCGATGACCGGGGCGCTGCCGGCGGAGCGCTGAAGCCGGACGGCCCTGCGAAACGGCGCCTGGCGCCTATTCGGCGGCGACCCGCTCCGGCCGGTTGGTCCACCGGGCCAGAAGCTCGTGCGCCTCGGCCGCCTTCTTCTCCAGCTCGGCCTTGCCCGAGATCCGGCAGGTGAGCTCGAGGCGGATGTCGTTGGGGTCGAAGAAGTAGATCGACTTTACGAAGCCGTGGTCGGTCACGCCGAGCACGTCGACGCCTTCCGCTTCCAGCCGCGCCTTGGCGGTCTCCAGCGCCTCCTCGTTCTCGACCTCCAGCGCGAGGTGGTTGACCCAGCGCGGCGTGTCGGGGTCGCGCCTGGTGATCTCGCCGTCGCCGAGATCGAAGAAGGCGACATAGGAGCCGTCCGCCATCTCGAAGAAGATGTGGACATAGGGCGAGTACTCGCCGGTGCTCGGCACGATGTCGGCCGAGACCACGTGGGCCAGCGGCAGGCCGAGCACGTCCTCGTAGAAATGCCGCGTCTCCTCCGCGTCGCGGCAGCGATAGGCCCAGTGATGCAGGCTCTTGATCGAAGGCATCATGGCGTCTCTCCTCGATAGCCGTGCCGGTTCAGGCGGCGACCGGCGCCCGCACCGGAAAATACGCTTTTAGCCAGTCCTCGATCACCCGACGGACCCGGACATTGCTCTCGGCGAACATGAAGTGGTCGGTGTCCGCGGTCAGGTGCAGGTCGGTGGGCTGGCCGGCGCGCTTGAACATCTCGATCGACTGCTCGGTAGGCGTGACCGAGTCCACCGAGCTGTGCAGCAGGAGCAGCGGCCGGGGCGCGATATTGCCGACCACGTCGTCGGCGACGAAATCGAACATCGACTGCGCCGTCTCGGCGGGGAACTCGCTGACCGAATTCTCCGCGAGGTTGTTCCGGAGATGAGCGGGTATCGGCACGATGTCGTAGCGCGGCACCATCAGCGACTCGCCGGTCCGCTCGCGGTGGCGCTTGCCGGCTTCGAGCATGTCGGTGAACTTCTTCCACGCTTCCGGCGTCGGGTGCTGGCCGCGGAACTTGCGCGCGCCGTCGCCCCACCCGCCGGACGAGATCACGGCCGCGATCTTGTCATGGACGCCCGCGGTATAGACCGAGACCGCCGCGCCGAAGCTCGAGCCGAGCGCGCCGATGCGCTCGGGATCCACTTCCGGCCGCGCCGCCAGCCACGCATGCGCCGCCTTGGTGTCCTCGACCTGCTCGAGGCAGATGATGCGGCCGAACTCGCCGTCGCTCTCGCCGCAGCCCCGCATGTCGAAGCGCAGCGCGACATAGCCGAGGCCGGTCAGCATCCGGCAGGGGACGACGCAGTTGTCCGACGTCTTGTTGCCGCCGAACCCGTGCAGGACCAGGAAGGCCGGGCGGCGCTCGTTTGGCTCCATGCCGTCCGGGAGATGCAGGATGCCGCGCAGGGTGAGCCCGTCGGACCGGAAATCGATGCGTTCTTCGCGCGGCATGCCGTCTCCCCGTTCAATCGCTCTCCGCACCATAGCGAATCTCGAGATCGGCGACGAGCGCGCGGGCGGCGGCGACCGCCTCGTCGATGGTCCGCGCCTCCCGCGGGGCATCGGCGGGCTCCCCGAAATGGACGCTCACCCGGCGCAGCCGGGGCCAGCGCCGGTGCCGCGGCAGGACGTCGAACGTGCCCGCGATATAGGCGGGCGCCAGAGCGACCCGCCGTTCCGAGAGCAGCATGCCGATCCCGCGCATGAAACCCTGGAGCCGCCCGTCGGGCGAGCGCCAGGACTCGGGGAACCACACCACGCTCTCGCCGCGGTCGATCAGCCCGCCGGCGACGGCGAGCCCCTCGGCGGGGCTGCGGTCGTCGACCGGAAACAGCCGGGCGACGCGGGCGAGCCAGCTCAGCGCGGGCGACTCGAACACGCGGGCCTTGTCGGCGCTCCACCAGAGCCTTTCGAAGACCCGCCAGGGAAGCGCCGCCGCCAGCACCAGCGGATCGAGATCGCTGGCATGGTTGGCGATGAGGATCACCGGCCGCCCGGCATCGGGGACCGGACCGGAGCGCCCGACGCCGAACGCGGCTTTCATGACCAGCCGGTTGAGGCACCAGGCCGCCCAGCCGACGCAGCGGCGGAGGCCCCGCGGGGGGGAGGGCAGGACCGTTTCCGCCGGGGATTCCGGCGCCGCTTCGGGCGCGGCCAGGGCGGCGCGGGCGAGATCGGCGAGCGTCACCACCTCGGCCAGCGCGTCGGGCGCGAGCGAGACGCCGAGCTCGCCCTCGATCTCCCGCGCGATCTCCATCCAGGCGAGCGAATCGACGCCGAGGTCGAGCTGCGGGCTGGTCGCCAGATCGATCGAGTCGTCGGCGAAGCGGGCCCGGATCAGCGCGAGAACCCGTGCCGCCCGGGGATCGGCGGCGAGCCCCGCGTCGTCCGTCTCGCGCGCGCCGTCGGCCTCCCGCCCGCCGGCGGCCTCGAACAGCTCGGGCAGGCGGAACCGGCGGAGCTTGCTCAGCCGCGTTCTCGGCAGCGGCTCGCGGTGGATGCGGTAGGACGTCACCCGCTTGTAGGGCGCGAGCTCGGCGCCCGCCTCGGTGACGGCGATGCGGATCGCATCGTCGAGCCGCTGGGTCCGCGCCTGGCGCAGCCCGTCCTCGTCCGGGACGATGAGGGCGGCGAGACTGCCGCCGCGCTCGAACACCGCGGCCTCGGCGATCAGCGGGCGCGCGGCGAGCGCGGTCTCGACCTCTTCGGGGCCGACATTCTTGCCGCCGGACAACACGATCACGTCCTTGCTGCGCCCGGTGACGACCAGCGAGCCGTCGCTGTCGATCCGGCCGAGATCGCCGGAGCGGAACCAGCCGTCCTCGTCGAACACGGAGGCGGTGGTCTCGCGGTCGTTGAAATAGCCCGCAAACACGTGCGGGCCGCGGATCTGCACCTCGCCGATCCCGTCCTCGTCGGGCTCGGCGATGCGCAGCTCGCTGCCCTCGACCGGCTTGCCCTCGGTGCCGATGCGTCCGGCGCCGTAGCGGTTGTAGGTGGTGACCGACGAGGTCTCCACCAGCCCGTAGCCGGTGAGCACCTGGAAGCCGAGCCCTTCGAGCCGCCAGGCGACCCCTTCCTCGAGCTTGGCGCCGCCCGAGACCACCATGCGCAGACTGGGCGCGAAGCGGCGGCGCACCGGCCACATCAGCCACCTGCCGAGGCGCGGGCCGCCATTGCGCGAGACCGCCGTGGAAAGCCGCCAGAGGGCGCCGAACAGCGTGCCGGCAACGCCGGACTCGAGCCTTCCGCCGATCCCCTCGACCAGGGCCTCGTAGAGCCGCGGCACGCCCAGCATGACGGTCGCGCGGGCATCGCGCAGCGCGGTCGCGACATCGGGTCCGGTCGGCGCCCTCGGGAGGATCACGGTCGAGCCGCAGGCAAACGGCACCATCAACCCGGCCATGAAGGGATAGGCGTGATGCAGCGGCAGCGGCAGCGCGGCCCGGTCGCTGGTGTCGACGAACCCGCCCTCGGCCAGCGCCGCGACATTGAACATGAAATTGGCGTGGGTCAGCGGCACGCCCTTGGCCACCCCGGTGGTGCCCGAGGTGTAGATGATCGCGGCGAGATCCTCCGGCACGACCGGAGGAAGCGCTTCCGGCGGCTCGCCGAGCAGCGTCGACCAGTGCGCCGGCTCGCCGGCGGCGTCCCCGTCGAGACGCCAGGCGCCGGCGAGGCCCAGGGTCGCCGCTTCGGGAAGCTGCTCCAGGACCTGCCGGTCGGCGAACAGCGCCCGTGCCCCGCTATCCGCCAGCGCCCGGCGGAAGTCCTCCGGCGATCCCATGTCGTCCAGCGGAACCGCGACCGCGCCGATTGCAGCGAGCGCGAGGCGCAGCACCACCTGCGCGTCGCTGTTGACGCCGATCACGCCGACCAGAACGCCGTGGCCGAGGCCGCGCCCGAGCAGCCCGCCGGCAAGCGCGAGCGCGTCGCGGTGCAGGCCGCGATAGCTTCGGGTCTCCATGCCCGCCCCGATGAAGGCGATGACCGCCGGGGCATCGCCGAAGCGCTGCAGATCGTCGATCAGGGTTTGCAGCGTGCGGTTCATGGCGACACGCCCGTGAGACGACGCGCAGCTTAGTGCGTGCGCGGGTTCTTCATCACCTTGTCGCGGTCCGCCGAGACGATTTCCACGGTATGCACCTCGCCGTCGCGCAGCAGCTTGAGCGTCACCGGCGACCCGGCGGGGCCGATACCCCAGACCCGGCGGTACATCTGGGCCATGGACTCGATCTTGGCGTCATTGACCGCCAGCACCACGTCGCCCGCCTCGATGCCCGACTCGGCGCAGGGGCCGCGCTCGGAAATCGAGGTGATCAGCACCCGGCCCAGCGCCTCGACGCTGTAGATGCCCAGCCAGGGCCGGCTGGGGCCCGGACGCCGGCCGTAGCGCAGCAGGTCGTCCACGGTTTCCTTGTAGAGGTCGATCGGAACGAACATGTTGCCCGCGCTCGGCCCGCCGCCGGGCGCCGCGTCCTGGACGAAGAGCGAGCCCAGCCCGACCAGCCGGCCGCCGCCGTCGATCAGCGCAGCCCCGCTCCAATGCGGGTGCGGCGGGGCGGTGAATATCGCCTCGTCGAGCAGGTATTCCCAGTAGCCGGCGAATTCCCGCTTGGAAACGACCTGCGCCTTGATGGCGTTCTCCAGCCCTCCCCGGGCCGCCGCGACCAGCCAGTCGCGTTCCTCGAACCCGGCCGTGTCGCCGAGCGCGATGGGCCTCACGCCCAGCGACGAGCCGCCGCGCAGCAGGCCGAACCCGGTCTCGTAGTCGTAGGCGAGCGCCTGGGCGCGGGTCGCCCCGGTCTGTTCCGAGCCGAGGACGATGTGCTCGGCCTCGGCGATCAGATAGCCGATGGTGAGGAACAGATTGTCCTCGCCCACCAGGATCGCGTTGCCTTCGCGCTCGGTACCCAGATAGGACGAGCTGAACGCATCCTCCGGCGCCTGCGAGCGGAGCTGCACGACGGAGCGCAGCACGTCGGCCAGCTCGAAGCCGTAATCCGCCGGGTCGGGCCGCGTGACGCGCCCGATATTGGGATCGACCAGATGCGCCAGGGACAGCGGCTTGTGACCGTTCGCTTGCTCGATTCCGCTCATGACCGCACGGGCCGATGACTAGGGGACGGCAGGATAGCACCCCGTCGCCGGCAAAGCACAGGCCGGGGTGGCACCGAGCCCTCGATCAGCGTGCGCGTTTCAGGCTGGACTGGCTGAAGTCGCGATCAGACAGCTTGGCGCGGAACGCGAAGTCGGACCAGCGCATGATCGTGCTCTTGCCCGTCAAATGGTTCTCCATCGTCATCTCGGAGGCGCGCCAGTAGCGGTCCAGATAGCGCCGGTACCCGGCGAGCGTGAGCGTCTTGAGATGCGCGTTCTTGCGGTCGAAATACTCGATCTTCCAGATCCGGAGCTCGTCCTTGTCGCGCCAGACGATTTGCCTGGTATAGCCCGAGCCCTTCTCGACCGGCACGTTCTCGACGACCGAACACTCGAGCTCGCCGCAGGCTTCCTCCTTCAGGTAGCGGTACTTGTACTTCTCCACCTCCGGCGTGCCGAGATCCTCGTAGGAGAACTCGCTGCCCATGAAGGAGCCGGACCGGTTCGACGAGCTGATCCGCTTGACCCGCTTGAGCGCCGGCAGAAAGAGCCACTGATCGTCCGGCCCCTCCCGGTGGGAATGGATCAGCAGCGCGGTTCCCTTGACGCCGCGCGGCTCGTCGAACACGAACAGGCTCTTGTTGCCGTCGTCGGCGACCTCGAGGACCTTGATCCGAAGCTGCCGCCGGCTCTCGCGCCCCTGCTTGTTGCGCAGCACCATGGTCTGGCTGGCGGTGAAATTGCCGAACCCCCGGTCCCGGTCGCGCGCTTCCTTCGCGATCCGAAGGCCGCGCTCCCCGGCGCTCTGGGCATTGGCCGCCTGCGGTGCCGCCAGCACCGCCAAGAGGGCGAACGCGATCAGGCGGGTCGAACGGGCGCGAATCATGACTTCCTCCGATCGAGAGCCATCAACAGGGGCGGCAGGAGCAGGAAATCCGCGAGCAGCGCGAAGACTATTGTCATTGTGACCAGGAGGCCGAGCGCCCAGCTGACCTCGAAACCGGAGGAGGCGAACACCAGGAAGCCGAGCGCCAGCACGGCGGTAGTGGTCCACAGGGCGTGGCCGACGGTGCGGAAGGCGGAGCGCACCGCCTCGGCGGCGTCGAGGCCGTCGCGCCGGGCCTTGAGGTACTTGGTCAGGAAATGGATCGTGTCGTCGACGACGATCCCGAAGGCGATGGCGGTCATCACCGAACCGGCGAGGCCCACGCGGCCGACCATGAAGCCCCAGAGGCCGAGGCTCATCGCGGCGGGGATGAAATTGGGCACCAGGCTGAGCAGACCGACCCGCAGGCTCCTGAACACGAAGACCAGGATCAGCGAGATCAGGGCCATCGCGACGATGGTACCGGTCAGCATGCTCTCGATGTTGCGCTGGGAGAGATGGGCGAACACGATGCTGACGCCGGAGGCCTCGGTCGCGAGACCCGGGGCGTTGGCCCGCAGCCACGCCTGGGCCCGCGCGTCGACCTGGCGCTGCGCCTGGGAGGTGAGGCTCCGCATCACCACCGTCATGCGGGTCGCCGATTTGCCGATATCGATCCGGTTGTTCAGATCCCTGCCGAAGGGAAGCGACAGCTCGTAGAGCAGCAAGTATTGCGAGGAGAGATCCGGGTCGTCCGGCACCCTGTGGAACTCCGGGTCGTCGCCGTGCAGGTTCCTGTTGAGGCGCTTCATGATGTCCGGAAAGGCCTGCACGTGGGACACTTCGGGCTGATTCCGGAACCATTCGGCGAAGGCCTCGACCTTGCGCAGATAGGCCGGTTCGGTGATGCCGCCTTCGGTCCCCGAATCGAGCGAATATTCCAGCGTCTCGACACCTGTCAGGTTGTCGATGACGAAATCCGTATCCTTGCGGAACTCGTAGCGCTCGCTGAGATACTTGGTCCAGTTGTCGGTGAGCTCCAGCCGGGGAATGCCGGTGACCAGGACGACGGCGATGATGGCGCAGCACCAGAGCAGGACGCCGCGGCGCTGCACGACGAAGCCGCCGAAGCGATCGAAGAAGGCGGGCTCGCCGGCGCGGGCCGCACGCGGGCGCAGCGGCAGGACGGAGAGCAGCGCGGGCAGCAGGGTGAGCGAATAGACGAAGGCGCAGAACACGCCGAACGCGACGAGATTTCCGAGCACCCGGAAGGGCGGCGAATCCGAGGCGTTCAGGCTCAGAAAGCCGATCGCCGTCGTCAGCGACGTGAGGAACACCGGCCAGGCATTGACCCGGATCGACTCCGCGATGGCCGCATTGCGGTCCAGCCCCCGGCCCATGCCCGCCAGCGCGGTCGCGACGATGTGGACCGAGTGGGCGACCGCCACCGTCATCACGATGATCGGCACGCCGGAATTGGCGGGGTTGAACACCGTTCCGAGCCAGCCGGCGAAACCCACCGTGGTGTTGACCGCGAACATCAGCACGGCGACGATCGCCGCCGTCCCAAGGACCGAGCGCAGGAGGGCGGCGGCCGCCAGGGTGATGATCGCGAAGACGATCGGTATCAGGGTTTCGAGGTCGTCCTTGGTGGCGTCGGCGAAGGCCCGGTTCAACGGCACGTCGCCGGTCAGGTAGTAGGCGATTTCCGGGTGGCCGGCGCGGGCCTTGTCGAGCAGGAGGTTGAGATAGTCGGTGATCTCGACCACCGCGGCGTCGGGATTTTCGGGAAGCGCGAAGTCGATCGCGAGTCCCGCCACCTTGCCGTCGCGAGACACCAGGCGTCCGGCGATCTCGACCGCGTTCAGCGCGATCTCCCGGACCCGTTCTAGCTCGGCGTCGGTGAGCGCGGCCGCATCCTCGACCAGCGGCCGGACGATCAGCTCGTCGCCGTTCGCCCGGCTGTGGGAATAGTTGGTGAGCGAGTCCACCCGGGTGGAATGCGGCGCCTGCCACGCCGCCGCGGTCAGCTTCTCGACGGCCCCGAGCGTCTCGCGGGTGAACACGGAGCCGGTCCGCGGCGCAACCGCGATCAGCGCCCTGTTGGACGAGCCGTAGGTCGCTTCCAGCGCGTTCAGGGCGGCGAGCTGCGGATTGTCCTCGTCGAACAGGCTGCGGTAATCGTTGGTCACCCCGACGAAGCCCGCGCCCGCCGTCACCGCGAGCATGACCAGCGCGGCAATCGCAAGCACGGGCCAGCGATAGCGCAGGACCGTAGCGGCGAAGCGGTCCAGAGCGTCGCCGGTCATCGCAGCCCTCGCATCGCGTGGGGGTGTCGGCATGGTCCGCGTCGTTTCCGTCGGGGCGTGGGGATCGGCAGGAGATAGATCGGCTGGCCCGGCCGCGCAATTCCTACCACTGGGAGGACCGTTCCGCGTAGACGTGGTCGGGCAATCTGTAGCTGATCCCCTGCTTGTCGAACATGGAGACGTCGAGAATGGTGGTGAGATTGGCCATTTGGCGGGACGGGTTGGGCCGCAGCTTCTCCATCATCCGCTCGATCCGGTTCAGCGTCCGGAACTTCCACAGGATTCCCCGTGTCGGGGCTTCGGGATACATGAGCTCGTCGGCCAGATCGTCGCCGATCAGCGCGCGCGAAATCTGTCCGATGTAGCCGGCGAGCTTCTGGCGCTCGTCCCTGTCGTCGAGCCCGGCGAACAGCGGCGCGGAGTTGATCAGCGAAGACGAGAGCACGACCGATTCCATCGATGGCGGCGGCTCGCAGATGCGGCCGATCCGGAACAATTCGAGCGCGTCCTCTTCGTCACGGTACAGGATGGTCTCGGGAATGCCCATCAGATAGCCGGAATACCGCCACACCGCCATGAAGCTCCTGCGCTCTTCCTCGCTGAAGGTCGCCCCGAGGCTCTTCAGGTGCTTCAACAGCCTGGCCGAAAAGGCGGCGATGGCGAATCCCAGATTTGCGGAACTGATCGGCGTGCCCAGCTCCTCGGCATCCCACTCTTCGGACCTGCCGAGGAGCTGCCGGATCTTCGCGTGGACCAGCCTGACCCGGACGGAATGCGTCCACCCGTCCGCATGCGCCTCCATGCCGCCGGGCATGAAAATCTCCAGCATGTGGCGGTTGTTCTGCTTCAGCCGCCGCACGCCCTGGTCGCGCAGCCGCCCGGTCAGAAAGAACGACTTGGCGATGTTGGTGGAAAACCCCTCGACCAGAACGCCGCCCACCATGCCGGCGAGCACCAGCCGCGTGTTCCGGTGGAACATGCGGCAGCCGGGCAGGAACGAGGGCAAGTCGAGCCAGTCCGGCGGTTCGGCGCAGCGCGCGAAGAACTCCCTGACCGATGCCGGCGCGTCGCGCAGCGCGTCGCCTTCGCGATCGTGCATGCCGAGCTCGATCAGCATGGCCGATTCGTCCGGTCCGAGCGGTTCGAGCTCGGCGATCATCTCGTCGGCGAGCGGGTCGCCCATCGTGGTGTGCGCCAGGTAGTTCGCCGAACGCTCCGGATCGGTCTGTCGGCCCTTCGCGTATCCGTCGGTGTAGGCGGCGGGGATCTTCATGGTTTCGAAGTTGGAGATCGTGGCCAGTCCAGGATTCTGCAACTCAGCCAAATCAGATACCGAAACTGAAGAGTTTACTATCACAAAGGCGGGTGATCGCCGCAAACTTGTGATTCGACCGCCGCGTTCACGCCAGTCCGGCGGCACGGACAGCCGCCAGATAGCCCCGGCTGACCGGCGCCTCGTGACCGCCGGATAGGCTCAATATGGTGCGGCCGTTGCGGCGCGTCGTCCCGGTCACGTGGCGCCGGGAGACCCAGTAAGACCGGTGGACGCGCAGCCCGCCGGCACCCTCCAGCTCCGCGACCGCATCGGCGAAACGCATCAGCACCAGCGTCGAACCGGCGGTGGTGAACGCCTCGACATAGTGGTCCGCCATCCGGAGATACACCAGGTCGCGGCCGAGCTCGGGCGGCAGGCGGTCGAGGAAACGCACGGTCTTGCTCCCGCCGCCGCCCGGGCTCGGTGGCTCGCCCTCCGCGACCGCCGCTTGAACGCGCGCCAGCACGCCGACCACGAGGAAGCTGATCGCCATCATCAGCACGGCCACGCCGAGATAGATCGTCCCGAGCGCGCTGCCGCCCTCGTAGCCCGGCCTGAACAGGGTCTCGGCGCTGATGACGACGGCAGTGCCGGGAACCGCCGCCACCAGGGCGGCGCCCGTCATCGCCAGCGCACGGCCCCGCCGCGAGGCGGAAGCGGCGAGGCGCAGCGTCAGGATCACGATGCTGGCGCAGACCAGCCAGTTGGCGCCGAGCGCCAGCACCCAGTAACCGAGTCGTCCCGCAGCGCCGATCGAATCGTAGGTGCCGAACGGCCCGATGAACGCAAACAGCGCGATCAGGCAGGCGAGCACCGCCCCCTGGACGGCGAGCGACCGGGGGCCGAGCAATTCACGAAGCGCGAACGACAAATCCTGCAACTGGCGAAATAGTCCGGTGCATCCACGCAACCGACAATGACCCGCCTCCCGGGCTCGATCAACACTGCCGATGTCGGCGTCGAACAGCCAGGAGGAAAGACACGATGACGATTTCAAGAACTCTCGGGGTTTGCGGCACCGTAGCGGCCGCGCTCCTCGTTTCGTCGACCGCCGTCGCCGCCGATCTGGAGGTCGTGGTCGACGGCCTGCGCTCGGCGCAAGGCCAGGCCCGGGTTGCCGTCCACAAGCGCGTCCCGGGCGCCGCCTTCCCGGAGGGTGGCGTCGTGGCGGCTGCCTGGCGCACGGCCGGCGAGGGCGCGCTCCGCTTCGTCTTCGCCGACCTCGCGCCCGGAGACTACGCCGTGGCCGCGTTCCACGATGCAGACGGCGACGGCAAGCTGGGCCAGAACATGGTGGGGCTTCCCACCGAGGGGTTCGGGTTTTCCAACGGCGCCACGGGGTTCATGGGCCCGCCCAGCTTCGACGAGGCGGCGGTGACCATCGGCCCGAAAGACGAACGTGTGTCCGTTGCCGTGCCGATCGCCTATTCGGGGAGCTGACGCGATGAAGGCCGAGCTGTCGCGCCGCGCGGCGCTCCGCGCGCTTGCCGGATTTCCGGCGCTCATGGCGGCGGGCGCCGCCGCCGGCTCCCGGGAGGATTTCGCCGCGGCGATCGCCCGCGACCCCCGGCTGATCGCCTTCGCGACCGCGCGGGCGGAGAGCTTCGCCGCGCCGCTCAAGACTGTGAGCGGCCGGCTTCCCGCCGGTCTCGCGGGGATACTCTGGCGCAACGGCCCGGCCGAGCACGAACGCTTCGGCCGGCGCTACACCCACTGGTTCGACGGCGACGGCATGGTCCAGGCCCACGTCTTCGCGGACGGCGGCGTCACGCACCGCGCGCGCATCCTCGACACGCCCAAGCGGCGCCGCGAGACCCGCGCCGGCAAGCGTATCCTGCCGTCGTTCGGAACCCCGGGCCCGGCCGCGCTGCGCGGCCCGGACGACATGAACGTCGCCAACACCGCCATGCTCGCCCATGCCGGGCGGCTGATGGCCCTGTGGGAGGGCGGATCGGCGCTCGCGGTCGATCCGGACACCCTCGCCGCCCGGGAGTTCGTCGCCTGGCGTCCGGATCTCGCCGGCCTGCCGTTCTCCGCCCACCCCAAGATCGAGCCCGACGGGACGCTGTGGAATATCGGCTTCGCGACCCGGCCGCGCCCCGCTTTGCTGCTCTACCGCATCGACCGCAGCGGGCGGCGGGTCGCAGCCAATCTCCTGCCCGACATGGGACCGCTGGGCATGGTGCACGACTTCGTGGTGACGGCGCGCCATCTGGTCGTGCTGCTGACCCCGTTCGTGATCGACGGGGCGCCGAGCCACGCCACGTTCCTCGACGCCCACGCCTGGCGGCCGGGGCTCGGCACCCGCGCCGTGGTGGTCGACAAGAACACGCTGCAACCCGTCCGGCACCACGAGCTGCCGCCCGGTTTCCACTTTCACCACGGCAACGGCTGGGAAGAGCCGGACGGCACGATCCGCCTGGATTTGTGCCAGGCGCCCGACCCCGGCTTCGTGACCGGGGATTTGCGCGACGTCATGCGGGGCGCGCTGGACTTCCGGTCGGCCCATCCCCGGTACCGCGTCGCCGTGCTGCGCCCGGACGGCGGGGCCGGGATCGAGGACGGGGCGCCGGGTCTCGCCGAGTTCCCACGCATCGACGGACGGTACACGGCTCGGCGGCACCGCAAGCTGTTCGCGCTCACCGGCGACGGCCACGCGGACGGCTGGCCGCTGCGCGCGGCGGCGCGGCTCGATCCGGAAGGCGGCTCAATGGACGCCTGGACCTATCCGCGGCACCAGATCCCGGAGGAGCACGTATTCGTCGCGCGCGGCCCGGAAGAGGGCGAGGGCTGGCTGATCGGGCCCTATATCGACACCCGGCGACAGGCCGCCGGGCTCTATCTGTTCGAGGCCGGACGCATCGCCGACGGGCCGCTGTGGCAGGGCGTTCTCCCCTACCCGCTGCCGATGGCGCTGCACGGCATGTTCGCGGCATCCCGAACCGGGGCGGCACCCCCCTCCCAAAAGCGCAGTACCCAAGGCCGCATTACATGGCATTATGCTCCCGACCGGGTAGCGGGGCGGCCAGCGCCCCGCTGCCGGCCATTCATTGAGGCCGGCAGCCGGAACATTTGCCAATCGTTGGGAAGACCAATTTGAAAGGAGGACGGAGATGAAACGTTTAATCGTCGCTTCGGCGGCGGCGGCGGCGCTGGTGGCGTCGGCGGCGCAAGCGGACATGAAGGTCGGCGTGCTGATGGGCTTCACCGGGCCGATCGAATCGCTCACCCCCAACATCGCGGCCTCGGCGGAACTCGCAATGAAGGAAGCGAGCGATTCCGGCCTGTTTCTGGGCGGCAAGAAGGTGGTCCCGGTGCGCGGCGATTCGACCTGCGTCGATGCCGCGGCGGCGCAGGCGGCGGCCGAACGCCTGATCAACTCGGACGGGGTGGCGGCGATCATGGGCGCGGACTGCTCGGGCGTCAGCATCGCGGTCGCCAACAACGTGGCCGTGCCCAACGGCGTGGTCATGGTCTCGCCGACCGCCACGTCGCCGGCGATCACCACGCTCAAGGACAAGGGCTATTTCTTCCGCACCGCGCCGTCGGATGCGCGCCAGGGCGAGGTGCTGGCCCAGGTCGCGATGGCGCGCGGCATCAAGAACATCGCCGTCACCTACACCAACAACGACTACGGCAAGGGGTTGGCGAACTCGTTCTCCAACGCCTTCAAGGCGGCCGGCGGCAAGGTCGCCCTGTCCGCGGCGCATGAGGACGGCAAGGCCGATTACGCGGCCGAGGTCGGCGCGCTGGCGGCGTCGGGCGCGGAGCATCTGGCGGTGTTCGGCTATGTCGACAAGGGCGGCAAGGGGATCATCCAGGCCTCGCTCGACGCCGGGGCGTTCGACTGGTTCCTCCTGGCCGACGGCATGGTGGGCGAGTCGCTGATCAAGGCCATCGGCAAGGCGCTGAACGGCTCCGTCGCCACCGCGCCGGGCTCGGATTCGCCGAACGCCAAGAAGTTCCAGGAAGCCGCCGGGAAGGCGGGCGTCAAGGGCCAGGATCCGTTCGCCGCGGAGGGCTACGACGCGGCGGCGCTGATCGTGCTCGCCGCCCAGGCGGCGGGCTCGACGGACCGGGCGGCGATCCAGTCCAAGATCCTCGAAGTCGCCAACGCGCCGGGCGAGCAGATCGGCCCAGGCGAGCTGGCCAAGGGTCTGAAGCTGCTCGCCGATGGCAAGGCGATCGACTATCAGGGGGCGACCGATGTCGGGCTGAACGACGCCGGCGACGCGTCGGGCAGCTACAAGGAGTACGAGGTCACGGACGGCAAGTTCGCCACCGTCAAGATCCACTGACCCGATAGTCCAGAGGGGTAGCGGCCCGGCGGGCTCTGCCGGGCCGCCCGTCCCGGGCGTCCCCGCATGATCCGCGTGGTCGACCTGCACAAGCATTTCGGCGGTGTGCGGGCCGTCGACGGCGCCAGCCTGGAAATCGAGCAAGGCGCGATCACCGGGCTGATCGGGCCCAACGGGGCCGGCAAGACGACGCTCTTCAACGTCATCGCCGGGGTGTATCCGCCAACCTCCGGGCGGGTCTATCTGGCCGACGAGGAGGTCACCGGGATGCGGCCCCACCTCCTGTTCGACCGGGGGCTGGTCCGAACCTTCCAGATCGCGCAGGAATTTACCACGCTGACGGTGATCGAGAACCTGATGGCTTCGGTCGGCGGGCAGACCGGCGAGAGCCTGACCGGCGCCTGGCTGCGGCCGGGCCGGGTGCGCGCCGAGGAGGCGCGGATCCGGCGCCGGGCGGAAGAGGTGATCGCGTTCCTCGACCTCGGCGAGGTCGCGGGCAAGCCGGCCGGCGAGCTCTCGGGCGGCCAGAAGAAGCTGGTCGAGCTCGCGCGGGTGATGATGACCGGGGCCAAGGTGGTGCTGCTCGACGAGATCGGCGCGGGCGTCAACCGCACCCTCCTGCGCTCGATCGCCGGCGCCATCCTCAGGCTCAATATCGAGCGCGGCTACACCTTCTGCATGATCGAGCACGACATGGACCTGGTCTCGCTGCTCTGCGATCCGGTCGTCGTGATGACCGAAGGCCGGGTGCTCACCCAGGGCCCCGCCCCGGACGTGCAGGCGGACGAGCGGGTGATCGAGGCCTATCTCGGCACCCGCGCGAGAAGCGCCCCTTCATGAGCTATCTCGCCGGCGAGGACATGCATGGCGGCTATGGCGGGGCCGACATCCTGCGCGGCTGCTCTGTCTCGGTCGCAAGGGGCGAGATCGTCGTCATCGTGGGGCCCAACGGGGCCGGCAAGTCGACCGCCATGAAGGCGCTGTTCGGCATGGTGCAACTGCGCCGGGGAAGGGTGCGCCTCGACGGCGATCCCATCGACCGCCTGACTCCTCAGGACCGGGTCAAGCGGGGCATGGCCTTCGTGCCGCAGACCGGCAACATATTCGCCACGCTCTCGGTCGGGGAAAATCTCGAAATGGGCGCTTTCCTGCGCCGCGACGACATCTCGGACAGCATGGAGCGCGTCTTCGACCTGTTCCCCGTGCTCGGGGAGAAGCGCCGCCAGCTCGCCGGCGAGCTGTCCGGCGGCCAGCGCCAGCAGGTGGCGATCGGGCGCGCGCTGATGACCCGGCCGGACGTGCTGATGCTCGACGAGCCCACCGCCGGGGTGTCGCCGATCGTGATGGACGAGCTGTTCGACCGCATCCTCGAGATACGCCGCGCCGGCATCGCCATCCTGATGGTGGAGCAGAACGCCCGCCAGGCGCTCGCCGTCGCGGATCGCGGCTTCGTGCTGGTGACCGGGAAGAACCGCTTCACCGACAGCGGCGAGGCCCTGCTCGCCAACCCGGAAGTCCGCCGCTCCTTCCTCGGCGGGTGAGCGGCAGTGCTGGTCGACCTGGTCAACGCGCTGGTCCTGCTGGCCAACTTCGTGATCGTTCCGGCCATCGCCTACGGCTCCCAGCTCGCCCTGGGCGCGCTCGGCATCACCCTGGTCTACGGCATCCTCCGCTTCGCCAACTTCTCCCACGGCGACCTGATGGCGTTCGGCACCATGGCCGCGGTCCTCGCCACCTGGCAGCTGCAGGGATGGGGGGTCGGTCTCGGCGCGCTGCCGACGGCGCTCCTCGCCCTGCCGGCCGGCATCGCCGCGGCGGTGCTCGCCGCGCTCGCCGCCGACCGCACGGTGTTCCGCTTCTACCGGGTCAGGCGCAGCTCTCCCATGGTGCTGTCGATCGCCTCGGTCGGGGTGATGTTCGTGCTCAACGGCCTGGTGCGGGTGATCATCGGCCCCGACGACCGGTCGTTCGCCGACGGCACGCGCTACTTGCTGAACGCGCGCCAGTTCAAGGAGGCGACCGGCCTGGCCGAGGGGCTGACGGTGCGCACCTCCCAGCTGCTCACCCTCGCGGTGGCGGTGGTGGCGGTGGCGGCGCTGTTCTGGTTCCTGCGCCGCACCCGGGCGGGCAAGGCGATGCGCGCCTACTCGGACAACGAGGACCTCGCGCTGCTGTCCGGCGTCGAGCCCAACCGGGTGGTGCTGACCACCTGGGTCATCGCGGCCTCGCTGGCGGCCGTCGCGGGCACGCTCTACGGGCTCGACAAGAGCTTCCAGCCCTTCACCTACATGCAGCTCCTGCTGCCCATGTTCGCCGCCGCCATCGTCGGCGGCATCGGCCAGCCGCACGGCGCTATCGCGGGCGGGTTCCTGGTCGCGTTCTCGGAGATCGCGCTGACCTACCCCTACCGCAAGTTCCTGCGCTACCTGCTGCCGGAAGACATGCAGCCGGACGGGCTGATGCAGCTGCTGTCGACCGACTACAAGCTCTCGGTCTCCTTCGTCATCCTGGTCGTGGTGCTGCTGTGGCGGCCGACCGGCCTGTTTCGCGGGCGGCTCTTTTGAACCCCCGGGCGCGCACGCTGGCCGGCTTCGCCGCGGTCGCCGCGGCGCTTGCCGCCGTCGGCTTCGGCCAATCCTGGTCGGTCAGCCTGGCGGTGCTCAATCTCTGCCTGATCTCGGCCGTGATGGCGCTCGGGGTCAATATCCAGTGGGGCTATGCCGGGCTGTTCAATGTCGGGACGATGGCCTTCGCCGGGCTCGGCGGGCTGGCGGCGGTGCTGGTCTCGCAGCCGCCGGTGCACGCGGCCGCGGCGGCGGGCGGGGCGGAGCTGCTGCTCGCGGCGGGCGCGGCGTGCCTCGCCGCCGGGCTGATCTGGCTGGTCCTCCACAGCTTTCCGCGCGGCCCCTTCCGCACCCTCGCCGTCGCCGCCACCGCGGTTGCGGGGTATTTCGTCATCGCCGCCTTCTTCGATCCCGCGGTCGAGGCGATCGAGGCGGTCGACCCGTCGACCAGCGGCTATCTCGGCGGACTCGGCCTGCCGGTGGTGCTCTCATGGGCGGTCGGCGGGCTGTTCGCGGCGGGCGCCGCCTGGGTGATCGGCCGCGTCGCGCTCGGGCTGCGCGCGGACTATTTCGCCATCGCCACGCTGGGCATCTCCGAGATCGTCATCGCCGTCTTGAAGAACGAGGACTGGCTCGCGCGCGGCGTCAAGAACGTGACCGGGCTGGACCGCCCGGTGCCCTACGAGATCGACCTCCAGCAAACCGGCTGGTTCGCAGACGTGGTGAGCCAGCTCAACGCAGGCGCGCTCTCCGCCGCGTCGGAGGCGGAACGCGCGGCGCTCTTGCGCGACCTGGTGATCGAGGCCTCAAGCATCTTCGTCAAGCTCTGTTACGCCGGGCTGTTCGCCGCCGTGCTGCTCGCCGTGCTGGCGCTCAGCGAACGCGCGCTGCGCTCGCCCTGGGGGCGGATGATGCGGGCGATCCGCGACAACGAGACGGCGGCCGAGGCGCTCGGCAAGGACGTCTATGCCCGCCACATGCAGGTCTTCGTGCTGGGCTCGGCGGTGATCGGCGTGGCCGGCGCGATGCTGGTCACGCTGGACGGGCAGTTCACCCCCAACAGCTACCACCCGATGCGCTTCACCTTCCTGATCTGGGTGATGGTGATCGTCGGCGGCTCGGGCAACAATCTCGGCGCGGTGCTCGGCGGCTTCATCGTGTGGCTGAGCTGGATCGAGGCCGAGCCGCTGGCGCTCTGGACGATCGACGCCCTGACCGCGGCGATGGCGGCTGACGATCCCCTGCGCAGGCACCTGGTGGAGGCCGCGGCGCATGTGCGGCCCATCCTGATGGGGCTGATCCTGCTGCTGGTGATGCGCTTCAGCCCGCGCGGCGTGATCCCGGAGACGGTGCGGCGCTGAGCCAATTACTCCTGCCGCACGATCCGCCCCTCGATCGCCGGCGCGACGGTGCCGGATGCGGCGATGCGCTCGATCACCTGGCCTGCCGTGAGCCCGCCCGAGCGGGCGTCGATCAGCATCTCGGCGCTGCGCAACACGCCATACCCGTCGCCTCCGCTCGCCAGGAAGTCGACCGTGGCCAGCGTGTAGCTCCTGCGGGGGTCCAGCGGCTCGCCTCCCACCGCCACCCGGGCGATGCGCGCGCCGGCGGGCCGGCGAAGGTCGAAGGCGAAGGCGATGCCGGAGACCTGCGGAAACCGGCCGGCGGCGCGCTCGACCTGGCTCACGCCGCTCTCCAGGGCCGCCTTCAACTGCGCGCCGGTCAGGCGGAGCTTTACCGTTCTGTTGCCGAAGGGGAGCTCGGTCAGCACCAGCTTGCGGGTGATCGCGGTGCCGGCGGGGTAGACGGTGTCGCCCCTTACCCCGCCGCCATTGAGGAGTGCGATGTCGCTCCCCGTCGCCCGCCGCATCGCGTCGGCGACGAAATTGCCGAAAGCGGTCTCGCCCGCGCGCACCGCGACCCGCCTGGTGTCGAGCGTCGTCCGGGTCTCGCCGATGACCGCCCCGAGGTCCCGGTCGAGCCGGTCCCGGTAGCCCGCGACCCGGGCCGCGACCGCCGCGTCGCCGGCGAGACCGGCGGTGGACCGCAGGCGCCAGCTCGGAGTCCAGGCGGCGATCTGCGCGCCGGCGCGGTTCTTGCGCCGCTCGATTTCGAGGTCGAGCACCGCGACGTGATTCCCCTGCGAGCCCGCCTTCATGACCGCCTGCCTTCCGTCGTAGCGGGCGAGCAGCAGATGGTCGTGACCGCCGAGCAGGATGTCGATCTCGCGCGATCTGCCCAGCAGCTCCATGTCGCGCGCGACCTCGTCATGAGTGAGCGCGACGACGAGGTCGGCGCCCGCCCGCTTCAGCCCCTTGGCCAGCGCGACTCCGGTCTCCACGACGGGCGCGAAGGTCACGTCCTCGCCCGGCTTGGAGATTTCCGGCGTGTCGGCGGTCACCAGCCCGAGGACGCCGAGCCGGAAGCCGTCTTTTTCCAGCATCGCCGTGGCGGGGGCGCCGGGAAACCGTTCCCCCTTGTAGCGCACGTTGCCGGCGAGCCAGGTCATGCGCGACTCCGACAGCCGCCGGCGCAACACGTCGGTGCCGAAATCGAACTCGTGGTTGCCGACGACGCCGATGTCGAACCCGATGGCGTCGGCGAGCGCGACCATGTGCGCGCCCTTGTCGATGCCGGACATCAGCGAGGGCGAGATCATGTCGCCGCCGAAGGTGACGATCGCGTGCCCGCCTCGCGCCTCGGCGCGGGCGCGCTCCTCCGCCACGACCGCGGCGATCCGCGCCGCACCGCCCGCCCCCTTGCGGCCCTCCATCCGGTCCCAGTCGCCGACATGGACGATGGTGAGGGAGAGGGTTTGAGCGGCCGCGGGCAGGGGTGCCAGGGCGATTGCCGCCGCAAGCGCAAACGCGTTCAGGATGCGGACCATGTGTACGGGGTTCCCGGGTTGTCGGCGGATCAGCCTAAGCGGTATCGACGCTGGACGGAACCGCGCCGGGGGCTCACCGGGAACCCGCGTTGACTTCCCGGATGGCCGCCTCGACACTCCGGCCAGCCACCCGCGAAGTCCACGGGGAGACCTCCACCATGCGAACCACCACGATCCTGGCAGCGCTCGCCCTCGCTTTCGCCGCTGCGACGGCGAACGCCAAGGAGCTCCGCTTCGCCTTCCAGGGCGATGCGGATTCGATGGACCCCTATACGCTCAACGAGACCTTCACGCTGGGCTTCCTCGGCAACATCTACGAGGGGCTGATCCGGCGCGGGCCCGACCTCGCCATCGAGCCCGCGCTCGCCGAGCGCTGGGAGATCGTGGCGCCCGACCGCTGGCGCTTCCATTTGCGCCGCGGGGTGAAGTTCCACGAGGGCGAGGATTTTAGCGCCGACGACGTGCTGTTCTCGGCCGACCGTGTGCGCGCCAAGGGCTCGGATCTCACCACCCGGCTCGCCGGCGTCAAGCAGGTGGTCAAGATCGACGACTACACGGTCGAGTTCGTGACCGAGACCCCCAACCCCATCCTGCACGTCGAATGGGGCTCGTGGGGCATCATGTCCAAGAGCTGGTCGGAGAAGCACAACGCCGCGACTCCGGAGGCGATGGCTGACGACCAGGAGAAGTACACCACCCGCCACGCCAACGGCACCGGGCCGTTCCGCCTGGTCAGCCGGGAGGCCGGGATCCGGGCGGTGGCGGTGCCCAACCCGGGCTGGTGGGACACCGCCAACAGGGAGCACAACCTCACCCGGGTCACCTTCACCCCGATCGCCTCCGACGCCACCCGCGTGGCGGCGCTGCTCTCGGGCCAGATCGACATGGCCTATCCGATCCCGGTGCAGGACATCAGGCGTGTCGACCGGAACGCCGGCACGCGGATGCTCGTGGGGCCGGAGCTCCGCACCATCTTCCTCGGCATGGACCAGTTCCGCGACGAGCTCCTCTACTCCGACGTCAAGGGCAGGAACCCGTTCAAGGACAAACGCGTGCGCGAGGCGGTCTACCGGGCGATCGACATCGAGGCGATCCGCCGCAAGGTGATGCGCGGCCTCTCCAACCCCTCGGCCATGATGGTCGGACCCGGCATCAACGGCTTCAGCGCGGACTTCGAGCGCCTCGCCCACGATCCCGCGCGGGCGAAGGCGTTGCTCGCCGAGGCGGGCTACGGCGAGGGCTTCGAGGTCGGCATGGACTGCCCCAACGACCGCTACGTCAACGACGAGGCGATCTGCCAGGCGGTCGTCTCGATGCTCGCCAAGGTGGGCATCACGGTGAAGCTCAACGCCCAGCCCAAGGCCAAGTACTTCCCCAAGATCCTGGCGCCGAGGCTGGAGACCAGCTTCTACCTGCTGGGCTGGACCCCGGGCAGCTTCGATTCCTGGAACCCGCTCTACAACCTGCATGGCTGCGCGCGCGTGGGCGCGGGCGCGATCTGGGCCGAGGCGGACCGCAACCGGATCTCCAACGGCAAGTTCAACCTCGGCGGCTACTGCAACCCCAGGGTCGACGCGCTCGCCGCGCGCATCCTGTCGGAGACCGACAAGACGGCGCGCGACCGGCTGATCGCCGAGGCCTGGTCGATGACCATCGCCGACATCGCCCACGTGCCGCTGCACCAGCAGGCGCTCGCCTGGGGCGTGCGGGACGGCGTCACGCTGGCGCAGCGCCCGGACAACCAGTTCGCCTGGCGGCACGTGCGGATCGAGTAGGGCGGAGCGCCGGCCCGGCCGCCACGCGCTGAGCGCTCCCTCGTGATCGCCCTCGTCCTGCGCCGGCTGCTGCAATCGGTGGTCGTCATGCTGGCGGTGGCGCTGATCGGCTTCACCCTGTTCCGCTATGTCGGCGATCCCGTGGCCCAGATGGTCGGGCAGGAGACCTCGCTGGAGGAGCGCGCGGCGCTGCGCGACGAGCTCGGGCTCAACGATCCGGTCGTCCTCCAGTTCGCCCGCTATGTCGGCGACATCGCCCGGGGACGGTTCGGCATCTCCTATGCCATCGACCGCCCGGTCGCCGAGCTGATCGCCGAACGCCTGCCGGCGACGCTCGAGCTCAGCCTCGTCGCCGCGCTCTACGCGCTGCTGGTCGGCATCCCGATGGGGGTGTACACCGCGCTCCACCCCGCCCGGCTGCTGTCGAAGGCGTTTCTCGCCGTCTCGCTGGTCGGCATATCGCTCCCCACATTCTTCATCGGCATCCTGCTGATCCTGGTCTTCGGGGTCTGGCTCGGCCTGCTTCCCACCTTCGGGCGGGGCGGGGTGGTCGATCTCGGCTGGTGGAGCACGGGCCTGCTGACCGCGAGCGGCTGGAAGTCGATCCTGATGCCGGCCTTCACGCTGGGCATGTTCCAGCTCACCTTGATCATGCGGCTGGTGCGGTCCGAGATGCTGGAGGTGCTGCGCACCGACTACATCAAGTTCGCCCGCGCCCGCGGGCTCACCGACCGGGCGGTCAATTTCGGCCACGCGCTGAAGAACACCCTGGTGCCGGTGATCACCGTCACGGGGCTTCAGCTCGGCTCGATCATCGCCTTCGCCATCATCACTGAGACCGTGTTCCAGTGGCCCGGCATGGGACTCCTGTTCCTGCAGGCGATCCAGTTCGCCGACATACCCGTCATGGCGAGCTACCTGGTGCTGATCGCGCTGTTCTTCGTGCTGATCAACCTGGCCGTGGACATCCTCTACCACGTGGTCGACCCCAGGCTCCGCATCGACCGCGGCACCGGGGCGGGCTAAGCGGTGACCGCCCTGGCTCGCATCGGGCAGGCGGCTGCGCGGCTGCGCGACCACGATCTGTGGCACGACTTCACCGCGTCGAAGATCACAATCGGCGCGGCGGCGGTCACCGCGGCGATCGTGCTGGCGGCGCTGTTCGCGCCCTGGATCACGCCGCAGAACCCGTTCGACCCGGCCGAGCTCGACCTCTTGGACGCCTTCACCCCGCCGGTGTGGGCGGAAGGCGGCGACTGGCGCTTCGTGCTCGGCACCGACGACCAGGGGCGCGACCTCTACTCGGCGATGCTCTACGGCGCCCGCATCTCGCTGCTGGTCGGCTTCGCATCGGTGCTGCTGGCGGCCTTCATCGGCGTCACGCTGGGGCTCGTCGCGGGCTATGCCGGCGGCGCGCTGGACGCCGCGATCATGCGCGTCGCCGACGTGCAGATCAGCTTCCCGGCGATCCTGGTCGCGCTGCTGATCGACGGCGTGCTGCGCGGCATCCTGCCCCGCGAGCGCCACGACGAGCTCGCGCTCTACGTCCTTGTCTTCGCCATCGGCGCCTCGGGCTGGGTGCAGTTCGCGCGCACGGTGCGCGGCTCCACCCTGGTCGAGAAGAACAAGGAATACGTCCAGGCCGCGCGGGTCATCGGGGTGGGCTCCGGCGCCATCATGCTGCGCCACATCCTGCCCAACGCGATGGGCCCGGTGCTGGTGATCGCGACCATCGGGCTTGCCGTCGCCATACTGACCGAGGCCACTCTCTCCTTCCTCGGCGTCGGCGTGCCGCCGACGGAGCCCTCGCTCGGCACGCTGATCGACATCGGCCAGGACTTCCTGTTCTCCGGCGAGTGGTGGATCGTGGTCTTCCCGGGCGTGCTGCTGGCGGCGCTGATCCTCGCCGTCAACCTGCTCGGCGACTGGCTGCGCGATGCGTTCAACCCGAAGCTCCGCCGGGGCGTGGCGCAATGAGCCCGAAGCTGCTCGAGGTCGACGGTCTCAGGGTGGAGTTCCCGACCCGAAGGGGCACGCTGGTCGCCGTCGACGGCGTGTCGTTTGCCATCGCGCGCGGCGAGGTGCTCGGCATGGTCGGGGAGTCGGGCGCCGGCAAGTCGCTCACCGGCAACGCGATCATCGGCCTCCTGGAGCCGCCCGGGCGCATCGCCGCGGGCTCGGTCCGTCTCGCCGGGGAGCGCATCGACGGCCTGCCCCCCGACGAGATCCGGCGCATCCGAGGACGGCGCATCGGGGCGATCTTCCAGGACCCGCTGACCAGCCTCAACCCGCTCTACACGGTGGGCGAACAGCTCGTCGAGACCATCCTCACCCATCTCGACATCGGCGTCCGCGCGGCCCGGCGCCGCGCCCTGGAGCTGCTGGGCGAGGTCGGCATCCCGGCGGCGGCGGAGCGCATCGACCACTACCCGCACCAGTTCTCCGGCGGCATGCGCCAGCGCGTGGTGATCGCGCTCGCGCTCTCGGCCGAGCCCGAGCTGATCATAGCCGACGAGCCGACCACGGCGCTGGATGTGTCGATCCAGGCGCAGATCATCCGCCTGCTCAGAGGGCTCAGCGCCGAGCGCGGCGCGTCGGTGCTGCTGATCACCCACGACATGGGGGTGATCGCCGAGACCGCCGACCGGGTCGCGGTGATGTATGCCGGGCGGATCGCCGAGATCGGCCCGGTGCGCAGGGTGCTCGAATCGCCGCTCCACCCCTATACCGAGGGGCTGATGGCGGCGATCCCGGCGGTCGGACGCGACGTCGACAGCCTGGCGCAGATCGCGGGCGCGATGCCGCGGCTGCACGAGATCCCCGCCGGCTGCGCCTTCCACCCGCGCTGCCCGAAGGCGGTGGCGGGGTGCGACCGAGACCGGCCCGAGCTCGCGCCGATGGCCGAATCGGAGGTTGCCTGCCGGCTCTATTGCCCGGAACCGGCGGAGGCGGCGCATGGCTGAGCCCCCGCTGGTCGAGATCGCCGGGCTCAAGCGCCATTTCGACGTGTCGGCGCCCTGGCTCAACCGCGCCGTCGAGGGCGGCGGGCGGCGCATCGTGAAGGCGGCCGACGGGGTCGATTTCACGATCCGGCGCGGCGAGACCTTCGCTCTGGTGGGCGAGTCGGGCTGCGGCAAGTCGACCGTGGCCCGGCTGATCGTCGGCCTGCACGCGCCGGGCGCGGGCTCGATCCGCTATGCCGGCGCCGAGCTCGGCCCGGCATCGCCGGCGCGGCGGCGCATGCAGATGATCTTCCAGGACCCCTACGCCTCGCTCAACCCGCGCTGGCGGGTGCGCGACATCGTGGCCGAGCCGATCCGCCACAACCGGCTGCTGCCCGGCCGCGCGGCCGTGGAGGAGCGGGTGGCCGGGCTGCTGACCCGCGTGGGCCTCTCGCCCGTCGACGGCGAGAAATACCCGCACGAATTCTCCGGCGGGCAGCGCCAGCGCATCTCGATCGCCCGGGCGCTGGCCGGCGAGCCGGAGTTCATCGTCTGCGACGAGCCCACCTCGGCGCTCGACGTCTCGGTGCAGGCGCAGATCCTCAACCTGATGAAGGCGCTGCAGCGCGCGCTCGGGCTCACCTATCTGTTGATCTCGCACGACCTCGCGGTGGTCTATCACGTCTCGTCGCGGGTCGCGGTGATGTATCTCGGGCGGATCTGCGAGCTCGCCGACACCGCGACCCTGTTCGACCGTCCGCGCCACCCCTACACCCGGCTGCTGCTCGACACCATCCCGGACCTCTCGATGAGCGGGCGGGAGCGAGAGCCCGTCGCGGGCGAGGTGCCGAGCCCGATCGACCCGCCCCCGGGCTGCGCCTTCCACCCGCGCTGCCCGCACGCGCAGGACCGCTGCCGCCTGGAACGCCCGGAGATCAGGCCCGCCGGCGGCGCCGGGGTCGCCTGCCACGCGGTGGAAGAGGGGCGGATCGCCTGAGCCCGACACAAGGCGGAAGCTGGGCCGCGCCGATGCCCGGCGCTACGATGGGGGCGCCATCGGCCGGGGACGCGAGGACACGATGCCCGACGACAAGCCGCCGGAGACCGCCGGAGACACCCTCGCCGGGTTTCCGTACTACGAAGAGGGCAAGGTTCCGCAGTACCACAAGTACCATGCCGAGGTGTCCTATCTCGACGAGCTGGAGCTGATCTGGGGCAAGAGATGGGGCGCCCAGGGCATCGGCCGGCTGCGCGAAGTGGCTATGATCAAGCCGACCGAGACCGAGGTGAAGAAGCTCTACGAGCAGGCGTCCTCCTTCTTCGTGTTCAACGGGATCACCCCCGACCTCGGCCTGATGCAGGAGCAGCACCACGCGCTCGCCGAGACCTATCGCGGCCTCGGGATCGAGGTGCATTACGCGAGCTGGGCGGAGGACCCGCCGCGCTCGGCCTACGGCCCGCTCAAGCGCAGCATCTCGGCGGCGGCCGGCTTCGTGATCAACGGCGGGGCGATCATCCCGCGCGAGGCGACGCCCTACTGGCGCGGCCGCTCGCGCTACGTGTCGAAGTTCCTGATGAGCATCGACTGCCCGATCCTCTACACCGTCCACGGCAAGGGGGTGTGCGAGATCGGCGCGGCGACCCGGATGAGCGACGACTTCATCGTTCTCATGGCCTCGACCGACGCCAACCGGGAGGGCATCGACCAGGTCGTGCCGATCCTGCGGGGCGCCGGCTACCGGGAGGTCCATATCGCGCACAGCCCGGGCCCGCTGCACGACTACCACGAGGACGTGCCGGGCTGGATGCACTCCGACATGTGGATCGCGCCGCTCGACCGCCGCCTCGCGCTGATCTACCCGCCCTGGTGCGACTACGGCACCATCCGCCGGCTGCACGAGATCGGCTACGAGCTCATCGAGTGCCCGGCGGACGAGATCGACAAATACCCGGCCAACGCGATCACGGTCGAGCCGCGCAAGCTGATCATGAACGGCTCGGCGGTGAAGACCCGCGCCCTGCTGGAACGCCGCGGGGTCGAGGTGATCCCCGTCGAATACGACGAGGTGCACAAATACGGCGGCGGCATTCGCTGCAACACGATGCAGCTGATCCGCGACCCGGGCCCCCGCACCTTCGGCGAGGAAGGGTGAGACCGGCGCCGGTTATCGAGTGGAGGCGATACCACCTATCAAAAGCCGCCTCACCCGCCGAACAGGTCGCCGAACTTGGCCGTCACCCGGGCTTCGAGCTCCGCGCTGTTGCGCACCACGGCGGGGAAGTCCTCGCCCCGGGCGAACGGCCGGCAGGCATCGACCACCACCCGGGCGTTGCGCCGGTCGTCGTGGCTGTAGCACATCGGGTCGAGATGGGTGCTCCAGCCGCCGCGGATCACCTCGATCCCCTCGCGCGGATCGCAGCGCGTGCACATCGCCCACAGCACGTCGTTCATGTTGGCCGGGTCGATGTCGTCGTCGACCACCACCACCCAGCGATTGGCGTAGGCGCCGGCATGGCATTGCGAGGCGATCATGCCGGCCTGCTTCGAGTGGCCTCCGTACATCTGCCGGATCGAGACGGTGAGCCACATCCGGCTCCCCCCCGCCTCGTGCGCCCACACCCCCTTGACCTCGGGCACGCCGGCCGCCTCGAGCTGGTTCCACACCGCGCCGCAGCGATAGGTGCCGCGGTAGAACGTGTCGTCGTTGGGCGGCACGCCCGGGATCGCGCCCAAGAGGATCGGCTCGTCGCGGTGCATGAAGGTCTCGATTCGGATGGCGGGCTCGGGGTGCATGTCGCCCGCGTAGTAGCCTGCCCACTCGCCGAACGGCCCCTCGTCGACCAGGTCGTCGCGCGCCACGTACCCCTCGAAGGCGATCTCGGCATTGGCCGGGACGGGAAGCCCGGTCCTCGGCATGTTGATGATCTGCACCCCCTCGCCCAGCAGCCCGCCGGCGCAGTCGTACTCGTTCGCGCCGTGCGGCATCTCCAGCCCGGCGACCATGAACAGCGCCGGGTGCATGCCGGCGACCACGGCGACGGGGCAGCGCTCGCCGCGGTCGAAATACTTGTTCATGATCATGTTGCCGTGCTTGCCCCTGGACACCATGACCGAGGCGGTCCTGGGGTCGTGCGCCTGGACGCGGTAGGCGCCGTAATTGACCCAGCCCGAATCCGGGTCCTTCATCACCACCATGCAGGCGGTGCCGATATAGTAGCCGCCGTCGCGCTCGTGCCAGCGCGGCGAGGGGATTGTGGTGATGTCGATGTCGCCGCCCTCGAACACGTTCTCGTTGAGCGGCCCGCCATTGACCTCGACGGGGGTGTGCACCGGCTGGTCGCGCATGTAGTCGCGCCAGCGATTGACCAGCGCCACCTCGGGGGTGTCGATGGGGAGGCCGAGGGCGAGGTTGATGCGCGGCACCGAGGTCAGGATGTTGGCGAGCACCCGGTGGCCCTTCGGGTAGCCCGGCACCTCGTCGAACATCACCGCCGGGTTGGTCATCTTGCGCATCGCGATGTCGACGATGCCGCCGATCTCCTCCTCGCGGTCGGCGCCGGTCACGGTCTCCAGCTGGCCCGCCGCGTCGAGCTCCGCCACCCAGTCGCGCAAGTCCTTGTTCGCCACGCGCATCCCTCCCGCATGTTTGCCGAGGCCATCATAGGGCCCGGGCCGGACGGCGAAAAAGGGCGCCGGTCTCTCCGGCGCCCCATTTCTCGACCGTGGCAAATATAGACCAAGACGCGCCCCCGTTTCAGCCGAGACACCCAAAACACGCGATCTGTTTCAGAGCCTCCATCGCCAGGACCACGAGCGCGCCGATCAACATGGTGGCGACCAGAACATCGACCGCATGTCGCGCGATCTTTCTTCGATCCACTCCGAACACGGCCTAAATCTCCAGAAACTGCCGCAGCGCCTTCTTCAGCCCGTCGTTGAGCGTTTTGGCAGCGCCGGGCGACAGGGCAAAGCGGATAACAGGCGCCCGCCCCGTTTCTCGATCGACGTCTGCCGAATTTCGAAGGCATGGAAATCGATGCCCACAAATTCGGGTGGGGTCTGAAAGCGATCGCCGGCCTAGGTTCTGGCGATCGATCGCGGCACGCGGCCGGATCCGCGGTGTCGTGGTGACCACGAACCGCGGATCGGGCGGCGACGACAGACGAGGACGGACCGGAGGAAATGACGATGACCCGCGCTCTTGGCATCGTGACAATCTGCCTGACGATTGCATTAGATCTATCGGGGGCCGCCGCCCAGAGCCGTATCACCGGCACCGGCGTCGGGCCGGAGGCCTGCGACAACCCCCGGGCGCGCTGCACGACGGACCGCGAGGGCAGACGCTGGTGCCAGCTACCCCGGCAGAGCCGGGTGCTGTGCGGCGATCCGCGCTTCCAGCTGCCGCAAGCCCGTACGATCAGGAATATCCTTCCCGAGGCGATCCAGCGCTGCGTGGCCGCCGGCGTGCTCCGGCAGGGTCACTTCGCCGGCGAGGAGTCGCGGGCCGTGCTGATGGCCGCGATCAGAGCGGAATGCAAGCGGGGCGGGTACCGGCCGTTCCTGGACCCGAGCTACGTGCCGAAATAGCGAATTCCGTTCGGGGAAATCGCCTGTTCGGAAATTGCAGGGACCATCCCACCCGTTTGGGTGGTCTCCCAGAGGATGGGGTGCCGCAGGTTCGACCGCTGGACGGCGGCGGTCAGCCGGACGGGCGCACGCGGTCGGGCGGCATTGTTCGACAGAACGGCACGGGACGACGATGAAAACAGGTTCGGATTCTCCGAAGGTTCGAAAATTGCGGCAAATCGATGTCTGAGGCGGCGCGGGACGACCGGTTCGGACGGGTCGCCGGGAAAGGCGGGATATCGGAAGCCAGCGCCATCGGCCGCTCGATCCTCCGGAAAATCAAGCCGGAAACCGACGACGAAGGCTGGGAAAAGATCGCATTTGTTCTAAGCCGAGCTATCACGCCGACCCGTTTTTCCCTGTTGTTTCTGATGGTTTGCTGGCTCCTGCTGCGGTTCGTCTACATCAAGGCGGGCGCGACGCTGGACGTCGGCGAACTCGTCGTCTTCGCCTCGTCGATGATTTCGATCGTCGTCGCGTTCTACGTCATCCTTATTCTCCTGAAATGCACGATGTTCGTCGCTCTGATGCGCGGCTCGACGAGCTGTATCGTCCCATGGGGGCTGTTCGGCGTAATCGTCCTTGTTTGTCTCATATCGTTCGACGGGTTCGTACTTGCCGGAGCGAGCATTTATTCCCTGGCCGCGGCAAGCGACGTCGTCGCCATCGAAAATCTCAAGGCGCTGTTGGAAGGCTACAAGTTCATTCCGGCCGCGCCCGTCGTCCTGGCGATATTCGCGTCCGTGATCCCGTGGGACGCGATGCCCAAGATCCGTGCCCTGGACCTGCCGTTCGTCGCCTCCGTATGCATCGGGGTAACGGTCCTCGGATTCTACAGCTTCTTCTGGAAGTTCCTGCCGAAACACCTGTCCCTAGGCGGCATTCTGTTCGGAGCCGTCGGCGCGGGCGTACTGATCTTCTACATCGCCACGCCGGCCGCCCAATCTCCGGCGGCGCACGGCAAACTGCTGATCCGCGTGATGGTCACGATCATCCTCACCTGCATCCTGCTGGCCGTTTACATGGATTACTGGAAAAAGGCGGCACGGGAATTCCTGTCGGACCCGCCCCAGGATGAGAGTGAGGCCGAGACGACCGCATCGACCCCCGATGCAGAAACGCCGGACGACGACCGCGACACCGCGACCGCCGAGGCCCGAAATCGGGCGGACGCGGCCCGGGAATATGTCCGGCGATACAGGGAGAAAGACATCGGGTTGCTTCAACGGGTCGCGAACAGGGATCTGAGCCTGACGTATTTGCCTCCCGGGCATGTGGAGGTCGGTTTGTGGGTGTTTTTCGGGCTCGTCGTTGTCGGAGACGCGCTCGGTGGACACTGACCCGAAGTTTCTCCCACGCCCCGCGACCAAATCCGAAGACTTGAGTGGACCGGTCCAAGAGACGGGGGAAGTCATCGGAATGACCGAGTGACGCCGAACACCGCGCCGGATCATGTGGATGGTGAGCGCGGCGTCGTCCGGCGGTCCTCCAGCAGGGTCGCCTCGCCCGAGAGATCCGGCTCGCCGCAGCCGGCCAGGATCGCCGCGCGCGCGGCGTCGCGGAGCGCGATCGCGGCGTCGAAACCGTCCCTCTCCGCGAACAGCTTGGCGCCCAGCGTGACCTGCACGTCGCCCCGGCGGGGGAACCACTGCCCGCCGCGCAGCACCGACCGCGTCCCGCGCAGCGTCACCGGCACCACCGGCACCCCGGCGGCGGCGGCGGCGGCGAAGGCGCCGAGCCTGAAGTCGAGCAGGCCGGGGCGGCGGGTCAGCGTCCCTTCCGGGTAGACCAGGAGCCGGCGGCCCGCGCGCGCCGCCGCGATGACGGCGTCGAGATCGCCCGCGCCGCGCGCGTCGTCGAACCGCTCGACGAAGATCGCGCCGAGCCGGCGCAGCAGCGTCCCGGCGAAGAGCTGCGGCGCCAGCTCAGCCTTGGCGACGAAGGCGGTCTCGCCGGGGAGCGCGGCGGCGAGCACCAGGCTGTCGAGATAGCTGCAGTGATTGGCGACCAGGATGGCGCCGCGCCGCGGCACGGCCTCGCCGCTCACCGTCAGCCGCGTGAAGGTGAGCGACAGCATGGCGCGCGCGGAGGCATTGAGCACCCGCCAGCGCCAGGCGCGCCGGGGCAGCGCGACCGCAAGCGGCCAGACGGCGGCCGCCAGCGCCACCAGCACCGCCCACCAGTATCCGGCATAGGCGCGGCCCAGCATGAGGCGGCCGAAGGCGCGAAGCCGGGCCGCCGCCGCCGACAGCCGGAGCCCGAGCAGCTGCCGCCACGGCGCGGCGCCAGGCTCGTCGAGACGGCCCTCCAGATAGCGCTGGCGGGTGGCGGCGCGCCGGATCTTGCCGCTCGAGGTCTTGAGCACCGCGCGGGGCGGCGCGAGCACGACGTCGTCCGGCGCGATGCCCGCCACATCCACCGCCGCCGCCTCGATGGCGCGCCTGAGCCGGTCGCGGGCAGTGCCGTCCTCCTCGCGGCTCTCGGCGACCGCGACCAGCCGCTCTTCCCGGTCCGGCCCGGCGGCGGCGAAGACCGCGACGCAGCCGCGCCGGATGCCCGGAAGGTCGCCGATGGCGGCTTCGAGCTCGTGCGGATGGATGTTGCGCCCGCCGCGTATGACGACGTCCTTGATGCGGCCCGTCGGGTAGACCTCGCCCCCGGCGATGTATGCCAGGTCGCCGGTCTCCAGCCAGTCGCCGTCGAACAGGCCGCGCGTCGCCTCGGCGTTGTCGTGGTAGCCGGCGGTCGATGACGGGCCGGTGAATTGCAGCCGCCCCTGGCGGCGCTCCGGAACTTCGCGCCCCGCTTCGTCGACCACCCGGAGCTGATGCCCGGGGAGCGGCGAGCCGCAGGCGACGATCTCGACCGCATCGCCGTGCCCTTCCGCCACCGGCAACGCGCGCGACCGCTCCGCCAGCTCGGTCCGGTCGATGCGCTCGGCGAGCAGCCCCCTTCCGGGCCGGGGAAAGGCCAGCCCCACGCTGCTCTCGGCGAGGCCGTAGACCGGGGCGAGCGCCCCGGGATCGAAGCCATGCGCCTGGAAGCGCTGGCAGAACGCCCGCACCGAGGCGGCCCGCACCGGCTCCGCCCCGTTGACCACAATACGGGCCGAGCTCAGGTCGAGCCCCTCGATCGCGCCGTCGTCGATCCGCTCGACGCACAGGTCGAAGGCGAAGTTGGGCGCGCCCGAAAGCGTCGCCCGCCGGTCGTGGATCTCCCACAGCCAGCTCTCCGGGCGCGCCAGGAAGATCAGCGGCGAGGCGATCGAGACCGGCACCGCGAAGTGGAGGCTGCCGAGCCAGGCGCCGATCAGCCCCATGTCGTGGTAGAGCGGAAGCCAGCTCACGAACACGTCGCGGCCCGGCTCGGCCTCCATCGCCCGGCCCATGGCGCGAATGTTGGCGAGCAGGTTGGCGTGGCTCAGTACCACGCCCTTCGGGTCGCCGGTGCTGCCCGAGGTGTACTGGAGAAAGGCGACGTCTCCCGCGCCGGGCGCCGGGGCGGCCTCCGGCGTGCCGCGCCCGCCGAGCCCCTCGACGGTCTCGATCGCGCGAAGACTCGCGACGTGCGCGCGCAGGAAGGCCGCGAGAGCCCGCGCCTCCGGGACGGTGATCAGCAATTGGGCTCCCGCGTTGGCGAGAATCGCGGCCTGACGGCGCAGATGGTCGGCGAGCTGCGACGGCCGCGCCGGGGGGTAGATCGGAACCGGCACGCAGCCGGCGTAGAGGATCCCGAAGAAGGCGTGCAGAAACCCGGCGCAGGTGGGCAGCATCAGCGCCACGCGGCCGCCCCGCACGACGCCGGCGTCGAGAATGCCGCCGGAGACCGCCAGCGCCGCCTCGCGCAGCCTTGCGTAGGTGACGGTCTCGACATGGTCCTCCCGTTCCCTGAGCCAGGCGTGGACGCGGCCGGGGTGCGCTTCGGCGTGCCAGTCGAGCATCTCGGTCAGGGTCGCCGCGGCCTCCGGTATCGATTCGACCGGACCCGGGGCGGCATCCGCCGGCGGAGTCGGTGCCGCGCGCCCGGGCGGCGCGCCGGCCGCTTGCAGCGCGCGCCACAGATCGGCCGGGGTCTCCGCTTCCGCCAGCGTGGAAGCGGGAAGGCCGACCGAGAAATTCCGCTCGATGCGCCGCAGCAGCTCGGCCCGTCCCAGGCTGTCGAAGCCGAGATCCTCGCCCAGCCTGCTGTCGAGGGAGACGCGCGGGGTATCGCGCGCGGACCGGAGCTCGCGCGACAGGGTTGCGATCAGGTGCAGCAGAGGCGCCGCATCGCCGGGGGCACTCGCGCCGTCACGCGATCCCGTGAAGCCGTTCTCCATGGCGAAGCCAACCTCGCATGTCCGGCCGGCCCGAAGGGACGCGCCCTAATCCGCGAGATGCGACGGCCAGTCGGAAGGAGCCTCGGCGTCGACCACGTTGGCCATCATCGCGGTCTTGCAGAAATGGCCGATCGCGCCGACCACATCGGCCATGCGGCGATAGCCCAGCACCTCCTCGGCGGCGGCGAACCCGTCCGCGCCCAGCGTGCCGGTCTCCAGCAGCTCGCTCGCCGCGTCGTGGACGATTTCGTCCTCGCGGCTGGCGAAGCCGGGCCGTTCGCGGATGTTCACCGCGTCGACGACGGCACGATCCAGCCCGGCCTCCAGCGCCATCCGCGCCTGCGCCGCCCAGGGATAGGCGGCGTTCCAGCGCCTGGCCGTCAGCAGCGCCACCAGGCGAAGCTGGGGCAGGGTGAGCGAGCAGCGGTTCTCGAAATAGTCGGTCGCCGAGTTGTTGGTCTCCCACATCCCCGGCGCATGGGCATAGCCGACGGCGGGCCCGCGCCCGACCCGCCCGGTCGCCGCCACGGTCTCGTCGTAGACCCGCTTTCCCTCGTCGTCCATCTCGTCGCGGGTGATCGCAGGTATTCTCGACATGCTCGGGCTCCCTGTGATGGCCGGAATCAGACCGGCCGGCCGCCGGTGTGGGAAGAGGTGATCTTGAGGCGATAGCCGTCGGGGAAGGGGATGGTGAAGGACGAGTGGACCGACCCCGAGGCGATCTCCGACGGCTCCAGCCCCATCTCGCGGTAGCGCGCATGGGTCGCCCGGACGTCGTCGACCATCAGGTCGATCGGCGCCATCTGGCCCGGCGCGATCTCGTGCTCCCCGGCGCGGACGATCAGATGGGTGCCGCCGCGCAGCTCCAGCACCGCGAACGACTCGTGGCGCGTCACCCGGCGGACGCCCAGCCGCTCCAGGAGGTCGCACGCCGCGTCGAGGCTGTTCACGTCCAGCCTGACATGGCCGATCGCCACCTCGGGTCTGGGATCGTTCGGCTCCGCCATGGCGCTCCTCCGGCGTTGCTTCGACCGGGCCGAGGGTGACTCGAAACCGCCGTCCAGGCAATCCGGCATGCGGGCGGTATCGTGGTACAAGCTATGCCATGCGCATCCCGACCCATGACGACGTCAAGGCCGCGCATGAGCGGATCGCGCCGCATGTCCACCGCACCCCGGTGTTGACCTCGGCCTCGCTCGACCGCCTGGCCGGAGCCGGGCTGTTCTTCAAATGCGAGAACTTCCAGCGCGCCGGCGCGTTCAAGGCGCGTGGCGCGTCGAACGCGGTGTTCGGCCTGTCCGACGCGGAGGCGGGGAAGGGGGTGGCGACGCACAGCTCGGGCAACCACGCCCAGGCGCTCGCCTGGGCCGCGAGGCGGCGCGGCATTCCCTGCCACGTGGTGATGCCGGACGATGCCGTCGCGGCCAAGAAGCAGGCTGTGGCGGGCTATGGCGGCAGGATCGTCGAATGCGAACCGTCCTATCCGGCGCGCGAGGCGGCGCTCGCCGGGGTGCTGGAGGAGACCGGCGCCGCCTTCGTCCACCCCTACGACGATCCCCGGGTGATCGCCGGCCAGGCCACCTGCGCGGTGGAGCTGATGGACCAGACCCGCGGGCTCGACGCCGTCATCGCACCCATCGGCGGCGGCGGCATGGTGTCGGGGATCTGCCTGGCGCTGTCCGCCGTCGCCCCGGACACGGCGGTCTACGCCGCCGAGCCCGAGCAGGCCGACGATGCCGCGCGCAGCCTGCGCGCCGGGCGGATCGTGGCGGGCGTGGCGCCGCAGACCATCGCCGACGGGCTCAAGGCGCCGCTCGGGGATCTCACCTGGCACTTCGTCTCCAGCCGCGTCGCCGACATCCTCACCGTTTCGGAACGCGAGATCGTCGAGGCGATGAAGCTCATGTGGACCCGGCTCAAGACGGTGGTCGAGCCGTCGAGCGCGGTGCCGCTCGCCGCGATCCTCAAGCACGGCCGGGTCTTCGCGGGCAGGCGGGTCGGCGTCGTGGTCACCGGCGGCAATGTCGATCCCGACCGGCTGCCCTGGATGGCCGGTTGATGCCGGGCCGCCGTCCGATATGATCGGGAAGCGAGCGAGTACGGGGGTGGGATCCAAATGGCACAGCGGGATTGGGCGAGGGATCACGTCAGGCGGTACCGCCAGACCGGCGGCGCCGACGGGCATATCTGGAAGGGGCATGACGGGAGGGGCAACTTCCCCTGCCTGCTGCTGACCACCACCGGGCGCAGGACCGGCGAGCCGCGGACGACGCCGCTGATCTACGGCTGCGACGGGTCGGACTACATCGTCGTCGCCTCCCAGGGCGGGCGGCCCGAGCACCCGCATTGGTACCTCAACCTGGCGGCCGACCCGACGGTGGACGTGCAGGTCGAGGCGGTATCCTTCGCCGCCACCGCGCGCGCCGCGCAAGGCGGGTATCGCGAGCGGCTGTGGCAGATGATGGCCGCGGTCTACCCGCCCTACGAGGACTACCGGGAGAAGGCCGCCGCGACCCGCGAGATCCCGGTCGTGGTGCTGTCCCGGGCGTAGCCGCCGCGCCGCGTCCCGCCGGGACGCGGGTCCGGATTCGGGGCGAAAGGGTGTTTCGCGCGGGCGGCTTAGCGTTTGCGGCAAGTTCTCGATGCGGTGGATAGGTCAACAAGGTTGACCATTGTTTCACGTGAAACATTAGGCCCGCCCCCGGCCGGCTCCCGGCGGCCTCGGGAAAGCCGCCCATATCGCATTCGCCGGTTCGCGCCTATATTGAGGGGAGGAAGGCAGGACTTTACCGCGCCCGGCGGTGGGGAGGTGCGATGACGACGCGGTCCATTCTCGCTTTGCTGATCGAGCCGGAGACCGACCGGGCGGTGCTCAACGCGGCCGGCGCGATCGCCCGGGATTTTTGCGCCCATGTCGCGGTCACCCATGTTCGCGAGCGCCCGCGGGCGATCGCCGCGATGGGCTATGAGGGCATCCACGCCTATGTCAGCCACGATCTGGAGGCCGAGCACATCGAGCGCGCCAACGAGATCGAGGCCTCCTCGCGCGCGCATTTCGACGCCTTCGTCGCCGAGACCGGGTTCGAGGTCCGCACCCGCGCCGGGCACTCCGACCAGCCCTCGGTGAGCTGGGAGGCGATCGACGAGTTCGGCCCCGACGTGGTGGCGAGGCGCGGCGGCGCCTACGATTTGATCGTTGTCGGCCGCCCGGTCGGCGGGCCGACCAATCTCGACCTGCTGAGCGTCGAATCGGCGATCTTCGCCACCGGGCGGCCGGTCCTGGTGACGCCGCCCGATCCGCCCGAGCATATCGGCGAGACCGTGCTGGTCGGCTGGAACCGGAGCGGCCCGGCGGCGCGCGCGTTCCACGCCGCCAAGGCACTGCTGCTGGAACGCTCGAAGAAGGTGCGCCTGCTGTCGGTCTCGACCGGCGCCAAGCAAGGCCCGCCCGCCGAGGCGATCAGCGAGAACCTCGCCTGGCACGGCATCGAGGCGGAGATCCGCGAGCTGTCGCCCGATTACCGCTCGATCGGCGAGGTGCTGCTGGCCGAGGCGAGCGCGATCGGCGCCGACCTGCTGGTGATGGGCGCGTTCTCGCGCAGCCGGCTGCGCCAGCTGATCCTCGGCGGGGTGACCCAGCACGTGCTGACCCGGGCCGAGATGCCGGTCTTTATGGCGCATTGAGCGGCGCCGGGCGGGCGCGGCCGAGCACACGCTCGAAGCGCCCGGCCACCGCCAGCGCGAGCCGGTCGGTGCCCCATCTGGCGACCACCTGGAGGCCCACCGGAAGGCCGTCGGGATCGAACCCGCAGGGGATCGAGACCGCCGGCTGGCCCGACAGGTTGAACGGGTAGGTGTGCCTATCCATTATCGCTCACGAGGCACTTGAAAGGTCGTGGAGGGTCGCTTTCTCTCCTGTACA
>JAPPGP010000048.1 GCA_028821395.1 Defluviicoccus sp.
GATGACCGCCGCGGCCCGGCGGCGCGCCTCGTCGGCGCCGCTAACCCCCTGGCGGCCAATGGTCACCCGTCTCGAACCCGCCGGCCCCCGCGCCTGGGCGACATAGACCCGGCCGCCCGACGGGTAGGCGCGGACGCCGAACCCGGCCAGCTCGCGGTCCCAGAACACCGTGTCCCGGGTCACGGCGAGCGCCGCCACCATGCGGCTGGAGATCGCGGTCTTCCCCCTGTCCATGCCGGGACCGGCGTCAGGCGGCGCCGGGCGGCAGGATCTGGGCGGCGATCGAGTCCCCGACCCGCCGCGCCGCCGCCTTCTCGGCATCGCGCTGGAGGTGGGCGTAGCGCGCCGTGGTGCCGGCCCGCGCGTGGCCCAGCAGCCGGCCGATCATGGTCAGGCTCTCGCCGAGCGCCAGCGCGCGGGAGGCGAAGGAGTGGCGGATGTCGTGGATGCGCACGCCGTCGAGCCCGGCGCGCGCCGCGACCTGCGCCCAATGATAGGAGAGATCCGTCATGTGGCTGCCGGGCTTGCGGCCGCGGATCACCCAGGGATTGCCGTCGGCCCGGGGAATGGCCGCGAGCACCCGCCTGGCCGGCGGGGTCAGCGGCACCATGCGGGGCCCCGCCTTGGCGTCCCTGAGGCGCAGCTCGCGCGCCGTGAGATCCACGTCGTCCCAGCGCAGCGTCAGGATCTCGCCCTTGCGGCAGCCGGTCAGCAGCAGCAGGCGGATCGCCGCGACCGCGGCTGGCCACAGCGCGCCGCCGGCCGCCGCCGCGCCCAGCGCGCGCCCCAGCCGGCGGTACTCCTCGGCGGTCAGGAAGCGGTCGCGCGAGCGCTCCCGGTAGAGGCGCACCCCGCGGCACGGGTTGCCGCCGGGCGGCAGCAGCTCCCAGGTCTCGGCCTGGCGGAACATGCGGGCGAGGATCTTTATCGCCCGGTTGGCCGAGTAGGGTGTGGCGCGCAGGCGGTGGTGGAGCGCTGCCACCTCCTCGCGGCTCACCGCGGCGGCCGGCTTGGCGCCGAGAGCGGGGAGGACGTTCCGTTCCAGCTCCAGCCGGTAGAGCCTGGCCGAGCTGGCCCTGCAATGCGCCGCCACGTGGAGCCGCAGATAGCGCTCCGCCAGCCCGGCCACCGTTAGCTCGGGCGCGGGCGGCGCCGGAACCGGATCGAGCCCGCGCTTGATCCGGTCGATGATCTCGCGGGCCCGCCGCCTCGCCTCTTGCGGGAATAAGTCTCCGTGCGGTCCGAGAGACAGACGGGTCAGCCCGGCCGGTCCGCGGGACTGCACGACATAGACCTTGCGGCCCGTCGCGTGCACCCGGACGCCGAACCCGGCGAGCTCCCGGTCCCAGAAAACGGCGTCCCTTTCCCCGCCCCGAAGCGCTGCCACGCTGCGCCCGGTGATCCTGAAATCGCTTCGCCTCGGCACGCCCGCCCCTCCGAAATCCGCGATCAAACCGCACTCCGCGGCGGCCGATCCGGACCCATTCAAGCCAAGTCACGGCGGCGGCGCAAGCCGATCCGAAAATAGAGATGTGGAAAAAATTCCACCGTTTCCACGAGTTACAAGGATTGTCCGGCCGGTCGAGCTACGAATACAGGGACGAACTCGGATGCTGGTCTTTCCGCGCGGTTGCGGCGAAGCGTGCAACTCCATGGAGGGGCTATGAGGAAGCAACGACTGGCTGGTACCGCCCTAGCGGTCGCCGCCGCCGCGCTCATCGCGGGCGGCGCGGCGGCGCAGGACAAGACGAGGATGATGGAGCCGTCGATCTCGGCGGACGGCCGCCATTCCGCTCATCCGGGCGGCATCGTCGACGACGGCATCAACACTCTGAAGTTGAATGTCCCCGCGATCGGTATCAGCACTAACTCCCTGGAGGGGCTATGAAGAAGCAACTACTGGCCGGTACGGCCATTGCCGCGGCGAGCGTACTGATCGCGGGCGGCGCGGCGGCGCAGGACAAGAAGATGATGAAGCCGTCGATCTCGGTGAACGGCTACTACACCGCGCATCTGAGCGGCGTCGTCGACGACGACATCAACAGCGGCCAGGTGCTCAATCCGCCCGCGGTCGATCTCAGGAGCGACAGCGAGGTCCACTTCAACGGCAGCGCCAAGCTGGACAACGGGCTGAGCATCAAGGTCCGCTGGGAGCTGGAGGGGAACTCGCACACCAGCGCCGGCAAGCCCAGCCCGGCCAACGGCAACGACCAGATCGACGAGGTCTACATCACCGTCTCGGGCTCGTTCGGCAGCGTCATCGTCGGATCGACCGACAACGCGGCGGTGAAGATGCTGACCAGGATGACCGGCGCGTGGGCGACCAATGTGGGCCAGAATTTCCACTTCAACTCGCAGGAGTGGGTCCGCTCCGCGGTCGGAACCGGCGGCGGCAGGTTCCACGTGCTGCATGATGCGCGGATCCGCGAGCATGGCGGCGGGGGCGACTCGGAAAAGGTCAGCTATCTCTCGCCGAAGTTCAGCGGCTTCCAGATCGGTGCCTCCTACACCCCGTATGCGGACCAGGATTTCCACGTCAACCACGATGTCGACGCGGGTCGCCATGACGGCTTCACGGGCGCGGTCTCCTATAGCGGCAAGTTCGACGGGGTGGGCCTCTCTCTCGGCGCCGGCGTGAACGCCATGCAGGGCGCCGACGGCCAGGAGGATCTGAACGAGTGGGTTGTCGCCGGCAGCTTCGATTTCGGCGGCGGGTTCCGCGTGGCGGCCGCTCACCAGCGGACCACCAGCGGTATATCTACCGACCCATCTGCCATCGATCTCGAAGGCTATGTCACCGAGGGCGGCGTCCGCTACACCCAGGGCGCGAACGCGTTCAGCCTCGTCGGGTCCTATGGCGAGTTCGCCAACACCGACGACATGTACAGCGCGGTCAAGGCGTCCTATCGGCGGACGCTCGGCCCCGGCGTGTTCCTGGACGCGAACCTGTGGATGAACCGGTCCGAAAACGCGGCGGGAGCGGAAAATTCCGGCACCGCCTTCAGCACCGGCATCACCGTTCTCTTCTAGCCTCCGACGCGTATCGGGACCGGCCCCGCCGGTCCCGGCGACACTTCCGAAGGGCGGCCCGGGCCGCCCTTCTTTTTGCCCGGGCCCGCTCCCCCAGCCGCTGACCCCGGCGGTCCGGGGCGCTAGACTGGCGGAAGTGCGACCGAAGCTCGGGAGAGAGCCGCCGGTGCGAGACCGCCCGCATCCCATCCAGGACCTGCTCGACGGCCCGGTCGCGGTCGTGAATGTCGGTCTCGCCGAATTCGCGCGCAGCCTGGAGGGGCTGGGGGTCGCGGCGGTGCAGGTCGACTGGCGGCCGCCGGCGGGCGGCGACCGGCGGATGATCGAGCTCTTGGACAGGCTCGGCGCGTGACCGCGGGCGACGCAGCCGCCGCGGTCGAGGCGGCCAACGCGCGCGCGGTCGAGCGCATGCTGGCGGCCGAACCCGTGCTGGCCGACGTCGCGGTCGCCAGCGAGGCGATCGCCGGGCTCGAAGGCCGCACCATCCTGCATGCCGGCCCGCCGATCGGCTGGCCCGACATGTGCGGCCCGATGCGGGGCGCCGTCGCCGGCGCCATCGTGCTGGAGGGCTGGGCGGACGACCTGGAGAGCGCCGGGGCGCTCGCCGCCGCGGGCGGCGTCGCCTTCCACCCCAACCACCATTTCGACGCGGTCGGGCCGATGACCGGGCTGATAACGCCCTCGATGCCGGTGATGGTCGTCGAGAACCGGGCCTTCGGCAACCGCGCCTTCTGCACCCTCAACGAGGGGCTCGGCAAGGTGATGCGCTTCGGCGGCAACGACGCCGAGGTGCTGGCCCGGCTGCGCTGGCTGGCCGACGGCTTCGGCCCCGCCTTCGGCGCTGCGCTGCGCGAGGCCGGCGGGATCGCGCTCAAGCCGCTGATCGCGCGCGGGCTCTCGATGGGCGACGAGATGCACCAGCGCAACGTCGCCTGCACCAGCCTGCTGCTGCGCGCGCTCGCCCCGGCGCTCGCCCGCGCCGTCGAGGACCGCGCGGCGCTCGCCCGGCTGTTCGAGTTCGTCGGCGGCAACGACCAATTCTTTCTCAACGTCGCCATGGCGATGGGCAAGGCGATCATGGACCCGGTGCGCGGCATCGAGGCGTCCAGCGTGGTCACCGCGATGAGCCGCAACGGGACCATGTTCGGCATCCGCGTCAGCGGGCTCGGCGACCGCTGGTTCACCGCCCCGGTGGAGATGCCGCGCGGGCTCTACTTCCCGGGGTTCTCCGAGGCCGACGCCAACCCCGACATGGGCGATTCGACGATCGTCGAGACCGTCGGGCTCGGCGGCTTCGCCATGGCCGCGGCGCCCGCCGTCGCCGGCTTCGTCGGCGCGGGCACGGCGGCCGACGCGCTCGACTACACCCGCGCCATGGAGGAGATCACGGTCGCGCGCAATCCGGAATGGACGATCCCCGCGCTCGACTTCGCCGGCGTGCCGACCGGCATCGACATCCGCAAGGTGGTCGCGACCGGCCAAGCGCCGACCATCAACACCGGGATCGCCCACCGCGAGGCCGGTATCGGCCAGGTCGGGGCGGGGGTGGTGCGCGCGCCCATGGCCTGCTTCGAACAGGCGCTCGAAGCCTTCGCGGCCGAGCTCGGCGTCGCATGAGCGGGGGCGTCGCCGCGACGCGGGTTCGCGCGGGCTTCTATCTCGACTCGGTCGCCCTGATGCGGATATCCCGCGAGGTCGAGGGTCTTGCAGGGGTGGCCGCCGCCTCGCTGATGATGGGGAGCCCGTCCAACAAGGAGCTGCTGCGCGACGCGGGGCTGTTGGATGAAGCGGGGGATGCCGCTGGACCCAACGATCTGCTGATCGCGATCCGGGCCGACGACGGGGACGTGCTGCACGCGGCGTTGGACGCCGCCGAGGCGGCGCTCGCCCAGCCCTCCGGTGGCGGAGGGCGGCGCCAGGCGTGGAACCCGCGTTCGCTGGAGACCGCGCTGCGCGCGCTGCCCTCGGCCAATCTCGCCATCGTCTCGGTGCCAGGCGAGTTCGCCGCGCGCGAGGCGCGCCGCGCGCTGGAGCGCGGGCTCAACGTGATGCTGTTCTCCGACAACGTCGCGATCGAGGACGAGGTTTCACTGAAGGCGCTCGCCCGCGAACGCGGCCTCCTGATGATGGGGCCAGATTGCGGCACCGCGATCGTCGCCGGCGCCCCGATCGGTTTCGCCAACGCGGTGCCGCGCGGCGACATCGGGCTGATCGCCGCCTCCGGCACCGGGTTGCAGGAGGTCGCCTGCCTGATCGCCCGGGCCGGCGGCGGGATCAGCCACGGCATCGGCGTCGGCGGCCGCGACCTCGGCGCGAAGGTGGGCGGGGCGACGACGCTGACCGCGCTCGACGCGCTCGACCGCGACCCGGCGACGCGGCGCATCGTGCTGATCTCCAAGCCGCCCGACCCGGCGACGGCGGGGCGCATCGCCGAGCGCATCGCCGGCAGCCGCAAGCGGTTCACGCTCTGCTTCATCGGCATGGGAGATATCGATCTGCCCGCCAATGCGGGGCAGGCGGCGACACTGCGCGCGGCAGCCGACGACGCGCTGGCCGGGGCCGGCGCCCCGGAGCCGGCGCGCACGCTGCGGGAAGCTCAGACCCGCCACCGCGGCGACGGCGGCGCGATCCGCGGCCTCTACAGCGGCGGGTCGCTCTGCGCCGAGGCCCAGGCCGTGCTGATGGAAGCCGGCATCGAATTCGCCTCCAACGTGCCCATCCCCGGCGCCGGCGGCGCGGAGTCGGGCCACAGCCTGATCGATCTCGGCGCCGACGAATATACGCGCGGCCGCCCCCACCCGATGATCGAGCCGGAGGTGCGGGACGCGCCGCTCGCCACGGCGCTCGCCGATCCCGCGACCGGGGTCGTGCTGGTCGACGTCGTCCTCGGTCACGGCGCGCATGCGGACCCGGCCGGCCGGCTCGCCGCCGTGCTGGCGGCGCATCGGGGGGCGGCGCCGGCGGTGATCGCCTCGGTCTGCGGCACCGAGGAGGATCCGCAGATCCGCTCCGATCAGGTGGCGGCGCTGCGCGAGGCGGGCATCGTGGTGGCCGAATCCAACGCCGGCGCCGCCGAGACCGCCGCCGCGCTCGTCGCCGGCTGAGCCGCCAGCACCCTGAGCGCCGAGACCGCGCCCGCCATCGCGTCCCATCCCGATGAGTGGCCGATGGCATCGAGCCCGCGCAGCGCCGCCGCCAGCGCCCGGTCGTCCCCGCGCGCCATCGCGTCGAGCGCCCGGTGCAGGGCGTCCGCGCCGAAGCCACGCGCGGCCGCGCCGAGATGGGCCGCGCTGATCCGGTTGGTGGAGGCAGGCGCGGCTTCCAGCACCGGTACGGCCAGCGCGGCGGCGGCCTCGGCGCGTCCCGACATCGCGAGCGCGATCGTCATTCCGCCGAGAAAATCGTCGCCCGACGGGGTGAGCCCGGGGCCGAGACCGACCAGCCGTTCCACCGCCTCGCGCGGCGGCGGGGTACCGGCCGCAAGCCCGGATTCCAACGCGGCAATCGCCGGGCGCGCCCGTTCGGTCAACGGCGAGGCGGGCGGGGCGGCGCGCCTCGCCGGGTCGGCCAGCGGCGCCAGCCCGTCGGCCAGCGCGAAGGGCGCCAGCATTTCCGATAACCGTGCGAGCGCTTTGGCGAGCCCGTCTTTCGTCCAGCTGAGGGGGCCGCGCAGCGGATCGTGCAGCCGGGCGTCCCGGAACGTCAGCGCGCGGCGCCCGGCGATGCCGATGCCGTCGCCCTCGGGCGCCACCGGATCGCCCGGCGCGAGGCCCGAATCCTGCCAATCCGGCAGGGCCTGGTCCGCCCCGGCAAGCGCGTTGAGCGGCCCGGCGCCGAGCGCGGGAGGCCCGACGCAGGCGATCGCGCCCGACGAATCGTGTTCCAGATAGACGCTGCGGCGGAACGCGGCCAGCACCGAGCCGCCGTCGCGGCCGAGCGCGCGGAGGCAGCGCGCGGCGTCGCAACCGATCAAGCCGAGGCGGATCGGGGGCTCACCCATCGGCGACGATGTGGGTGCCGGTCCTCCCCTCCAGCGCGTCGACCGCCCGGTCCAGCTCTCCGATCACCACCCGCCGGCCGCCGCGTTCGATGAAATCGATCGCCGCGTCGATCTTGGGGCCCATGCTGCCCGGCGGGAACTGCCCGTCGTCGCGATGGCGTTTGATCTCGGCCAGCGTCACGCTGTCGAGGCTGCGCTGGGCGGGGGTGCCGAAATCGACCGCCACGCGCTCGACCCCGGTGAGGATCATGATCGTCTCGATGCCGAGCGCGCCTGCCATCAGCGCCGAGGTGAGGTCCTTGTCGATCACCGCCTCGACGCCGGTGCGGGTGCCGTCGGCCAGGCGCAGCACCGGGATGCCGCCGCCGCCGCCGGCGATCACCACCGCGCCCCGGGCGGCGATGTCGCGGACCAGGGCGAGGTCGGCGATGTGGCGCGGGCGCGGCGAGGGGACCACGTGGCGCCAGCCGCGCCCCGAATCCTCGCGCATCTCCCAGCCGGTCTCGCGGGCCAGCGCCTCGGCCTCCTCCTCGGAGTAGAAATAGCCGATCGGCTTGGTCGGATCGTCGAAGGCGGGATCGTCCGGGTCGACCTCGACCTGGGTGAGCAGGCACACCACGTGGCGCGGATTGCCGATGACGCGGAGCGCGTTCTCCATCGCCTGCAACAGCAGATAGGCCACCCCGCCCTGGCTGTGGGCGACGCAGATGTCGAGCGACATCGGCGCCACGCGGCTGCGCGCGATCGCCTGGCGCATCATGATCTTGCCGACCACCGGGCCGTTGCCGTGGGTCAGCACGAGCTGGTTGCCGAGGCGCATCAGCGGCAGCAGCGAAGCCGCGGTCCGCTCGGCGTATTCGCGCTGCTCGGCGACGGTCCCGGAGGTGGTCTCCGGATGCACCGCGTTGCCGCCGATCGCTACCAGAAGCCGGTCCGGAATCGGGTATTGGGCCACGTCGGGTCGCTCCTCTGACCGACCGAGCCTAGACCAACGCCCGCCGCTTTGCGACGCGCAATCGTTGTGGCGCCGCGCGATTTGGGCTATCGCCCCCTGTCGGAAGGGCAGATCGGGGGGAAGCGCCAGCCCATGTCGGAAACTTTCGGAGATCTCAACCCGCCGCCGCGCCTGTTGATGGGGCCGGGCCCCATCAATGTCGATCCGCGCGTATTGCGGGCGATGTCGATGCCGATGCTGGGCCAGTTCGACCCCGTCTTCACCGGCTACATGAACGAGGTCATGGCGCTGTCGCG
>JAPPGP010000110.1 GCA_028821395.1 Defluviicoccus sp.
CCTCGCAGGCGGCGAGCAGCCCGGCGAGATCCGCCGCCGCGTCCGGGCCGGGCCTGACCGCCGCCGCCTTGACGAACAGCAGCGCCGAATTGCCCTCGCTGCCGGCGCCGTGATGGCAGACCGCGTAGCCCGCGAGCCCCGCCGCGCGGGCCCGGTCGAGCAGCACCGTTTCGCCGAGACCGTGGCGCAGCACCGCGGCGATCTCGCGTGTGTGGTCGAGCCCCGGATAGACCGCGTCCGCCACCTCCCGGCAGGCCTCGCTCCCTGCGGGATCGGCGAGCAGCCTGGCGCGGCCCGGCATCGGCGCGGGAGAGACCGCGCGCCGCAGCACGCCGATCGGGCGCTGCAGCTCGAAGCCGAAGGATTCGTAGAGCCTGACATGGCGCACCGATTGCTGGTGGGTCAGCAACCCGACGAAGTCGTGGCCGCGCCCGTCGAGTATCTCCAGCAGCGCCCCGGTCAGCCTGCGCCCGATCCCCTCGCTCCAGCGCCCGGGGTGGACGGTGAGCGGGCCGAGCAGGCCGACGCTGCCCCAGTCCGTCACCAGCCCCGAGGCGACGATCCCGTCCTCGCTCTCGGCGACCAGCACGCCGGAAGGGTCGGCGAGGAAGCGCGGGCGCACCAGCGCCCCGTCGCCGCGGAACGACAGCGGGTCGGCGAGGCCGAAGAAGGTGCCGAAGGCGAGCCGGCAGACATGCTCGGCCGCCTCGATGTCGGACTCGGCGAGCGGCCGGATCGCGACCGTCATCCGGCGGCCCGGACCGCGACCTCCATCGCGCCGATGCCCTCGATCTCGCAGCGCATCGTATCGCCCGGCCCCACCGGGCCAACGCCCTCGGGCGTCCCGGTCATGATCACGTCGCCGGGGTAGAGCGTGTAGTGGCGCGAGGCGTAGGCGATCAGCCGGCGGCAGTCGAAGATCTGGTTCGCGGTCGTCGAGTCCTGGCGCAGCTCGCCGTTCACCCAGAGCCTGAGCCCCAGCGCGTCGGGGTCGGCGATCTCGTCGGCGGTGACCATCCAGGGGCCGAGCACGGAATACGAATCGATCGCCTTGCGCAGGCTGCGCTCCTCGCGCCCCCGGACCGTCATGTCGAGCCCGATCGCGTAGCCCGCGACGCAGCCGAGCGCGTCGGCCTCGGCGACGTCCTTGACCTCGCGGCCGATTATCATGGCGAGCTCGATTTCGTGGTCGTTGCGCCGGTCGGCGTGGAGCAGCGCCACCCCTTCGGACGGCCCGACCGGGACCGGGTTCTTGAGGAACAGCCCGTACTCGTCGATCGCGCCGGTCGTGGTGCCGAAGGTGATCCCCGGATCCTCGTTCGCCTCGTCGATATGAGCGCGGTAGTTGGCCGGCGCGCCGATCACCTTGGTCGGGTTGGCGACCGGGCTCAGCAGCGAAACGCTCCGGTGCAGCTGGACGAAGCCCCATTTGCGGCGCGCGTCCACCTCGGCGCGCACCGCGTCCAGCGCGGCGATCAGCCGGTCGCCCGGCGGCAGCGGCCAGCGCCAAACGCCGGCGGCGGCGATCGCCTCGGTCACGTCGATCAACTGCTCGCCGACGACGAGGCCGAGCTTCTGGTCGTTGTAGCGGCAGAGCTTCACGGCAACGCCTCAACCGGTGACGCGGAATTCCTCGCGCGCGCCGGGCGCCCATGCGAGGCCGTGGCCCGGCGCATCGCCCGGCGTCATCGCGCCATTCTCGTCCATCTCCAGCGGGCTGTCGAACAGGGGCTCCAGCAGCGGGAAATCCTCCAGCCAGCGCACGTTCGGCGCCGCGCAGGCGAGGTGGACGAACAGCGCCGGCAGGAAATGCGGCGAGACCGCCACGTCGTGGTACTCGGCGATGCGGGCCGCGCGCGCGCACTCGCCGATCCCGCCCATCATCGCGAGGTCGGGCTGGAGCACCGCGCAGGCGCGCGACGCGAAATAGGGCTTTAGCTCGACGACGCCCTGCAAATGCTCGCCGGTGGCGATCGGGACGGGCGAGCGCGCGGCGAGCGCGGCGTAACCCCCCAGCGCGTCCGCCGGCAGCGGCTCCTCCAGCCAGAGCGCGCCCATTTCGCCACATCGCTCGGCAAGCCAGATCGCCCGCGCGAGGTCGCAGCGCTCGTTGGCGTCGGCCATCAGATCGACCCCGTCGGGCAGGGCGTCGGCGACCGCGCGCATCCGCGCGACATCGGCGCGGTTGCCGGCAAGGCGGAGCTTTACCGCCTTGCAGCCGCGCGCGACATAGGCGAGCGCCCGCTCCGCCGCCGCATCCGGATCCTGGTCGGGGCGGAACCCGCCGGAGCCGTAGACCGGGACCGTGCGGGCGGTGCCGCCGAGCGCGGCGTAGAGCGGCAGCCCCGAGGCGCGGGCGTGCAGATCCCAGGCGGCGACGTCGATGGCGGCGATCGCGACATAGCCGATGCCGCGCCCGAGACGGTTGAGCGAGCCGGCGAGCCGGCGAGCCGGCGCCACAGCGCCTCGGGCGGGGTGCAGCCCTCGCCGGCGACGAAGCGCGACAGCAGGTCGTCGGCCGCCGCCTCGACCGCCGCGCCGCCGCCGCCCAGCACGTAGCTGAAGCCGAGCCCGGTGCCGCCCGCGTCGTCCTCGAGCGAGACGGCGATCACGTCGACCTCGGCGATGCCCGACCCGCCGGTCGGCCCGGAGAGCGGGTAGCGCCAGAGCTCGGCCTCGGCCCGCGCGTAGCGCCGCGCCCCCGCCACCGCCTCAGCCCTCCGCCCGACCGATCGTGAGCCGCACCGGATCGCCGTCCTCGACGCCGAGCGCCTCGCGCAGGCCGATCTCGGAGACGATTTCGATCTGCGCATGCGGGTAGCTCTCGACCTCGGGATAGACGATCGCCCCCTCGATCCTGCCGTCGATCAGCACCCTGTAGCAGCGCGCGTCGCAGTCATGCGGCCCATTGCCGGGGTTCTCCATGCGGATCCCGGGCATCTGCCGGAGCCGCACCCAGACCGGCATTGCGTCGGGGTCGTCGACCACGATGTTGAGCGTGCCGGGAAAGGGATCGATGCCGAGCCGTTCGACGAACTGCGCCCGCGCCCACGGAAGCTGCGTGAAATGCCGACCCTGGCCGACGCCGCTGGCCAGCCGGCCCAAAATTTCCTCGCTTGTTCCGGATCGCCCCATCATCGAGGCGGTAATGACAGCCGACCGCTCCGGGGTCCAGCGAAATCGCTGGCGTCCTTCGATGCGCTCGCCTGCGGCGGGCTACTCGGGATGAGGCGCGGGCGACCGGTGCGTTTGCCGCGCGGCTTCGCCGCGCACCCAGTCGCGGAACGCCCTGACCCCGGATCTCTCCAACGCGCCGGGCGCGGTGCAGAGCACGTAGGAGGCGGGGGCGGGGACGCCGCTACCGAACAGCGGCACCAGGATCCCGCGTTCGAGCTCGTCGGCGATCATCCTGGCATGGCCGAGAGCGACCCCCATGCCCTCGACTGCCGCCCGCACGGTCATGCTGTGCGACTGGAAGCCGGAGGCGAGGGAGAGGTCGGCCGGGGCGGCGCCGTAATGCGCGAACCAGTGGGCCCAGTGGGGCGCCCGGCCGAGGTCGTAGAGCAGCGGCCAGCGGTGCAGGTCGTGAGGCTCTGCGGGGCGGGCGTGCCGGCGCAGCAGCGCCGGGCTGCATACCGGAACCAGCGTCTCCTCGAACAGCGTCTCGCAATCGGGGGTCGCGTCGCGCCGGTCGGTGAACGCGATCCACGCGTCGAAATCCCGCTGCGCGGGGGCGAAGGCGCCCCGGTCGGTTTCCACCTCGACGGCCAGATGGGGGTGGGCGGCCTTGAACCCGGACAGCCGCGGCGTCAGCCATTTCTCCGCCACGACCTCGACGGCGACCAGCTTGAGCCGCGGCTCCCGGCCGCCGTTGCGCAGCCGGGCGTTGGCCTGGCGCAGACCGGTCAGCAGGCGCCGCACGTCCTCGAGGTAGGCCTCGCCCTCGGCGGTGAGCCGAACGCCCTGGCTGTGTCGGGTGAACAGCGGCACGTCGAGACACCGCTCCAGGCACTTGACGCGATAGGCGATGGCCGCCGCGGTGATGCCGAACTCCGAGCCGGCCGCAACGAAGCTCCCGAGGCGGGCCGCCGCCTCGAAGAAGGGCAGCGTATCCAGTACGCGCGAATCGGGCGGTTGCGTCTTCTGCGGGATCTGCTTGGGGCCGGGCAACGCTCTGGCCTCCGGACCGTGACGGGCAGCCGGGCCGCTCGACCGCGCCGGTGAGAAACCCGGGTAACATATCGCTGAGAGCATGATACCATTTATTTGCTTCATGATACAGGCCCTCGCGTATCGCAGCCCCGCCCTTGCCGGCCGGGCGCCTTGACGCGGGCTCTGTCGACGGTAACCTTGGATGCGGGCCTCGGGTCGCCGCACGGCGCGGCCGGGAGACGGGTCCGGCGCCGGAAATGCGCGGGCGGGTGTAGTTCAGCGGTAGAACGTCAGCTTCCCAAGCTGAATGTCAGGGGTTCGACTCCCCTCACCCGCTCCAGCCCCTCCGGCGGGGGAAGTCACCTGAGATAGCCGGGCAGCCAGGTCGCGACCTCGGGCGCGGCGATCAGCAGCACCAGCACCGCGAGCTCGATCAGGATGAACGGCATGGCCGACATCACCACCTGCCCCAGGGTGACGCTGAACGGCGCCACCCCCTTCATGACGTAGAGCAGCAGCCCGAAGGGCGGGGTGAGAAGGCTGATCTCCATGGTGATCAGCATGAGAACCATCAGCCAGATCACGTCGATGTCGAACACCGCCTGGAGCGACTGCGCGCCGAGCAGGAAGAAGGGCAGCGTGAGCAGCAGCATGCTCACCTGATCCATGAAGGCGCCGAGGAACAAGAGCACCGCCATCATGATGATCACCACGGCGAGCGGCGTGAGCTCCATCGCGGTGACCGCCCGCAGCAGCCCGTCGGTCGCGCCCGAGTTGGACAGCGCTTGGCTGAACACCAGCGAGCCCGCGATGATGAACAGGATCATCACGTTGATCTTGGCGGTTTCCATCAGCGACTTGGCGATCGCCCGCCAGTCGAAATCGGCCCCCTCGATCCCGGTGACGGTCACGGTGCGCCGGAACAGCCTGAAGAAGTAGCAGGCGGCGAGCGCGGCGAGGCAGCCGAGCGCCGCCGCCTCGGTGGGGGCCGCGATCTTGAAGAAGATGCTGCCAACGACGACCACGAAGATGATCATCAGCGGCAGGATGTAGAGCAGGAAGGGCAGCACCCGGTTGACCGCGTGGCGGTGGCGCCCGGCATAGGTCCAGGATGCGCGGGTCCTGCCCGCGAGGTTGAGCGAGACCGTCACCGGCCGATCCAGCGCGCTGGTGTCGGGCGTATAGGCCGGCGCGAGCTCGGGGTTGATCATGCAGCGCCCCACCACATAGGCGAAGAACAGGGCGGCCATCAGGATGCCGGGGACGATGCCGGCGATCAGCAGCAGCGCCACCGACTGCTCGGCGAGGCTCGCCAGCAGCACCGCGAGCGCCGACGGCGGGATCAGCATGGCGATGCCGCCGACCGCCATGATCGGCCCCATCGAGATCGAGGGCTGGTAGCCGCGCTTGACCATGTCGGGCAGCAGCACCGAGCCCAGGATCGCGGTGTTGGCGATGGTCGAGCCCGACAGCGAGGAGAAGATCGTCCCGCCGACGATGGAGACCACCGACAGCCTGCCGGGCACGCGCGCGATCATCCGGTCGATCGCGCCGATCGCCTTGAAGGCGACGCCGGTCTGCAACAGGATCTCGCCCATCAGCAGGAAGAGCGGGATCGGGGCGAGGGTGAACTTGATCGCGTTGTGGAACTCGGCCGGCATGAAGACCAAGCCGATATCGCCGTTGATGAACAGGAAGGTGCCGAGCACGTTGGCGGCGAAGAAGGCGAGGGCCACCGGCAGGCCGAGGAACATCGCGGTGCACACGGTGCCGAGCAGCAGGATGAAGGCCCAGTACCACTCCATCGCTCAGAACCCGGACCCGGCGGCCGGGTCCTTGTCCGCTTCCAGCACGTCGGCCGCGCGGCGGAAGCGCAGCGCGAACTCGATCGCGAGCAGCAGGAAGGACACAGCGAAGACCGCCATCATGTACCAGTTCTCGATCCTGAGATCCTTGTCCGGCAGGGTGCCGTCCTCGAATTCGAGCAGCGTGAGGCGCAGCCCGTAGACGCAGAGCAGCAGGCAGAGCAGCGCCGCCGCCACGTCCAGCACCTTCTCGAGCCGGGCGGCGGCGGGCCGGGGCAGCGCCGCGGTCACCACGTCGACGCGGATATGCGCGCCCTGGCGAAGCACCCAGGGCGCGCCGATGAACACCCCGACATAGAGCGCGTACTCGACCGCCTCGAACAGCCAGGGAAGGGTGCCCCATCTGACCGTCACCAGGAACAGGTTGAGCGGGATCAGCACCGCGATCAGCCCGACCGAGACAGCGACCAGCACCGCCAGCCACTCGACGAAGCGCGCGAACGCCGCTTCGAATGCGTCGATCGGGCTTGCCATGGCGCGCCGCGCGGTTGTTCGGTCGATGGGGGTGGGCGGAAACCCGCGCGATGCGCCGGTTTCCGTCCTCGACTCCCGTTTCGGCCGCTACTTGGTGAACAGCGCCCTTAGCTTGGGGCCATGCTCCGGGCTGCGTTCGATCACCTGCGCCCAGGCCGCGTCATTTGCGGTCTTGACCCACTTCTCGCCCTCGGCGCCGGTGAAGGTGATGGTCTTCAGCCCCTCGCTCGCCATCCAGTCGAGCTGCTTCTTCTGCCTCGCCTTGAACTTGGACCCGGTGGTCTCCGCGTCGACCTCGAAGGCGAGCCCGATCCTCTCGATGATGTCGCGCGCGGCCTGCGGCGTCTTTTTCCACGCCCTGAGGTTGGCGAGCGTGTGCAGCGTGGCAAGGTAGAAGCCGGGATCGACCCGGTACTTGGTCACCTTGATCCACGCCGGCACCCAGCCCACCGCCGGCCAGCCGAAGCCCTGGACGGTCCCGTTCTCCATATAGGTGTAGACCTGGGCGATGTTGGAGAGCTGGGTGGTCGCGCCGAGCGCCCTGAAGAACGGCGTGTAGACCGGCGACACGCGAAGATGGAGGCCGGTCAAATCGGGCTTGTCGATCGGCCTTGACAGCCACAGGTGGAACGGCCCGTTGTCGTCGTGCCGGGCGATGAACTGGATGTTCTTCTTCGCCAGCAGCTGTTGAGCGTAGTCGAGCGCGCCGTTCTTGCGCAGCTCCGCATAGGTCATGTTGCTGAGCCGGAACACCGGCGCCTCGGGCAGCACATTGCCAAAATAGGCTTCCGTGCAGCCCACCATGTCGTAGGCGCCCCGCGCCATCTTCTGGGTCAGGGTGAAGGGGCTGCCGATCGCCGGCGCGCCGCCCTTGAGGTCGATCTTGACGGTATCGCCGCCCTTGGCGTTGATCTCCTTGACCAGGGCCTCGAACGAACGGCTGGGCGGGCTGCCGATCGGGAAGCAGCTCGCCGCGGTCAGCGTCGTCGCGGCGGATGCGGGCATCGTCGAGCCGCCGAACGCGGCGGCCGCAACAAGCGCGGCCGCGCATGCGAATCCAATACGCCTGGTCATGTCGATCGTCTCCCTGTTCGTCTCCCCGCCGGTCCTGCCAGCGGCCGGTCGGCGGAGTCTATAGCCTATCCGGTCCGGTTGGAACCGCGGCGGAATTCCGTCATTCGATACGCCCGCCTTCGGGGGCTACTCAGGACGAGGGGCGAGAGGGCGCGGCCAACAGAACTCCCTCATCCTGAGTAGCCCCCGACTTGTTCCGGGCATCCATGGGCGTCGCCACCGTTTCCGCACCGCGCCCCGGCTTCGGGTCATCGGCCCCGGCCTCGGCGCGCTGCCGGTCATGCACCGACAGAACCACGCCGGCCTCGACCCGGCGCCATACGGCGGCGGTCACCTCGCCAGCGCCCACAGCACCTCGCGGTCGGCGTGCACGATCTCCTCGGCGAGCGCCCATGCGATTTCGACCGACGGCTCCGGCACCCGCCGCCCCTTCGGCCCGCATCAGCGGCGCCCGGCGAGGGCGGCGGCGATGGCGGTGAGGGCCCACAGCCTGGTCCCGGCGCGTTCGATCCTGCCGGCGGTGGAGAGCGCGGCCCTCGGATCGCCCGCCCTCGCCTGCGCCGCGGCGATCTCCGCCAGCGACCACTCCCGGCTCGTCTCGAACCGGGTCCGCCCGCCCGCCGCGGCCTCCGGCGCATCGCCGCCCGTGCTCCCG
>JAPPGP010000137.1:0-414 GCA_028821395.1 Defluviicoccus sp.
CCGTCGAAGGCGTCCGCGATCCGCTCGGCGGTCACGCGCGCCCGGTGGAAGGTCCAGCGCGCGCGCTTCGCCTCGCCGGCCTCGGCCTGCACCGCCGCGATGTCGCGTAGCGCCGCCGCCCTGGCACCGGCGTCCTCGACCTTCCGGGCGGTCGCCAGCGCGTGGCGGATCAGGCAGGCACGGTCGGGCGCGGCGCGGCACCTCGCATCCTGCGCCGGGGCGGCGGGGGCGGCGAAGAGGCAGGCCAGGCAGAGCGCGAGGCCCGGGGGGGGCCCCCCCCCCCCCCCCCCCCCCCCCCCCCCCCCCCCCCCGCGAGGGCGGGGGGGGGGGCGCCCCCAAAAAAAAAAAAAAAAGGAGAGGAACACCACCCCCCCCCCCGCGAAAGGCAAATGGAGTGTGGGGTTGAGAGGGCCC
>JAPPGP010000137.1:424-8190 GCA_028821395.1 Defluviicoccus sp.
GCCAACCGTCCCGCCGCCATCGTCCATGAGCTCTTCGGCATGGGATATGACATGGATGATATGGGAGGCGCGGACGCCGTTCCAAGCCGCGGGGCCTCGCGAGCCCGGCGGCCGCGCCCCGCCGCCTGTCGTAGTCGACGCCCTACCCGCCGCCCATGGATGTCCCCGCATCGCGCTGCGCGCCTCTCCTGCCCTGTCGGCCGGACAGCGCCGCGCAGGCCATGACAGGGGCGGGAAATGCGGGCAAGCTGTCCGTGCTGCGGCGCGGGAAAGCTCTCGTTCAGCCTCTCGCCGAAGCCGGGCGCGGCGCCCGGGTTCCGAGCGCCCGGTCAGACGTCGACCGGACGGTTCCAGCCGTGACGGTCTTCGATGCGCCCGTACTGGATGCCGGTAAGCTCGTCGTGCAGCGATCTGGCGAGCGGCGCTGCGCCCGCAAGCAGCGGGATCAGGTCGCGGCCCTTGAAGCTCAGCCGGCCGACCGGGAGCACGACCGCGGCGGTTCCGGTGACGAATGCCTCTTCGAGCGCGCCGTCGTCGCAGGCGGCGACGACTTCGTCGATCGCGACTTCCCGCTCCTCGACGGCGATGCCCCGGTCAGCCAGCAGCGCGATGACGCTCTCCCGCGTCACGCCCGGAAGGATCGCGCCGTTGAGCTCCGGGGTGACGACGCGCTCGCCGAGCTTGAAGAACACGTTCATCAACCCGGCCTCCTCGACATAGCGGTGCTGGCTGCCGTCGAGCCACAGCACCTGGTCGAACCCGTCTTCGCGCGCTTGCCTGCCGGCGGCAAACGTCGTCGCGTAGTTGGCCGAGGTCTTGGTCTCGCCCACCCCGCCATGCGGCGCGGTCCGGGCGAAACGATCCTCGACCTTGAGCGACAGGCCGGCATCGCCGCTGGTGAAATACGCACCCACCGGACAGGTCATGACGATGAACCGGTAGGATCTCGACGGCCGGACCTCGAGATGCGCTTCGGCGCTGAAGACGATGGGCCGGATATAGAGCCCGTGGCCCGGCCGGTCGGATATCCAGAGGCGGTCGATATCGACCAGCCGGGTCACCGCTGCGACGAAGTCGTCCTCGTCGATCTCGGGAATGCACATGCGCCGGCAGGACAGGCGCAGCCGCCTCGCATTGCGGTCGGGACGGAAGAGGCGGACCCTTCCGTCCACGCCGACAAACGCCTTCAGCCCCTCGAACGCCATCTGGGCGTAGTGCAGCGTCATCGCGCCGGGCTCGATGGGGATCGGGCCGTAAGGGACGATCTCCGGGTCGCGCCACGCGCCGTCCCGCCAGGCCATGCTGAACATGTGGTCGGAGAAGATCTCGCCGAATACCGCCCGGTCGAGATCGAGGTCCCCGAGCCGGCTCCGTTCGGCGAGGCGGACGGCCAACCCTTCCATCTGCTTCCCCCGTGCTAGCGCGCGCCCGACATCGGGGCGTCGGACAGCAGGTCTATGGTCTTCCCCACCCCGGCCTCCCGGGCGCGCCGGTAGATCGACCAAGCGAGCGGCATGTCGACGCTCCCGAGCCCGGTCGGTATCGCCATGATGCGGTCCCGATCGCTCAGGCGACCCGGGCGGTTCCCGAGCACGATGTCGCCGAAGGACGCGAAATCGTCGGGCAGCGCAAGATCGGGCCGCCGCTGTGCCGCGGCCGCCTTCAGCCCGGCGTCGTTGTCGGCGACCAGCAGGTCGACGATCTCGAACGCCTCGTCCTCCCAGGCGGTCAGGACATCGAGCGGTATGGCCAGCATGCCGGGTGTCCACCAGCCGGCCTTGAGCGGCCGTTCCGATCCCTGCGGTATCGACGAGACGACGATGTCCATGCCGCGCACCGCGTCCTCGGCGGCGTCCACCGGGGTCAGGGTCCAGCCCCCCTCCGCCGCCATGGCAGCGCAGAATCTCTCGCGGCTCGCCCGGCTGCGCGATGCGACGAAGACATCCTTCAGGGTGGGAAACAGCGCCGACAGCACCCGGAGAGACCACCGCCCCAGGCCGCCGCATCCGACGAGCCCGAGACGCGCGGGGTCCCGGCGCGCGCAGTGCCGGGCGGCCACCGCGCCGCAGGCGGCCGTCCGCACGAGGGTGATCCACATGCCCTCCATGATCGCCACCGGCAGCCCGTGGCCGGGATCGTTGAGAACGATCAGCCCGGAGGAATCGGGATACCCGCGCTCGGTGTTGCCGGGGTAGTAGGAGATCCATTTCATCCCGAGCGCCCGCTCTCCGGCGACCCAGGCGGGCATCGCGTGCAGGAAGCTGTGCGGACGATCCGGATGCACCCCCGCCTTCAGGGGCACCTCGACCTCGCCCCGCCCATCCATGCGATACGTTTGTTCGACCATGTCGACGATTTCCGCGAGCGGTGGCGCCACCGCCGCGATATCCGCGCTGTCGAGCAGGAGCTGTTCGGGAAACCGCACTGTCATCCTCTCGCGGACGGTCGCGTCACTTGATCATCAGGCCCGGCAGGGCCAGGGAGATGTCGGGGAATCCCATGATCAGGGCCATGGCGATGACGTCGCAGATCAGGAAGGGAATCGCCGCCCGGATGATGTGGCCCATCGTGGTGTCCGGCGGCGACACGCCCTTCATCACGTAGAGCAGGATGCCGTAAGGCGGGGTGGTCTGCGCCATCTCGATATTGATCAGGAACAGGACGAGAAACCAGATCGGGTCGTAGCCGAGCTGCTTCACCACGGGCAGGAAGACCGGCAGGGTGATCAGCATCAGGGGCACGCCCGAGATGAAGCCGCCGAGGATCAGGATCACCACCTGCATCATGACGATGAGCACCAGCGGCGCCACCGGGAGCCCGACAGCCCATTGCACGAGATAGCGGTTGGCGCCGGTGAAGGCGAGCACCTGCGAATAGGCCTGGGCCGCGGCGAGGATGATCAGGACCATCACCGCGATCCTGAGCGTGCTCTCCAGCGCCTCGCGGGTGACCTTCCAGTTGAGCCCGCGATAGCAGGCGGCGAGCACGAACGCCCCGGCGGTGCCGAGCGCCGCCGCCTCGGTGGGCGTGGCGACGCCGAGAAAGATCAGCCCGACGACGAGGAACACGATGAGCCCGAGCGGCAGGACGTATTTGACGGTGAGGACGATCTTCAGCCCGAGCGGCACCCTCTCGACCGCGTAGCGGGGCGCGAGGTCCGGTTGCAGGTAGCAGCGAACGACGATGTAGGACGCATACAGCACCGCCATCAGAATGCCGGGCAGGACGATCGCGATCAGCAGCTTGCCGACCGACACCTCGGCCAGCACCGCCAGGATCACGCCGAGCCCGCTCGGCGGGATCATGATCGCGAGCCCGCCGCTGCCGAGCAGCGGGCCGATGCTCATCGGCTTCTTGTAGCCCCGCGATTCGAGCTCCGGCGCGAGCGTCGCGCCGAGCATCGCGGTGGTCCCGATGCTGGCGCCGCTGAGCGAGGCGAGCACCGTCCCGGACGCCACGGCGAGCAGCGACAGGCGCCCGGGGAGGTTGCCGAGCCATTTGTCGAGCGCGTCTATCATGCGCGCCGCCACGCCGGCCCGGAACATCACCTCGCCCATCAGCACGAACAGGGTGATCGGCAGCAGCACGAAAACCGTCAGGCTGCCATAGGCGCTGTTGACCATCTGTTCGAGCCCGGCCTCGCCGCCCATCAGCAGGAACATGCCGACGATGTTCACCGCGAAGAACGAGAAGACGACCGGAACCCCGACGAACAGCAGGGTGAAGAACGCCCCCAGTATCAGCGCCAGCGACCAGTACCATTCCACGCCGGTTTCCTCCCGCCGCGCGCTAGAGGTCGACCTGCACGTCGTCGGACCGCCGCTCGGCGGGGGCGCCTATCAGCCTCCAGGCGTCCCTGACCAACTGCACCAGGAAGACCGCGCTGCCCAGCGGGATAACCGCGAGCACGATGAAGATGGGAACTTCCTCGACCTTGAAGTAGTCGTATTCGTTGGTCAGGAACTTCTCCCAGGTGACCTTGCCGCCCTGCCAGACCAGCACCAGGCAGACGCAGATGCCGAGCAGCAGGCCGAACAGCTCGGAGGCGAGCCGGGTCCGCCGCCCGAAGCGGGTCACCAAGATGTCCAGGCGGACATGGCCGCCCCGCTGCTGCAGCCAGGCGGCGCCGAGAAACGCGATGAACAGCAGGCTCCACTCGTTGAGCGCGATCACCCAGCGGATCGATTCGCCGAAGAAATAGCGCGAGCCGACATCGGCGGACACGCTGACGACCTGGAAGATCAGCAGCGCGCCGGCGATCCAGGCGAAGGCGTTGACCAGCCTGTCGAATGCCGCCCCCAAGCCGTGTCTCCGCCCGCGCGCTGCCCGGATCGCCGGAAAGACCGTCGACGACGGTCGCGGGTTACCGCGTGATCATCTTGCGGATCTTCGCGTACTGCTCGGGCGCCAGCCGCTTCTTCATGACCGCCCAGCGCGATTCGTTGGCGACGTCCACCCATTTCTTCGCTTCGTCCGCGGGCAGGCCGATGAACTTCACGCCGCTCGTCCGCAGCTTGGCAATTTCGCCCGCCTTCAGCTCCTTGCCCTTCGGAACCATGAAGCGTTCCATCTCGGCCTGCTCGTCGAGCATCAGCTTCTGCGCGGCGGCGGACAGCTTGCTCCACTTGCCGCGGTTCACGAAGCTGAACGTCGTATGCGCCGGCCAGAACGCATCGGCCATCGCACAGCAGATGACTTCGTGAATGCCGATATTCGTCGCCGCCAGCGGAAACGGCGCCGCCTGCACCACGCCACGCTCGAGCCCGGGATAGATCTCGGAGATCTTCATATGGATCGGCGACGCGCCGATCGCCTTCATGAAGGGATCGTAGCCCGCATGCGAGCGGATCTTGACGTTCTTCAGATCGGCCATCCGCTCGATCGGCTTCTTGGAGAAGATGTGGAAACCGACATCGGTCGCGGTGCGTCCCATGACCTTGATGCCGATCTTCTTGTGCGCTTCGTCGAGCAGGTCGATATAGCCCACCTCGCGCTCTTCCTTCGGCGATATCTCCGACATGCCGACGGTGCCGATCTCCGGCACCAGCGCCTGGTGGATGGTAAACGTCATCACCATGTCGGCGACGCCCTTGGTGGTCGCGTTCATCTGGTCGCGCAGCGGCACGACCGACGGCCCGCCGATATAGTCCAGCTTGAGCACGCCCTCGCCGGCCTTGTTCACCCGCTCGATGAAGCGCCTGAACATCACCATGCTGGGATAGTTTCGATCCGGCTGCGAGAACGTGACGACGCGCAGCGTCGTCTCGGCCGCGGCAGCCGGGAGAACGAAGCAGACTGCCGTCGCGACGCATGCGGAAAGCGCTGCGATACGCATCGTCAGGTAAGCCGATCTCATAGGTTTTCCTCCCCTGTGACGAGCCCCCGGGCACCATGTGAGGCGGTGGAATCTCCGGTGCGAATGAACCGGTCGCTCTCCTGAGGAAATCATGGTAGCGCCGATTCTCCGGCGGGAGCAAATGCGCCCGCGGGCGACGGGTCAATCGACCACGAACAGCTCCCAGCCGGGATCGGTCGAGAGTATTTCGCAGCCGTGCTCGCGGATCGCCACGTGCTCTTCCGGATTCACCAGCCCGTCCGGGCTCTCGATCTTGGGCTCCGGGGTGAGCGTCATGCCGGGCTGGAGAACGGTCGCATCGAACCGGTTGATCGATGGCGGCTCGGTCTCCAGGCCGATACCGTGCCCGATGCGCTTCGCCGGGTGGTCCGAATAGTTGACGAAATCGGTCCCGGCCAGCAGGGACTGGGAATACTCGAAGATCTCCGCCATGCCGGTTCCGGGAGTCATGCGGTCCATCACCTTGAACAGGATCTCCCACATGCCGTCATGCTCGCGGCGCTGCCGGTCGCTGGGCGGGCCGAACACCGCGCGGCGCGTGAAATCCATGTGATAGCCCTCGAAATGGCAACCGCCGTCGAGATAGAGCACGTCGCCCGCCTGGAACGCACCGCCGGGCCCGGTGGCGCCGAGCGCGGTCGGCGGGCCGGAATCCAGATCCGCCCCCTCCTCGAGGTAATAGCCGATGATGCGCTTCTGGATCTCGGCCGAGGTGATCCCGGGGCGGAGCTCCTCGAAGCAGCGCTTCCACGCCCGGCCGCCGATCGCGCAAGCCTGGCGCTGCGCCTCGATCTCCCATTCCGATTTTATCATCCGGCAGCCCCAGACGACGGGACCGGACTCGACGAACCGGACATTGGGCAAATCGTCCTGCAAGCGCAGGAAGTCGCCATGCGGGATGCCGAGCCAGGTCTCGCGCCCGAGCTCGATTCCGATCGCGGCATCCTGCAGCCCGCGATCCTCCAGCACCCCGCGTATCCCCCAGTCCACCCGCGCGTCGGCGTCGAACGGCACCTCGGGATAGATGCGGCGATCCTCGACCCAGGACGGGTAGGGCCGACCGTAGAGACGCGCGAACATGCCCGGCCCCGACCAGCTTATGACCGCCGCGTCCCCTTCGAGCGGAAGGATGAAGACGTTGGGCCGCTGCCTCATCCAGGCCGGCGCCCGCTGACCGCTGAAATAGAAGAACGTCGTCGGGTCGGTCACCACGAGACCGTCCATGCCGCGCTCGGCCATGAGCGCGCGAGCGCGGGTTATCCGGGTCTCGTATTCCTGTGCCGGAACAGCCATCGACCACCTCGTTCGAAATACCGGTTGTCACGCAACAAAAACCCTATGCGAGCGCCGTCCGGCATTCAACTCGCGGCTCCGCCGGGTGCCGCTTGTTGCCGGGGCGGTTCCCCGGTGATATGGAATTCGTCATGAAAACGGTGTTCAGCAACGCCAATGTCATCGACGGAACGGGCGATGCGTTCCACGGCTTCGTCGTTGTCGAGGGCAGGGAGATCGTCCGCGTCGGACGCGGCGAACCCGGCCTGCCCGCGACCGGGTACGAGGTGGTGGACCTCGGCAACAAGAGCCTGCTGCCGGGGTTCTTCGACTGCCACGTCCACCTGCGCTCGGACGGGCTCGCCGACCCGCGCGCTCAGGTGCTGACCGACACCGATGCGCTCTGCGCCTTGCGGTCGGCGCGCAACGCCATGCGCACCGTCGAGGCGGGGATCACCACGGTACGCGATTGCGGGTCGACCAACTTCGTCGATTTCTCGGTGCGGCGGGCGGTGGAACAGGGGCTGGTTCCCGGCCCCCGCATGGTGCTGTCGGGCAAGATCATCTGCATGACGGGCGGTCACGGCTGGAACGTGGGGCAGCAGGCGGACGGCCCGGACGGGATTCGCCGGGCCGCGCGCGAGCAGCTGCGCGCGGGAGCGGACAACGTCAAGCTGATCGCGACCGGGGGCATCCTCACCCCGGGCACCGAGATCGGCAGCGCCCAGCTCACCGTCGACGAGCTGCGCGCCGGCGTCGAAGAGGCGAAGAAGGCCGGTGCCATCTCGGCTGCGCACGCGCACGGCGCCACCGGCATCAAGAACGCGGTGCGGGCGGGTATCGACTCGATCGAGCACGGCTATTTCCTGGACGGCGAGGGTATCGAGCTGATGCTCGAACGTGGCACCTACCTCGTGGCCACGTCGGCCGCGGTCAGGAATGTGGCCTCGCGCGGAGTCGAGGACGGCTTGCTGCCCGATGTCCACAGAAAGGCGTGCGAGGCCGTCGACAGCCACGTCGAGAGCTTCGGCAGGGCCTGGCGCGCCGGCGTCAAGCTGGCGATGGGAACGGATTCCGGCGTGCCGTTCACGCGCCACGGCCGAAATCTGGAAGAGCTCGCGCATCTGGTCGAGATGGG
>JAPPGP010000208.1 GCA_028821395.1 Defluviicoccus sp.
CCAGAGCATCGGCCGCCGCGCCGCCGCCAGCGCGTCGGCGAGCTCGTCGAGCGCCGCTTCGTCGGGCTCCGGCCGGGCGGGCGCGCGCGGGGCGAGCGAGGACGGTTGTGCGAGAGACGCTTCCTGGATGTCGACCGGGATCTCGACGCTGACCGGCCCGCCGGGCGCGCTCCGGGCGATGCGTGCCGCCTCGCGCAGCGCGCCCGGCAGGTCGGCCGCGCAGCGCACCCGGAGCGCCGCCTTGGAGGCGCCGCGCAGCATGGTGAGCTGGTCGCGCGCCTCGTGGATATCGCCGCGGTCCTGGTCGAGAAAAGCGGTCTCGATCTGACCGGTCAGATGGAGCAGCGGGGTGCCCGCGGTCTGCGCCTCGACCAGCGCGCCGCAGGCATTGCCGGCGCCGGTCCCGGTGCTGGTGAAGGCGACGCCGAGCCGGCCGGAGACCCGGGCGTTGGCGTCGGCCATGTTGACCGCGCCCGCCTCGCCCCGCGCCGGCACGAAACGGATGCGGTTGCGCCGCCCGATCGCGTCCAGCATCGGCATGTTGTGGATCGAGATCACCCCGAAGGCGGTCTCCACCCCGGCCGCCTCCAGGAAGGCGGCGACGACCTCGCCCGCCGGGATTTCAGACATGGTGCCCCTGCCCGCCCGCGACCTCGACGGTCTCGCCGGTAAGGTAGCTCGCCGCCGGCGAGGCGAGGAAGACCATGACGCGGGCCGCCTCGTCGGCCTCGCCGATGCGCCCCAGCGGGATTCCCCTGTCGCGGGCGAGCTCGGCGAACCACGCCTCCTTGCTCTTGCCGCCGCCCTCGCCCTCTTCATGGCGGCGGTTCCACTGCCCCGAATCGACCAGCCCGATCAGGATGGAGTTGACGCGGATCCCCCTGGGCGCGAAGTCCCGGCTCATCGTCTTGGCGAGGTTGAGCGCGCCGGCGCGCGCGGCGGCGGTCGCGGCGAGCCAGGGCTCGGGACGCCGCGCCAGCAGGGCGTTGGTACAGACGATGGCCGACGGCGCGGCGTCTTCGAGCAGCTTCAGGAAGGCGCGCACCGGGTGCAGCACGGAGAAGAATTTGAGCTCGAGCTCGGCGCGCCATTCGTCGTCGGCGAGGTCGGCGATCCCGCCGCGCCGCGCCTGGCCGGCATTGGCGATCAGCATGTCGGCGCGGCCGAAGCGGTCCGCCACGCGGTCGCGGAATTGCGCCACCCGGCCGGGGTCCAGCACGTCGCAGGCGACCGCCAGAACGCGGTCCGCGCCATGCGTACCGGCAAGCTGCCGCTCCGCCCCGGACAGCCGTTCCGCCGACCGGCCGCAGATGGCGACGCGCGCGCCCTCTTCGAGGAACATCCGCGCGCAGGCGAGGCCGATGCCCGACGAGCCCCCGGTGACCACCGCCACCTTGTCCGACAGTCCGAGGTCCACCGCCGCTACCCCGCCGCGGCGCCGGTCATGCGAGACCGTCCAGGAACTGGGTGAGCGCGGCGTTGAACGCCTCCGGCCCCTCGACATAGCTCGCATGGCCGAGCCCTTCGAGAGTGACGTAGCGCGCGCCGGGAATGGCGGCGGCGATGTCGCGGCCGATCGCCTCGGGCGTGACGCTGTCCTCGCTGCCATACATCACCAGCGCCGGCGCGCGGATCGCCGCGGCGTCGGCGAAGATGTCCGAGCCGTGCAGCATGCGGGCGGCCTGGGCGTAGCCTTCCGGCCGCACCCGGCTCTGCACCGCGTAGACCTTGTCGTAGATCGCGTCGGGCGCGCCGGGCGACAGCACCTCGCGGGCGCGGCGCTTGGCGACCTCCGCCGGTCCGAGCGTCGTCATCGCCGCGATTCGGGCCTCGAGCCGGCCGACGCGGATCTCCTCGGACGCGTTCCGATAGCCGGCCGCGGCGTCCGACAGGGCGACGCTCTCGAGCCGCCCGGGGTGCCGGGCGGCGAAGCACGCCGCGATCAGCCCGCCGAGCGAATGGCCGAGCAGATGGGCCCGCGCGAGCCCGAGCCCGTCGAGCAGGTCGCCCACGGCGTCGGCGTAAGCCGAGCACGGCGGCGCGTCCCCGGGCAGCGGGTCCGAGCCGCCATAGCCGGGCGCGTCCCAGGCGACGATGCGGAAGCGGTCGGCCAGCGCGTCGATCTGGGGCGCCCAGGAGGCCGAGCCCGAGCCGATTCCGTGCAGCAGGACGAGAGCCGGCCCGTCGCCGGCGGCGCGGTAGGCGATCGCGCGGCCGTTCGCCCGGACGGTTTCGAGCGGCGGAAGGCTCACGCCTTGCGCTTGATCTTGGCGAGGGGGTGGTCGGGCGGGTAGGTCGGGATGCGCGGCCGGGAGGCGCCCAGCATCACGCACATCAGCGCCTCCTCCTCGCCCTCGTTTACCAGCCCGCGATAGACCCCGGGCGGCACCGAGATCAGGTCGCGCTCGCCGAGCTCGGTCTCGAACGTCTCGCCGTCCTGTTCGAGGGTAAGCCGGATCTGCCCGCGCAGCATGAAGAACACCTCCTCCACGTCGTCATGGACGTGCGGCGGGCCCTCGCAGCCGGGCGGCAGCACCATGGTCGAGAAGGTGAAATGTTCGGACGGCACGGCGTTCGAGTCGTCCTTCACCCCGGTCCCGCCGGTGCCGAGATAGCGCATCTGCGCGCGCCGGTATTTGGGATCGAAATCGGCCTGGAACTTGAGCGCGCCCCAGTCGTAGCGCCGGGTCTCGTAGCGCGCGATCCGGGTCTCCATCCAGTCGGCGAGGCTGCGCATGGTCGGGTCCTCCTACTCGGCGGCCGCGGCGGGCGCTTCGCCCACGCGGAGCGCGGCTGCCTGGCGCCCGGCCTCGTCCTCGATCAGCCGCCGGATGCGCGCGAGCCCGGTGTCGTGCTGGTAGAGGAACTCGCGGTCGCGCGCGTCGTTGGGCATGCCTTCCAGCAGGATGCGGTCCTGCTCCAGCACGTCCCAGTGGAGGGTCTCCAGCTTGTGCTTGTACATGAACCGCCATACCGAACGCTCCCAGCCCGTCACCTTCCGGGTGCGCCAGAAGAAGACGCGGCAGCTCTCGCGGTCGATCGGGGTGACGAAGCCTACGATGCCGAACGCGCCGCCGGGCCCGGCATTGCGCTGATAGGGGATCGAGAGCCGCATCCAGTGGGCGCCGGTATCGGCGAACTCGACCCAGTCGAAATTGACCCCGCGCTGGTTGGTCTTCTCGAACACCAGCCCGTGCTCGGTATCGCGGGTGCGCATCCTGGCATCCTTGTCGCCGCGCCCCATGGAATGCGATTCGGCGTGCAGATAGGCGCCGTGCATCGGGTCCATCACGTTGTCGATGGCGTAGCGGTAGTTGCAGCGCCAGTGCGAGGTGCAGAGGATGGCGCTCCACGCCTCCGAGCGCAGCTCCTCGGGGTACTCGAAGGGCACCGGCTCGGGATGCAGCGCATCGCCGAAATAGGCGAAGATGCCGCCCATATGCTCGAACGCCGGGTAGGGCTTGACCGCCCTGGTGCCGACCAGCGGGCAGTCGCCGATCGCCGGCATGGCGACCACCGTGCCCGAGCCGTCGACCTCCAGCCCGTGATACCAGCAGGCCAGCCGGTCGCCGAGATTCCAGCCCTTGGAGAGCTCCGCGCCGCGATGCGGGCAGCGGTCCGCGAGAACGTTGACCCCGCCTTCCGCGTCGCGCCAGACCACGATCCGCTCGCCGAGACGGGTCAGCGCGACCGGCTTGTCGCGGATCATCCAGCTCGCGGCGATCGGATACCAGCGATTGCGCACGCCGAGATCGACCAGGGTTTCGACATCGGCGGCGATTTCGTGTGCGGACATCTCCGTCTCCATCCTGCTCCGTCAGGGCCCGAGGCGGATCAGCGCCGCCTCGAAGACTTCCGCGGTCCACCGCTCCGCATCCTCGGGAGCGGGACCCTCGGCGTTCAGCGCATCGACGATCCCGTCGAGATCGTGGACGCCGCGGCCGAAGATCTCCTCCAGACGGTCGGCGAGGGCCTGCGCGAAGGCGCTCGGCGGCGCGTCGACCTGGGTCTGGTGGCGGATATTTCCGGGCTCCTCGTAAGGCAAGGGCAAGGTCGGACCCCTCCGATGATGCGGCCGATACCGGACGTCGTTTCGCGGATTCACGGTAGGACGTGCGGGAAATCCGGTCAATGCCGGACGCCGCCACGGCCGGCGAAGCGATTGCGCGCCGCCCGGCGCCGCGATAGTTGTGCTGCATGTGGACCGCAACCGAGCGAGGGTCCATGACGGACGACGAGGCGAAGGCGCATGTCCGCGCGGTGACCGTCGCCTCCGGCACATCGTTCTACTGGGCGATGCGCCTCATGCCGGCGGCCCGCCGCGAGGCGATGTTCGCGATCTACGCGTTCTGCCGCGAGGTCGACGACATCGCGGACGATGCCGGCTCGCCGGACGACAAGGGCCGCCGGCTCGACCTCTGGTGCGACGAGATCGACGCGATCTACGCCGGCACACCGGAAAATCTCACCGCCCGCGCCCTGATCGAGCCGACCCGCCGCTTCGGGCTGCGCCGCGAGGATTTCCTGGCGGTGATCGACGGCATGAAGATGGATCTGGGCGACGGGCTGAAGGCGCCGCGCCTCGACGAGCTGGAGCTCTACTGCCACCGTGTGGCGGGCGCGGTGGGGCTCTTGTCGATCCGCGCCTTCGGCGACGGCGGGCCGCACGCCCAGGCGTTCGCGCTGGCGCTCGGGACCGCGCTGCAGCTGACCAATATCCTGCGCGACATGGTGGAGGACGCCGAGCGCGGCCGGCTCTATCTGCCCCGCGAATTGCTGGACGAGGCGGGAATCGAGGTCGCGGCGCCGCGCGAGGTGCTGCGTCACGCCGCGTTGCCGAAGGTCTGCGCGGCGCTGGCGCGGATCGCCGAGCGGAAATTCGACGAAGCGCAATCGGCGCTGGCCGGTTGCGATCGCCGCGCGCTGCGTCCCGGGGTGGTCATGATGATGCACTACCGGCGCCTGCTCGCGGCGCTGGAGCGGCGCGGCTGGACCCGCCTCGAAGTCCCGGTCCGCATATCGAAGCCGGAAAAGCTCCTGATCGCGCTTCGCCACTTCGTGTTCGCCTGAGTCTCGGGCAATCGTGGACAAACCGGGGCGCCGCAACTAGTCTGCAAACGGGCCGGTTGCGTCACCGGTTCCGTGAGTTGGCGACAATCGGAGGGAGCTCGGTGGAAGGTTCCATGTGGGAACGCGTCGCCGTCGAGACCCCATCATGCGTGCCTCTCGCCCGGTCCGGACTCGACCCGGCCGAGGGGTTGGACATGCGGCTGGACAGCGTCATCGAAGCCGCCGGCGCAGCGCTCCGCGACAGGCAGACGGCGGACGGCCACTGGGTCTTCCCCCTCGAGGCCGACGTGACGATCCCGGCCGAATACATCCTGCTCGAGCATTTCATCGACGACATCGACGCCCCGCGGGAGGCCCGGCTCGCGGACTACATCCGCCGCCGCCAGGGACGGGACGGCGGCTGGCCCCTGTTCCACGAGGGCGACACCGATGTCAGCGCGTCGGTCAAAGCCTATTTCGCCCTCAAATGCGTGGGCGACGACTCCGACGCTCCCCATATGCGCCGCGCGCGCGACGCCATCCTGGCGCGCGGCGGCGCGGCGCAGTGCAACGTGTTCAGCCGAATTACGCTGGCCCTGTTCGGACAGCTTCCGTGGCAGGCGGTGCCGGTCATGCCGCTCGAGATCATGCTGCTGCCACGCTGGTTTCCGATCCACCTCGACAAGGTGTCCTACTGGTCGCGCACGGTGATCGTGCCCCTGCTGGTGCTGCTCGATCGCCGGCCGAGGGCGGCCAACCCGGGCAACGCGGATATCGCGGAGCTGTTCCGCGAAGACCCCTGGCAGCGCTGCCCTGAGCTCGTGCGACCTACGGGAGCCGTGCTCGACACCGTCTTCCTCGCGGCCGACCGGGCGTTGCGGCTGCTCCGGCCCTTCAGCCCGTCCGCGCTCAGGCGCCGCGCATTGTCGCGGGCGCTCGACTTCATCGGCGAGCGGCTCAACGGGGATCACGGGATCGGCGGCATCTTTCCGGCGATGGCCAACACGGTCATGACCTTTCACGCGCTGGGCTACGCGAAAGACGATCCGCGCTACCGGGACGCCCTGAGCGCGATCAGGAAGCTCCTGGCGGCAACGCGGGGAGAGACGCTGTGCCAGCCCTGCCTGTCGCCGGTTTGGGATACCGCGCTCGCGGCGCACGCCCTGATGGAAACCGGCGGCGAGGACAACCGGGAAGCCGCGAGGCGCGCCTCCGGCTGGCTGGTGGGCGAACAGATCACCGATGTCCGGGGAGACTGGGCCCGCAACCGTCCGGGACTCGTCCCCGGCGGCTGGGCCTTCGAGTACCGCAACGAGCACTACCCCGACACCGACGACACAGCGGTCGTCGTGATGGCGATCGACCGCGCCCTTTCGGCCGGCGCCAACGGCGCGGTCGAGCGCGGGGCGGAATGGATCCTCGGCATGCAGAGCTCGAACGGCGGCTGGGGGTCCTTCGACATCGACAACAACAAGCACTATCTCGACAGCATCCCCTTCGCCGATCACGGCGCGCTGCTCGACCCGCCGACGGCGGACGTCACCGCGCGCTGCGTCGGCATGCTCGCCCAGCTCGGCCATGCGCGCGAGGACCCGAGCGTCGCGCGCGGCATCGAATTCCTGCTCCGCGAGCAGGAGGAGGACGGCTCGTGGTACGGGCGCTGGGGCATGAACTACGTCTACGGCACGTGGTGCGCCCTGAGCGCGTTCAACGCGCTCGGCGAGGATCCCGGCGCGCCCCATATCCGCCGCGCGGTGCGCTGGCTGGAGTCGCAACAGCGCGCCGATGGCGGCTGGGGCGAGGACGGCGCGACCTATTGGAGCGACCGGCGCGGCGAGGCCAAGGCCTCGACGCCGACCCAGACCGCCTGGGCGGTGCTCGCCCTGATGGCGGCCGGCGAGGCCGGCGGCGGGGCGGCGCGGCGCGGCGTCGAATTCCTGCTCGATGCACCGCGCGAGGACGGTGCCTGGCGGGAAGACCATTACAACGCGGTCGGATTTCCCCGCGTCTTCTATCTCAAGTATCACGGCTACAGCGCCTATTTCCCGGTCCTGGCGCTGGCGCGCTACCGGCGGCTCTGCCGCGGCAACGCCAGGACCTCGACCTTCGGGTTGTGAACGCCGGGCGGCTCGGGATCGTCACCGGCCTTCCCGCCGAGGTTCGTGCCGCGCGCGGCGCGGCGGCCCGCATCCTGTGCGCAGACGCCTCGCCGGCGCGCGCGCGGTCGCACGCCGAGGCGCTGGCCGCATCTGGCGCGGCGGCGCTGGTGAGCTTCGGCGTGGCGGGCGGGCTCGATCCCGGGCTGCGCCCGGGAACGGTGGTGATCGCGACCGGAATCGCCGCGCCCGGCGGCTCCGTGCTCGGGGTGGACGGGGAATGGGCGGGCCGGCTCGCCGCCAGGCTGGAGCCCGCGCTTGGCGCCGTCCGGGCGCCGGTCGCCGGAGCCCCCGAGACGGTCGCCGACGCCGACGCCAGGGCGGCGCTCGCCCGATCCACGGGTGCCGCCGCGGTCGACATGGAGAGCCACGAGGTGGCGCTCGCCGCGGTGGAAGCCAGGCTGCCGGTGCTGGCCGTGCGCGCCATCGCCGACCCGGCCGGCCGCGGCCTGCCCGCATCGGCGCTTGCCGCATTGGGCGTCGGCCGGGCCCGGGTGTTCAACCAGCTCTGCCGGCGTCCCGGGGACTGGGCGACGCTCGCCCGGCTTGCGATGGATTACCGCCGCGCGCTCGCCGCGCTGCGCCGCGTCGTCGCCTCCGGCGGGTCCGACCTCGCCTTCGGGGGCGGCGCTAGCCCAGGAACTTCAGCAGATAGAGCGAGAGCTCGGGCACGTAGGTGACGATCACCAGCGCAAAGATGTTGATGACGATGAACGGCACCAGCCCGGGATAGATGCTCTTGAGCGGCGCCTTGAACAGCG
>JAPPGP010000039.1 GCA_028821395.1 Defluviicoccus sp.
GCCCGCCCCCTGTCGCGGGGGGCTTCTTTTGCGGGGCCCTCCCGGGGGCGCGGGGGGGGGGGGTGGGGCTATACTTCCCCCCCCCTGGACGAGGTAGGAAGAGCGGCAGGGAAGTTTCTCCGCTCCGCGAGCCTCCGGCCCGCTCACTCCTCGACGTAGGGGATCGCGTTCACGAAATCGACCACGTCGGGGACAATCGGGTTGGACTGTTCCTCCAGGACATGCGCGACCAGCCCGGCGGCGCGGCCGACCACCGAGCACGCCCGCATGACCTCGACCGGGAAGGCGATCTCGCTCAGCACCGCGCCCAGCGCGCCGGTGACGTTGAGGGTGAGATGCCGGCCCGCCGCCTTGTCGACCTCTTCGCCGAGCATCTTGACCAGCGCGATGTAGTCGCCCTTCGCCCCGTTCGCCTCGGCGATCTCGAACAGGCGGGCGGCGCGCGGGTCCTCCGGCTTGTAATAGGGGTGGCCGAAGCCCGGGATGAAGCGGCGCTGGGCGCGGAACGACGCGACCGTGTCGGCGAGCCACGCCCGGCGGTCGCCGTCCTGCGCCATGCAGTCCTGCAGGATCCGGCCGCAGCCGGCCATGGTGCCGGCGAACTTGTTGCCCACCATCAAGAGCCCGGAGGCGACCGGGACCTGGAGGTCGGTCGGCACCGCGTCGTGCACCAGACGGGAGACCAGGGCCTGCGGCGTGATGCCGTGGTCCATCAGGACGATCACGCAGGCATCGAAGATGCGCCCCTGCTCCCGGGTGAGCTCGCGCCCGGTGACGATGAAGTAGAACGCCTCCGTGAAGCTCATCTGGCCCACGATCTCCGACAGCACGTCCTTGCCGCGCATGCGGAATTGCGAGGTGTCCGAGGTGGCGCTGCCGATGCGCGTGGTCGGGTCGGTCATGTGAACCCTGTCTCCCGTTCGATGTCGGGCGGCACTGTGGCACCGCGGCCGGGCGTTGTCATGCCGGGTCGGCCGTCGCCTTGTCGGAATCCGGACCGGCGGGTACCATGCCGGACCGTGGCGCCTGGCTGGTTCGATCGACGTGGCGTGCCGGCGCGACACGCCCGGAGGCCCTAATGAGCATGATGAAGGCGGCGAAGTCAGTCGCCCGGTACGATACCGACATCGCCGAGATCAAGGCGAGCCTGCTCGTGCTCAAATGGATGACCGGTTTCATCCTGGCGTTCGTCGCCGCGCTCACCTGGCGGGCGTTCCAATAGTGGGATCGATGTTTTCTCGAAGCCGACAATCCCGCCGCCCCACCGACCCATCTCTCCGTTGACCGCCCAATGAATTCCGGGCGCGGCAGGGCACGCCGCATTAGGGGTTGCGGAGGGCAGGCTATCTGGGCAGCGTAGCGTCGACGTCTATTTCAGGGGAGGAACCCGACATGAAGAGGATGTGGACCGCGCCGCTCGCCGGCGCGGCGCTTGCGGTCGCCATGGCCGGCGCCGTCGAGGCGGCGAGCCTCAAGCTGCTGACGAGCTGGAACAAGAACAACTGGCCGACCTACGCCGTGCTCCAGCAGTTCCTCGACAACGCCAAGGAGATCGGCGGCGACACCGTCACCTTCACCATCTCCGGGCCCGAGGTCGTGCCGCCCTTCGAACAGCTCCAGCCGGTCGCCTCCGGCGTGTTCGACATGCTGTATACCCACGGCGTCTACCACTCCGGATCGAAGGGGATCGCGCTGGTCGTCGACACCATCGACATGAACCCGCTCAAGCGCCGCGAGGTCGGCATCTGGGACTTCGTCGACAAGTACTACCAGAAGCACAACAACCTGAAGCTGGTGGGCCTGCCCGCCCAGAGCTTCTCGGGCTACCACATGTTCCTCAAGGAGCCGCTCAGCCCCGAGGGCGACGTCAAGGGCCGCAAGATCCGCGGCACGCTCTCCTATCACGGCGTAATCCGCGCCCTCGGCGGCTCGCCCGTCGTCCTGCCCGGGTCGCAGATCTATACCGCGCTGGAGAAGGGCGTGGTGGACGGCGCCTGCTGGCCGGCGGCCGGGATGCTCTCGATGAAGCACTTCGAGGTCGCCAAGTACCGCGTCCGCCCGACCTTCGGGTCGTCCAACGAGCCGATCCTGATCAACCTCGATTCGTGGGCCAAGCTGAACGACAAGGAGAAGGGCGTTCTGCTGGCGGCCGGGCGCGAGACCGAGCTTGAGATGCCCTGGGTCGGCCGCGAGATCCTCGCCGACGAGACCCGCGAGCTCGACAAGTTCGGCGTGAAGACACTCCACCTCCCGCCCGACAAGGCGGCGCTGGTCAAGAAGGCCTGGAGCGAGAGCCTTTGGGACGTCGCGCGCAAGTGCTGCGGCGACGGGGCCGACGACCTCTACAAGCTCGCCAAGAACGCGGGCATGACCGACTAGCGTTCCCGCGGGCGTACGACCGATGACGGGATGCCGGGGCGATGGGTGAGGCGCTGGGCGCGCTGGCGCGGCTGCACGACGGAATCACGCAAGTCGGGTTCCACCTCTCCAAGCTCTGCCTCGGCATCATCGTCGTCGCCTATTGTTACGAGGTGTTCGCGCGCTATTTCTTCGGCGCGCCGACCTGGTGGTCGAGCGAGGCGGTGGAGTATTCGCTGTGCATTGGCTGCTTCCTGATGATGCCCCACGTCACCAAGGAGAAGGGCCATGTCGCGGTGACCGTCATCCTCGACATGTTCGCCCAGGAGAAGACCCGCATCCTGTATTGGCTCATCTACCTGGTCGGCTTCCTGGCCTGCGCGGCGGCCACCTGGATCAGCCTGGATGAGAACATCCGCCAGATCGTCAAGGACGTTCACCTGATGAAGGTGAAGCCGATCCCGAAGATCTACATCTCGGCCTGGATCACCTACGGGTTCGGCTCCTCGGCGATCTACTTCCTGCGCATGCTCGATCCCCGGACGCTGGGGATCGGCAGGCCGGCGAGCGGGATGCACGGCTGACCATGGTCTGGTGGGGCACATTGTCGGGCGGGCTCGCGCTGCTGCTCGGCGCGTTCATGACCGGCGCGCCGATCTTCATCGCCTTCCTGGTGATCAACATCGGGGGCGTGCTGATCGTGCTGGGCCAGCCGGGCTTCGGCATGGTCGCCAACTCGATCTTCGAGACCACCAACATCGCGGCGCTCTCGGCGGTGCCGCTGTTCATCCTGATGGGAGAATTGCTGTTCCGCTCGGGCTCGATCGACATCCTGTTCGATTCGGTCGACAAGCTGGTCGGCAAGGTGCGCGGGCGGCAATACGTGCTGTGCATCGTGCTGTCCACCATCTTCGGCGCGCTATCCGGGGCGGCGATGGGGGTGGCGGCGATGATGGCGCGCACCCTCTACCCCGGCATGATCGAGCGCAAATACGACTCCAGCCTGTCGACCGGGGCGATCCTGGCGGGCGCCAGCCTCGCGCCGATCATCCCCCCGAGCGTGCTGGTGATCATCATCGGGACGCTCGCCGACGTGTCGATCGCCGGGCTGCTGATCGCCGGCATCGTGCCGGGTCTGCTGCTGTCGGGAATGTTCCTGATCTATATCTTCGCCCGCGTGCGGGCCAACCCGGAGCTCGCGCCCTACGGCGATTCCGACACCGCGCCCCAGGTGACCCCCTGGGAGATGGTGGTCGCGGTGCTCCGCGTGATGCCGTTCGCGGTCATCATCTTCTGCGTGATGGGCTTCATCCTGCTCGGCATCGCGACCCCGTCCGAATCGGCGGCGACCGGGGTGCTCGGCGCGCTGCTCACCGCGATCTACTACCGCAGGCTCAACTGGCGGATGATCTCCGAGTCGGTGACCTCGGCGGCGTTCATCACCTCGATGATCCTGGTCATCATGGCGAGCTCCAAGATGTTCAGCCAGCTGCTTGCCTTCACCGGCTCGACCCGGGAGCTGACGACGTTGATCGTGACGCTCGATTTCGAGCCTTACGTGATGCTGTTCATCATGATGCTGATCCCCTTCATCCTCTGCATGTTCATCGACCAGATCGCGCTCATGCTGGTGGTGATCCCGATCTACCAGCCGCTGCTCCAGACGCTCGGCTTCGACCCGATCTGGTTCTGGCTGATCATGCTCCTCAACGTCACGGTGGGCGGGATCACGCCGCCCTTCGGCTACACCATGTTCGCCTTCAAGGGATCGGCGCCCGATGTGCCGTTGAGCGACATATTCCGCGCCACCTGGCCGTTCGTCGGCATCTTCCTAGTGGGGATGATCGTGATCGCCGCGTTCCCGCCCCTTGCAACATGGCTTCCCGGGCTGCTGTAATCGCCACAACCCAGGGCAGCGGTCCGACCGAGGAGATTTGAATGGAACTCCCGACCGGCAACGAGCAGTTCTTCCGGATGAGCGTCGATTCGTTCGACACCGACAAGGTGCTGGCCAACGCGGCGAAGCAGCGCGACCGGCGGGGATTGCAGGACGTGCTGATCGTCGATGTCGATTCGCACCACTACGAGAGCGAATCGATGGCCGAGATCATGGAATACATGGAGGATCCGGTCCTCCAGCAGCTCGCCCGCTCGGGCGGGCAGGTCGCCCAGCGCGGCGGCGGCATGTTCGCCCTCGGCCGGGTCGGCTACCAGGATGTCGGCGGCAGGGTGACGCGCTACCCGCTGAGGCGCATGGAGCAGACCCCCGCCGACGGCGTGCACCGGGACATCCATCTCGGCCATCGCTGGATGGACGCGATGGGGGTCGACTATTCCTGCATGTTCCCGACGCCGATGCTCGGGCTCGCCATGCACCCGCAACCCGAGGTCGAGCATCATCTGGCGCGCGCCTACAACCGCTGGCTGGTCGAGCGCGTGCTGCCCGGCTCCTCGCGCATCAAGTCGATGCTGTATCTGCCGTTCAACGACCACCAGGCGGCGATGAAGATGGTCGAGGACTTCGCCGACTATCCCGGCGTGATCGGCTTCATGGTCACCTCGGTTCGGCACAAGCCGGTGCACGACAACGACTACATGAAGATCTACCGCGCCGTCGAGGAGCGCGGCCTGCCGCTCGGCTTCCACTCGGGCTTCAACTGGGACGACCCGATGTTCCGCACCTCGAACCGGTTCATCGCCGTCCATGCGCTCGGCTTCACCTGGTACAACGTCGTCCACTGCACCAACTGGGTGGTCAACGGCCTGCCCGAGCGGTTCCCCAACCTGAAGACCATCTGGATCGAGTCGGGCATCGCCTGGGTGCCGTGGCTGATGATGCGCCTCGACAACGAGTACCGCATGCGGAGCTCGGAATGTCCCTCGCTCAAGCGGCTGCCGAGCGAGTACATGAAGGAGATGTACTTCACCACCCAGCCGATGGAGCGGCCCAACGAGGATTGGCTGCTGGAGGCGACCTTCAAGGCGATGGACGCCGAGAACTCGCTGCTCTTCGCCACCGATTACCCGCACTGGGACATGGACCTGCCGAGCGTGATCTGGGACCTGCCGTTCCTCGACGAGAGGGCGAAGCGCAAGATCCTCGGCGAGAACGCGCAGAAGGTGTTCAAGCTCGACGTGAACGAGCGGTTCCCCGAGCGCATCGCGGCGGAGTAGACATCGCCGGCCGGAACCGGCTGCGGCACTGACCGGGAACAGGGGCGTCCATGGAAGCCGACATGCTCGGCATGGCCATCAAGGCCGCCACCATCATGGCCGATCCCGAACGGATCGGCTTTCTCGCCCTCGGCGTGATCATCGGGCTGGTGCTCGGCGTCATCCCGGGGCTGGGCGGGCTGGTCGGGCTGTCGCTGCTGCTGCCGTTCACCTTCGACATGGACCCCTATACCGCGCTCGCCTTCCTGATGGGCCTGCAGGCGGTGGTGGTGACGTCGGACACTATTCCGGCGGTGCTGTTCGGGGTGCCGGGGACGGTGGGCTCGGCGGCGACCATTCTCGACGGCTATCCGATGGCCCGGAAGGGGGAGGCGGGGCGCGCCTTCGGCGCCGCGTTCTCGGCCTCGGTGATCGGCGGCATCTACGGCGCCTTCCTGCTGGCGATCAGCGTGCCGATCCTGCGCCCGGTGATGCTGCATATCGGCTCGCCCGAGCTGTTGTCCTTCTGCGTCTTCGGCCTCTCTTTGGTCGCGGTGCTGAGCGGCGGCACGCCGCTCAAGGGGCTGGCGGCGGCCTGTATCGGGCTGATGGTGGCGACCGCCGGCGACGACCCGCAGACCGGGACGCTGCGCTGGACCTTCGATTCGCTCTATCTGTGGGACGGGCTGCCGGTGGTGCCGCTGGCTCTCGGCCTGTTCGCGATTCCCGAGATCGCCGACATGGCGATCACCCGCCAGAGGATCGCCGCCGAGGGCCAGGTCAAGTCCGAGATGAGCCAGCTCGCCGGCATCCGCGACGTGTTCCGCAACTGGTTCCTGCTGCTGCGCTGCGCCACCATCGGCTCGAGCCTTGGCGCGGTGCCCGGCATCGGCGCCTCGGTGATCGACTGGATCGCCTACGGCCACGCGCTGCGGAGCGAGAAGGACACCGCGACGACCTTCGGCAAGGGCGACGTACGCGGGGTCATCGCCTCGGAGAGCTCCAACAACGCCAAGGAAGGCGGGGCGCTGGTGCCCACCATCGCCTTCGGCGTGCCGGGCTCGGCGTCGATGGCGCTGATCCTGGGCGCCTTCCTGATCCACGGCCTGACCCCGGGGCCCGAGATGCTGACCAAGCATCTCGACGTGACCTACACCCTGGTCTGGTCGGTCGCCTTCGCCAACGTGATCGGCGCCGGGATCTGCTTCCTGTTCGCTCACCAGCTCGCCAAGGTGGCGCTGGTGCGGATCGGCATCCTGGCGCCCGTCGTGCTCGCGGTGGTGTTCGTCGGCGCCTTCCAGGGCTCCAGGCAGTGGGGCGACATCTACGCGCTGCTGATCTTCGGCTTCTTCGGCTGGGTGATGAAGCGCATGAAATGGCCGCGCCCGCCGCTGATCCTCGGCTTCGTGCTGGGCGGGCTGGTCGAGCGCTACCTGTTCATATCGGTCGAGCGCTACGGCGCGGAATGGCTGACCTTCCCGGTCGTCATGCTGGTCTTCGCCATCACCCTCTACGGCATCCTGCGGCCGATCCTGAAGGGCTACTTCGCCAGGCCGCGGGGCGGTGAGAGGCGGGGCGCGGCGTTCGGCTTCCGTCCCGAGAGCGTCAACCCGGATCTCGGCTTCTCGGTCCTCGTGCTGGCGTTCTTCGCGGCCTGTCTGGCGATCTCCTCGCAATGGGAGTTCGGCGCCAAGCTGGTGCCGCAGGCGGTTGGCTGGGCCGGTCTCCTGTTCACCGTGTGGCTGATCCTGGCCGCGATGTTCGTACGGCCGGCGGAGGTCCAGACGACGGGTCTGCTGGCCGGCGCGCCGCCGGGCGAGGACCGCAAGCCGGCCGCCGAAGACGTCCATTTCGACATCCAGGCGGATTACGGCGACCTCCCGGTCCGCACGATCTTTCAGCGTGCGGCGGTCTATTTCGGCTGGCTCCTGTTCTTCTTCGGCGCCGCCGCGCTGGTCGGCATCCTGCCCGCCATGTTCCTGTTCCTGGTCGGCTACATGCGCTACGAGGGCAAGGAGAGCTGGACTACCACGCTCGCGGTCGCGGTGCCGATGGGCATCTTCTCCTACTGGCTGTTCCACAAGATCCTGCTCGTGCCGTGGCCCCAGACGGTGCTCGGCGACATGTTCCCGGAACTCCGCTCCAGCGTCTGGCTCAATCTCTTTTAGCGTCGTGCTTGCGAAGTTCATTTGCACATGGTTGAGCCGCTACGCGGTGTTCGGCCAAGCCTTTTCCTGAGCCGTCATGGCCGGACTCGATCCACTGCTGTCCGGTTTATTTTTGTGGACGGGTTGCATGGCATTGATTCTAC
>JAPPGP010000174.1 GCA_028821395.1 Defluviicoccus sp.
CGACAGACAAACCGCCATACAATGGGCCCTGACCTAAACCGGACAGCAGTGGACTCGATCCGGGCATCTCCAGCGGCCGAGCGCGATGGCGGCAGTGGATGGCCGGAACAAGTCCGGCCATGACGACAAAGGGACGCGGGCGCCGCCCTACGCCGCGCTCCGCCCCTCGGCCGCCGCGAAGAACGCCGCGAGCTCGCGGTTGAAGGCGTCGGGCTCCTCGAGATTGACCGCATGCCCGGTGTCGGGCGCGATCCAGAGGCCGCAATCCGGGATCGTGCGCTTGAGGAAGATGCCGGTCTCCAGGCAGTCCCCGTCGGTGTCGCCGGAGACCACGAGCACCGGCATCGGCAGCGCCGCGAGCGCGTCCGCGAAATCCCACAGCGAGGGGCGGGCGCCCTGGACGTGGCGCATGTGCATCGCCGCCCCGAGCGCCGAGTGCGCGGCGAACTGCGCGAGATACTCCTCGAAGCCGCGCCGGTCCTTGCGCTTGAGCGTGAGCCTGGCCTCCGTGTCGCTGTAGTCGGGGGCGAAGGCCGGCATGCCGATGCGCTCGATGAGCTCGGCATTGGCGCGGGCAGCGGCCGCGAACTCGGCGTGGCTGTCGGGCGGCGCGCCGTAGCCGCAGCCGGCGACCACGAGCGAGCGGGCGCGGGCGGCATGACGCAGCCCGAAATGGACCGCGGCGAAGCCGCCCATCGACAGGCCGACGATATGGGCGCGGGCGACGGCGAAATGATCCAGCACCGCGGCGATGTCGTCGGCCGCCCGCATCTGGCCGTAAGCCGAGGGCTCCTCCGGCACGTCGGAGGGCGCATACCCGCGCGCGTTGAAGGCGATGCAGCGGTAGCGCCGGGCGAAATGGCGGAGCTGCGGCTCCCAGCTCGCGAAGTCGCCGGCGAACTCGTGGACGAACACGATGGGGTAGCCGGCACCCGCCTCCTCGCAGTAGAGGCGGACGCCGTCGGCGTCGGCGAAGCTGCCGCTCACGAGCCCGCCGCCGGGCAGTGCGCCGCGCCCAGGATCGGCCCCGCTGCGCCGGCCTGGACCAGCACCGCGCAGCCCCGCTTTTCGTCGTTCGCGACCGCTGCCACGTCGATGGTCCGCTCCTTGCCGTCCCACTCGCCGATGCGGCGCATCTCGGTCACGATATTGTGGTTGACCAGCAGCTTGCCGTGGTTCTCGCCGCGCAGCACCCGGGTCGCCTCGCGTCGCAGGAACGACACCAGCCAGACGCCGCCGGCGCGGTCCGGCCCGCCCTTCAGCGAGACCCTGAGCCCGCCGCCCTGCGCCACCGCGGCGACCGCGACGCGCGCGCCTGCGCGCGCCCGCGCGTCCTCGATCGCCATCTCGACCGCGCCCTCGCGGCTGCCCACCACCTCGAACTTGCCGTCGACGACCATCTGCGGGGTATAGACCCCGGTTCGCCTGCGGATCTCCACGTTGTACCTTCGCTGACGCGCGGTGAAGGCGGGGCTCGAGTAGGGGTCCTTCCACTTGCCCGCCGACCCATAGGTCAGGTTGTCCCAGTAGTCGACGTGGAATTCGAGGGCGAGGACTCCGTCGCGGTCGGCGAGCTCGCCGAGGAAGCGCTCGGCCGGCGGGCAGGAATAGCAGCCCTGCGAGGTGAACAGCTCGACGACGGTGGGGCCGTCGGCGCGGGCCGTTCCGGCGCCCGCCACGAGCGCGCCGAGGAGGGGCGCGAGGGCGAGCAGGCGGCGCATGGACATGGGTGTTCTCCTCGATCGGCGGCGACCCGGTTCATATCGGTCGGGCGCCGCCGGTTGGCAAGCCCCCTTGCGGCGGCGGTAGAATGGCGGCCGTATGAGAGGAGCATCGGAATGAAGCTGCTGACGCTCGACACCGGCGGGAAGGGCCATCCCGGCGTCTTGCTCGACGAAGACACGGCGCTCGATCTCGCGCTCGCCGCGGACCGGGTGGCGGAGGCCCGTCCGGTGCCCGGCAGCGTGCGCGGGATCTTCGCCGCCGGCGCGGACGGGCTGGAGGCGGTGCGCCGCGCGGCGGGCGCCGTCGCCTCGATGGCGGGCGCCGAGCGCGACCGGCTCGGCGAGACCGGCGCGCTCAGGGGCTTCGCCGATGCGCCGCTGCTCGCCCCGATCCCCGACCCCTTGCTGATCCTGTCGGCGGGGCTCAACTACCGCCGCCACCTGGAGGAGATGTCGGGCACGCCGACGCCGCCCAACCCGACCGCCTTCATCAAGGCGGCGTGCTCGCTGACCGGCTCCGGCAAGCCGATCCCGGTGCCGCCGCAATGCCCGGCCATGATCGACTACGAGGGCGAGTTCACCTTCGTGGTCGGGCGGAGCTGCCACCGTGTGTCCGTAGACGAGGCGCTGGATTGCATCGGCGGCTACACGATCTGCAACGACGTCTCCGCGCGCGACTGGGTGGGCGAGGTGTTCGACGCCGAGGGCAAGTTCGGCGCGATCCAGGCCTGGGAGCGCAACATCATGGGCAAGCAGCTTCCCGGCTTCACCCCCTGCGGCCCGGTGGTGGTCACCGCCGACGAGATCGCCGACCCGCACGACCTCCGGCTCACCACCACGCTGAACGGGGAGGTGGTGCAGTCGACCGGGACCGACGATTTGATCTTCGGCGTCGGCGAGATCCTCTCCTACTTCTCGCGCTGGTACCGGTTCGAGCCCGGCGATCTGGTCACCACCGGCTCGCCCGCCGGCGTCGGCTTCGGCCGCGACCCCAAGCTGTTCATGCAGCCGGGCGACCGCATCGAGGTCGAGATCGAGGGCATCGGCCGGCTGAGCAACGTGCTCGCCGCCGGCTAGCGCGGCCGACCGTCCCCGGTCCCGTGGCGAGGCGCGCTCCCTCGGCGCTCGGCGGCGTCGCGTGGATGACGCTGGCGGCGTTCTTCTTCGCGATGCTGATCGTCGCCGGGCGCCGGCTGAGCCACCTGCCGCCGGTCGAGATCACCTTCTTCCAGACCGGCGGGGCGGTGGCCTGCCTGCTGCCCTGGCTGGCAGCCAGGGGGCCGGGCGGGCTGAGGACCGCCAACCTCGCCATGCACCTCATCCGGGGGCTCGCCGCCTTCGCCGGCATGTCGGCGCTGTTCTACGCCGCCCGCTTCACGCCGGCCGCCGACATCACGGCGCTGCTCTTCCTCTCGGTCCTGTTCACCGTCCTGCTCGCCGCGGCGTTCCTCGGGGAGCGGGTGGGGCTCAGGCGCTTCATCGCCATCCTGGTCGGCTTCGCCGGCGCGCTGATCGTCATCCGCCCCGGCTTCGAGGCCGCGTCCTGGTCGGCGCTGGTCATGCTGTTCGTCGCGCTCGCCTTCGGCGCGGTCAACACCGCGACCCGCTTCCTCGCCGGCACCGAGGACCCCAACGCGATCGTCTTCTACATGTACGGGCTGATGTGCCTGTTCGCGCTGGTGCCGACGATCCTGCTCTGGCGGACCCCGTACTGGGCGGACGTGCCGTGGCTCGCCGCGACCGGGGCGTTCTCCGCCATCGCCCAGCAGGGCATCACCCGCTCGCTGTCGATGGCGCCCACCGCGATCGCCATGCCGGCCTATTACCTGCAGCTCCCCTTCGCCGCGATCGCCGGCTACGTCCTGTTCGGCGAGGCGCCGGACGCGTGGATCTGGCTCGGCGCGGCGGTGATCTGCGGGGCGACCTACTACGTCATCCGCACCGCCTCGCCCGGCGAGCGCCAAGGCTAGCTGGCGGCGGGCTCCGATATCCGCAAGAGCAGGATGTCGAGCTTGCCGTCCATCCGGTCCAGCTTGTCGTCCATCCGGTCGAACCTCTTGTCCATCCGGTCGAGCCTGGCGCCGATCTGGCGGATCAGCTCGAGGTTGGTGTCCACCCGGTTGTCGAGTCGCTTGACCTCGGACTCGACCTGCGCCTCGACGCGACGAGTGTCGGTTCCGGCGACGGCGGACACCTTCGCAACCGCGGCGTCCTGCTTGGCGTCCTGCGCGTTGAGACCCCAGACGCCCACCCCTCCCACCGTGCCCAAAAGGGCGAGGAGGAAGAGCCCGAACGTCCAGTAGTCGCCATACTTTGCCAACCACTCCCGCATGGGTTGAATATGCGCTGCGAAGGAATGAACGTCAAGGGAATCTCCCTCGCTCGGTGGCTGTTCCCTGGCCCGCCCTGTCGCGCCGATTGGTCCCCGCGGCGCCGCCGGGTACAGTCCCGCCGCCACAGCGGTCGGAGGGACGATGACGGACGAGGAGGTCGCCGCGGTGCTGGAGCGCCTGCCCGCCCTGGTCAACGGCGACGGGTCGCTGGTCAGGCGCGGCAGGTACCTGACGACGCGCTTTCTCATCGGCGCCGGCGCGCTGCCGGTGCTGGTCGAGGTGCGCGAGGGCGCGATCGCCGATGTCGCGGTCTCGCCGCCGCCGATGCAATCGTGGCGCTTCGCCATCCGCGCCGGCGCCGATGCCTGGCGCCGGTTCTGGCAGGCGGAGCCGGAGCCCGGCTATCACGACCTGCTGGCGATGACCCGCTTCGGCACCGCCCGCATCGAAGGCGATCTGCATCCGCTGATGGCCAACCTCCGCTACGTCAAGGAGGTGCTGGAGGCGCCGCGCCGCGCAGGCGCCGGAGGCGGCGATGGCGCTTGAGTTCGAGCCGATCGCCGGGCGCTACGCGACGCTCGAGCTCGACGGCCGGCTCTGCCGGCTCTATTTCGAGGAGGCGGGGCGGGGGATCCCGCTCTTGTGCCTGCACACCGCCGGCGCCGACACCCGGCAGTACCGTCATCTGATGCTGGATGCGGCGGTCACCGAACACTACCGCGTGATCGCCTTCGACATGCCGTGGCATGGCAAGTCGTTCCCGCCGCCCGGCTACCAGGACGAGGAGTACCGGCTCACCACCCAGGCTTATACCGGCGCGATCCTCGCCGTCGCCGAGGCGCTGGAGCTCGACCGCCCGGTGCTGCTCGGCTGCTCGATCGGCGGGCGGATCGTGCTCGATATCGCCGCCCGCCACGGCGGGCGGTTCCGCGCGCTGATCGGCCTCCAGGCCGCTGACCACCAGACCCCGTGGTACGACGCAGAGTGGCTGCACCGCCCCGACGTGCATGGCGGGGAGGTCTCGGCGGCGCTGGTCTCCGGCCTCATCGCGCCCCAGGCGCCGGAGATCCATCGCTGGGAGACGCTCTGGGCCTATCTGCAGAGCGGGCCCGGCGTGTTCCGCGGCGACCTCCACTTCTACCGCGAGGACTCGGATTTCCGCGACCGCACCCACCTGATCGACACCGCGCGCTGCCCGCTCTATCTGCTGACCGGCGCCTACGACTACTCCTGCACGCCGGAAGACACGATCCGCACCGCCGAGGCGATCCCGGGCGCCCGGGTCGAGATCATGCCGGCGCTCGGCCACTTCCCGATGAGCGAGAACCCGGAACGCTTCCGCCGGCACATCCTGCCGGTGCTCGACGAGATCCGCGGCGCCTGACGCCGCTCGTCAGGACGACAGGACCCGGACGGCGCGCCGATCGGAGGCCTGCGGGGCTCCCGGTCAGTCGGTCGGGGTCATTCTTCCGCGGTGGAAGGCAACCCGAACCGGCCACGAAATTCGCCGCGGAGCTCCGACAGTTCCCGCGCCAGGTCGTTAATCCGACCATCCATCGCGCGCATACCCCGATGCAGGCCCCAGAGGAACGCGAGCACGGCAAGGACGCCCGCCAGATTCACATATCCCAAGGTCTCGGGACTCATCGTCACGCTCCCGCTTTCGCCACGCCGAACATACGCTCCGAAGAGCTGGTATTCAATCTGTGGGGGCGGCGCCAGCCTGCTCGTGCAACCAAAATTCGGGGATCGCCTTCAGGGTCAAAGCGCCCGTGTGTGAGCATTGCCCGTCGTGTAGCTGACACGGAACGCGCCGGGCGAGCCGATTCGGATCAGATGCAGGAGTCCCTTCGGAGCGGCTTCGATCGCCGCCTGCATGGCTTCCTCCGGCCACCGGCCGCGATATGCCTCGCCCGTCTTCACGTCGATCACGACGTGATGGTCGCGGTATTTCCGCTCGAATTCGTTGCGGTAATTCTCGTCGTAAATCTTCTCTGCCGCCGTCGCGATCTCCGCCGGCGTCCTTCGAGACATGGCTGGCTCCTCCCCTTCATGACGCCGAACACGGTCGGGTGAAGGCTACCTGACGAATATAGGACGAAAAACGGAGAAGCGGCGCGAAACCCCGCGAGCGAGCGCGCCTTCTCCGAACGGCGCCAGCCTGATTCGAGTATCGGGTGTCGGCGCCCCCCTACTCGGCGAAGAAATCCGCCACCAGGCGGCAGAAGCGCTCGTTTTGCTCGATCTGGGTCCAGTGGCCGCATTGTCCGAACACGTGGAGCTGCGAGCGCGGGATCAGGCGGTTGAGCGCGATCGAGGACTCCAGCGGGACGATCCGGTCATCCCGCCCGTGCACGATCAGGGTCTCGTGTTCAAGACCGCGCAAAATCTCCTCGCTCTGCGCCATCGCCTCGACATGGCGCTGGCGCGGCGCCGGGAACATGGACGCATACGACTCCTGGTAGCCCGGCCGGATGCTCGCCTCGTAGCGCAGCCGGACCAGCTCGTCGGTCACGATCGAGGAGTCCCAGGCGAACAGCCCGATCAGCTCGCGCATCCGCTCGGGCGAGGGCTCGTAGCCCCAGACCGCGTCGAGCCCGGGCGTGATCGCGAACTTGTAGCCGGCCGAGCCCATCAGCACCAGCCGGTCCACCCGCTCCGGGCGGGCCGCCGCCATCGCCAGCGCAAGCCCGCCGCCGAAGGAGTTGCCGACGATGGAGCAGGTCTCGATCCCGAGCGCATCGAGCACCGCGAAGGCGTGGTCGCGCCAGTACGGCATCGCATAGACCGCTGCGGCCGGGCGCTCGGTGTAGCCGAAGCCCACGATATCCGGCGCGACGACGCGGTAGCGGTCCAGCCGGGGCAGGACGGTGCGCCAGTTGGCCCAGGCGGTCACCCCCGGACCGGAGCCGTGCAGCAGCAGCACCGGCGCACCCTCGCCCCGGTCGTGCAGATTGGTCGCGATGCCCCCGGCATCGACGGTGCGGCCGATCTCGGGGTCGGTCATGCGCTGCTACTTGCGGGATTCGTAGAAGTTGACCAGCTTGACCACGTCGGCCGCGTCGACCCGTCCGAGCGGGCCGTCGCTGTAGGACGACATCACCACCTTGTTGTCCGCGTCCAGCAGGAACTCGGACGGCTGGACGATCCCGCGCCGGTCCTCCCACCACGCGCCGAGCGCATCGGCGGTCTCGCGGCTCACCCCGAAGCCGACCGGGAAGCCCACCTCGTCGGCCACCTCCCGCGCCTTGTCCAGCGGGTCCGTGCTGGCCGCGACCAGCTTCACGCCCATCCCCTCAAGCGTCTCCCGCTCCTTCTCGAAGCCGACCAACTGCCGGCGGCAGAACGGTCACCAGTGGCCCCGGTAGAACAGGACGATCTTGTACTTCGCATCCAGCCCGCCCGGCAGGGAAAGACTCCCCCCGCCGGCCAGTTCGAGTCGAAGCCCAGGGAACGCATCCCCGATGCCGAGCTTGTCAGCCATGCGACCGCGCTTCCTCCTGTGGCGTCCCGGCGGGATGCCGGCGAGCCGGTTTTGTCAGAACCGCGCGGGCGTGGCAATCCCGCGCCGCCTTCCGCGGCGCCGCCTGCGTCATGCCCGGATCGAGTCCACGCATGACGGAAGGAGGCGGAGCGACGCTTCTCCACCATGTCATGGCCGGATCAAGTCCACTGCTGTCCGGTTTATTTTTGTGGACGGGTTGCATGG
>JAPPGP010000183.1 GCA_028821395.1 Defluviicoccus sp.
CGCCGAGCTGGCGACCGCGCAGGTCGAGGCCGCCGAGCTTCTGGCGGCGAGCGCCGGGGAGAGCGGCGCGGCGCGGCTGTGGTCGGGCGACGACGGCCGGGCGGCGAGCGATTTCATGGAGGAGCTCCGCGGCGCCGCGCGCGGGCTCCGCCCGGTCGAGGCGCGGGGCTGGCCCGACCTGCTGGACACGTTGATGCGCGGCCGCGCGGTCAGGCCGCGCTACGGCCGCCATCCGCGGCTGCAGATCTGGGGCGTGCTGGAGGCCAGGCTTCAGGGCGCCGACCGGGTCGTTCTCGGCGGACTCAACGAGGGAACCTGGCCGGCCCAGCCGCCGGCCGATCCGTGGATGAGCCGGCCGATGCGCGGCGCCTTCGGCCTGCCCGCGCATGAGCGCCGGATCGGCCTCGCCGCGCACGATTTCAGCCAGCTCTTCGCCGCGCCCGAGGTGTTCCTCACCCGCGCGGTGCGCGAGGCCGGCACCCCCACCGTCCCGTCGCGCTGGCTGATGCGGCTCGACAACGCGCTCGGCTCCGAATCCGGCGCGCTGGTCCGGGGGGCGGCGCGCTGGACCGCCTGGCGGGCCATGCTCGACCGGCCCGAAGAAGCCGAACAGATCCGGGCGCCGGCCCCGGTGCCGCCGGTGGAGGCGCGCCCGCGCCGGCTCTCCGTGACCCAGGTCGAGACCCTGATCCGCGATCCCTATGCGATCTATGCAAGGCACGTGCTGGACCTCAAGGCGCTGGAGCCGATCGACGCCGACCCCGGCGCGGCGGAGCGCGGCCGTTTCGTCCACGAGGCGCTGGACGCCTTTCTCCGCGCCTTCCCCGGCGCCCTGCCCGGGGACGCGTTCGAGCGGCTGCTCGCGATCGGCGACGCCAGGCTCGGCGCGATGGCGGAGCGGCCCGGGGTGCGCGCCTTCTGGCGGCCACGCTTCGAGCGTATCGCGCGCTGGATCGTCGACCGCGAGACCCGCCACAGGCCGGGCGTCGCGGCCATCCTGAGCGAGCTCGACGGCCGGCTCGATATTACCGCTCCGGCCGGCCCCTTCACCCTCGTCGCGCGGGCGGACCGCATCGACGTGATGGCCGACGGCAGCGCCGCGATCGTCGATTACAAGACCGGCGCCGTGCCCTCCCGCAAGGAGGTCGGCGCCGGCATCGCGCCGCAGCTCCCGCTCGAAGCCGCGATCCTGGCCGCCGGCGGGTTCGCGGAAATCCCCGCCGCGCCGCGGCCCGGCCTCGCCTATTGGAAGCTGTCCGGCGGCGATCCCGCGGGGGAAGAGCTGCCGGTCGAGGCCGACGCGGATGCGGCGCGCGCAGGCTTGGAGCGGCTGATCCGCCATTTCGACGACCCCGCGGCTCCCTATGTCCCGCAGCCGCATGCCGACCGCGCCCCTGCCTTCAACGACTACCACCATCTGGAACGCCTCGCCGAGTATGCGCCGGGGCGGACGACGGGGCGCTGGCGGTGAGCGGCCCCGCCGGCCAGGCCCTGGCCTCGCGCCCGGCGGTCTCGGCCTGGGTCGACGCCTCGGCCGGGACCGGCAAGACCAAGGTGCTGGCCGACCGGGTGCTGCGGCTGCTGCTCGCCGGCACGCCGCCGGAGCGCATCCTGGCGCTGACCTTCACCCGCGCGGCGGCGGCCGAGATGGCCAACCGCATCTTCGCCGCGCTCGGCGACTGGTCGACCCTGTCCGACGAGGCGCTCCGGGGTGTCCTCGCCGATCTTCTCGAGGACCCGCCCGACTCCGAGACCACCGCCCGGGCGCGGGCGCTGTTCCTCCAAGTGCTGGACGCTCCGGGCGGGATGAAGATCCAGACCATCCACGCCTTCTGCCAGTCCGTGCTCGGCCGTTTCCCGCTGGAGGCCCGGGTCGATCCGCATTTCCGGGTAATGGACGAGCGCACCGAGGGCGAGACGCTGCGACGCGCCCGCGACGCCGCGATCGCCGAAGCTTCGCGCACACCGGAGTCCGCGCTCGCCCGCGCTTTCGCAATCGTTGCCGGGCGCGGCGCAGAGAGCCGGTTCGACGAGCTGATGGCGGCGCTGTCGCGCGAGCGCGGCAGGATCGAGGCCCTCGCCGCCCCGGCGCTGCCCGGTATCGAAGCGTCGACACATCGTTATTTCGGCCTCGATCCGGCGGAGACCGAGGAGTCGATCCTCGCCGCAGCCAGCGCCGGGGAGGCGTTCGACCGCGACGGGCTGCGGCGCGCGGCGGAGGCGCTGCTCGCCGGGCGGCCGACCGACCGCAAGGCCGGCACGGCGATCGCCGCATGGCTCGAAGACCCGGCGCCCACGCACCGGACCTTCTCCGACTACGCCGCTTCCTTCCTGACCCAGGCCGGCGGCATTAGGAAGAACCTGCCGACCAAGGCCGTGGCGCAGGCGGCGCCGGAGGCGGTCGAGGCCTGGCGGGTGGAGGCCGAGCGGGTCCGGGCCGTCCGGCACCGCCTGCTCGCCGCCGCGACCGCCGCCGAAAGCGCGGCGCTCGCCCGGATCGGCGCGACCCTGCTCAGGGCCTACCGGTTGGAGAAGGCGCGCCGCGGGCGGCTCGACTACGACGACCTGATCGCCGGGGTGCAGGGGCTGGTCGAGGACCGGGCGGCGCTCTGGGTCCTGTACAAGCTCGACGGCGGCATCGATCACGTGCTGATCGACGAGGCGCAGGACACCAACCCCCGTCAATGGGCGGTGGTCCGCGCTCTCGCCGCCGATTTCTTCGCCGGCGAGAGCGCGCGCGAGGCGCCGCGCACGGTGTTCGCGGTGGGCGATCCGAAACAGTCGATCTACAGCTTTCAGGGCGTCGAGGCGGGTGCCTTCGCGGACATGCGGGAGGAGTTCCGCCGCCGCGCCCAAGAATCGGGCGCGGCCTGGGAAGGCGTCGCGCTCGGCCGTTCCTTCCGCTCGACGGAGCCAGTGCTGCGCGCGGTCGATGCGGTGTTCGCCGACCCGGATTCCGCGCGCGGGCTGGGCGAGAGGCCGGTCTCCCACGCCGCCGGGCGCGCCGGGCAGGCCGGCTCGGTGGTGCTCTGGCCGCCCGCCCGGCCGAGCGATCCGGTGGATGACGACCCCTGGCAGCCGGCGCTCCGGCCCTTCGTCCAGCAGAGCCCCGCATACCGCCTCGCCGAGGCACTGGCGGCGACGATCGCGCGCTGGCTCGCGGACGGCAAACGCCTGGAGAGCCGCGGCCGGGCGATGCGCGCCGGCGATATCATGGTGCTGGTGCGCCACCGCGGCGCCTTCGTCGACCACCTGGTACGCGCGCTCAAGCAGCGCGCCGTCGGCGTCGCCGGGATCGACCGGCTGGTGCTGTCGACCCAGCTCGCGGCGATGGATCTGCTGGCGCTCGCCGAGGCGGCGCTGATGGTCGATGACGATCTTACCCTCGCCGCGGTGCTCAAGGGGCCGCTGGTGGGGCTCGACGAAGAGGCGCTGTTCGATCTCGCGCACGGGCGGGACGGTGTCCCGCTCTACGCCGCGCTCGCCGGCCGTGCCGGCGAGCCCCGCTTCGAGCGCGCCCGCGCGGTGCTCGGCGAGGTCCTGGCGATGGCGGATTTCGTGCCGCCCTTCGAATTCTTCAGCCGCATCCTCGGGCCCATGGGCGGGCGCTTGCGGATCGTCGCCCGGCTCGGCCCGGACGCTGAGGACCCGATCGACGAGTTTCTCGGCCTCGCCCTCGACTACGAGCGCGAGCACGGCCCGTCGCTGCAGGGCTTCGTGGCGTGGTTCCGCGGCGCCCGCGCCGAGGTCAAGCGCGACCTGGAACAGGCCGAGCGCGACGAGGTGCGGGTGCTGACCGTGCACGGTGCCAAGGGGCTGCAGGCGCCGGTCGTCGTCCTCGCCGACCGGATGCAGGCCCCGACCGAGCGCGACCCCGTCCTGTGGTCCGACACCCAACCGCCGATCCTGGTGTGGAAGCGCCGACGCGAGGCGCGCGACCCGGTCGCCGAATCCCTCGCGGCGGCCGAACGCGAGCGCGGCGAGGAGGAGTATCGCCGGCTGCTCTACGTGGCGATGACGCGCGCCGAGGACCGGCTCTATGTCGCCGGTTATTCGCAGCGGGACGCGGTGCCCGACGACTGCTGGTACGCGATGGTCGAGCGCGCGCTCAGGCCCATCGCCGAGGCGCGCCAGATCGAGCTCGAGGCGCCGGAAGAGGGGGTCGTGGTGGCCGGGCCGGGGCTGGTCCTGGAGGCGCCGCAGACCGCGCCGCCCGACAGGCGCGCGGAGGCCCCGCCCGAGGCGGCGGAGACCGGTTTCCTGCCCGGCTGGGCGATGCGGGCGGCCCCGGCGGAGCCGGCGGACGGGCCCCTGCTCGCCCCGTCCCGGCTGGACGAGGACGGAGCGCCCGCGCGCTCGCCCGGCGAGGAGGGCGCAATGCGGCGCGGGCGCATCGTGCACGACATTCTGAGGCGCATTCCGGCCCTGCCGCCAAGCGATCCCGGCCCCGCCATCGAGGCCTATCTCGCCCGCCCGGCGCTGGCGCTCGCGCCGGCGGAGCGGCGCGCGATCGGCGAGGAGGTCGCCGCCGTGGTCGCCGATCCCGTCGCCGCCGCCGCGTTCGCGCCCGGATCGAGGGCCGAGGTCCCGGTGGTCGGCCGCGTCGGCGGGCGGGCGTATTCGGGCACGATCGACCGCCTCGCGGTCGACGACGAGGCGGTTCGGCTGGTCGAGTTCAAGACCGATCGCGACCCGCCCGCCGCGCCGGAGGGCATCCCCGGCAGCTATCTGCGCCAGATCGCGGCCTACCGGGCGCTGCTGGCCGAAATCTATCCGGATCGACGCATCGACTGCACCCTGGTCTGGACCGCCGGGCCGACGGCGATGACGGTGCCGGATGCGCTGCTCGACGCCGCCCCGCCTTGACCGTCGGAGCGCCGCCGCCTAGTTAAGAGGGAGCGGCGTAACCGGAGACGAAGGAGCGATTCATGGCGAGCAAGGCGGTTTCGGACGACTCCTTCGACGCCGATGTCCTGGGGGCCGACGGCCCGGTGGTGGTCGATTTCTGGGCCGAGTGGTGCGGCCCGTGCAAGCAGATCGGACCCTCCCTCGAGGAGATCTCGGACGAGATGGGCGACGAGCTCACCGTCGCCAAGATCAATATCGACGACAACCCGATGACGCCGTCCAAGTTTGGCGTGCGCGGCATCCCGACGCTGATGATCTTCAAGGGCGGCGAGCTTGCCGCCACCAAGGTCGGCGCGCTGCCCAAGTCGAAGATCGTCGAATGGATCCGTTCCGCGCTCTGAGGCGCCGGCTCAGCCGTCCCCGGGCTTGAGCACGAACATCCTGTCGCAATAGGGGCATTCGACCCGCCCGTCATTGGCGAGGCTGAGGAACACCTTCGGGTGGCCCAGCGCGCCGCCGTCGCCGTCGCAGGCGACCTCCCTGGTGTCGACCTCGACGATCTCCGGCGGCTCGATCGGCTGCTTCATGGGCGGGCGCATCCCCTGGCGAAACGCGCCGGATGATAGCGCAACCGCGGCCGCGATCAACGGCGGCGGGGCGTCAGGCGGCGCCGGGGACGCCCTTCACCGCTTTCCTGATGGCGGCGCCGTTGTCGCGCTCGGCGACCTCCAGCTCGTAGTGAGACTGCAAATTGACCCAGAACGCGGCGGACACGCCGAGAGCCTGCTGGAGCCGGAGCGCCGTATCGGCGGTGATACCGCGGCGTCCGCGAACGATGTCGCTTACGCGGTTCTGCGGAATGTCGAGCGCCCTCGCAAGGCCGCCGGCGCCGAGCCCGTGAGGCTCCATGAAGTCTTCGAAGAGGGTCGCTCCCGGATGGATGGGCCCGATCATGTCGGTCGTTCCGCTGGATCGTGGATGCAACCGTACCGCGTGAGCGGCGATGGTCCGCCATTACAAAGTTGGCCGGTTCCTCCCGCCATTCAGACAGGATGCCATGGCGACGGCGGTTTCGCTCGCGACAGACGGCCGTCTCCCTACCGCCCGCGCTTGACGCGCTCCCAGAGCGCGGCGGCGAAGCGCCGCACTTCGTCCGGCCAGGGGCGGGTGACGAAGAGCTTCGCCCGCAGCGCGGGCGGCGGGTAGATTGCGGGGTCGCGCGCCAGCGCCGGGTCGAGATGCGGCGCCGAAGCGGCGTTGGCGTTGGCGTAGAACACATGGTTCGAGGCCCGGGCGATGACCTCCGGGCGCATCAGGTAGTCGATGAAGCGGTGCGCGTTGCCGGGGCTCGGGGCATCGGCGGGGATCGCCATCAGATCGAACCACATCTGGGCGCCCTCGGGCGGGATCGCGTAGTCGACCGCCACGCCCTGTCCGGCCGCGCGGGCGCGCTCGCGGGCCTGCAGCATGTCGCCCGACCAGCCCATGGCGAGGCAGATCTCGCCTTGCGCCAGCGCCTCGATCTGGGCCGAGTTGTGGAAGCGGCCGACATGCGGGCGGATGGCGGCGAGCGCCGCCTCGGCCCTGGCGATGACGCGCGTGTCGTGGCTGTCCGGGTCCTCGCCGAGAAAGGCGAGCGCCGCCGGGATCGCCTCGTCCGGCTCGTCCAGCAGCCAGACCCCGCAATCGGCGAATCTCGCGACCGTCGCCGGGTCGAACAGCATGCCCCAGGAGCCGATGGGCGCAGCCGGATCGCGCGCGGCGATCATGTCCCGGTTGAACCCGATCCCCGTCGTCCCCCACATATAGGGGACGGCATGGCGGTTTCCCGGGTCCCAGCGCCGCACCCGGGCCATGATCGCCGGGTCCAGATTGCCGAGATTGGCGAGCCGGGATTTCTCCAGCGGCCGGAACCCGTCCGCCCCGATGCGGCGCGCGAGCAGGCTGCCGCTCGGCACGACGACATCGTAGCCGCTGTTCCCGGCGGCCAGCTTCGCCTCCAGGGTGCGGTTGGAATCGAAGGTGTCGTAGACCGCCCGGATGCCGGTCTCGGCCTCGAAACCGGCGAGGATCGCCGGGTCGATATAGTCCGACCAGTTGTAGACCCGGACCATCGGCGCCTCGGCAAGTGCCGCGGAGCCGGCGAGCAGCATGGCCAGGCCGGCGAGGCGACAGGTCTTCACGGCACCGCGCAAACCGTTTCTCCCGCTCTCCCGGCCGGGCGCCGTCCCGCCCGCCCTTCGCCGCCAAATTGCATCCCGACCGTCTTCCGGCTATGGTCCCCGCCCGGTCGGGACCACCCGCGCGGCGCCCGTAGCTCAGTGGATAGAGCGCTGGCCTCCGAAGCCAGAGGTCGCAGGTTCGAATCCTGCCGGGCGCGCCAGCCCGCCGCAACTCCGTATCGCTTCGCCCCGATATCGCGCGGCTTGCCGCGAGCGACGCTTGCCGCGTAAAATCGGGCCGACCAAGAACTGGGAGGTAGAGCATGCTCTCATTGAACAGGCGCGGCCTGCTGGCCGGCGCCGCCGCGCTCGGTGCCGCGGCGATGATCGCAGGCGCGCCGGCGAAGGCGGCCGAGCCGATCAAGATCGGCTTCTCGATGGCGCTCACTGGCGGGCTCGCCGGCGCCGGCAAGTCGGCGCTGATCGCGATGCAGATCTGGGAGAAGGACATCAACGCGGCCGGCGGGCTGCTCGGCCGCAAGGTCGAGCTGATCTATTACGACGACCAGACCAACCCGGCGACGGTGCCCGGCATCTACACCAAGCTGCTCGACGTCGACAAGGTCGACCTCGTGGTGTCGGGCTACGGCACCAACCTGATCGCGCCGGCGATGCCGATCATGATGCAGCGCAACC
>JAPPGP010000147.1 GCA_028821395.1 Defluviicoccus sp.
ACGAGTCGATCAGGAACAGCCGCCGGGCGTCGGTGTCGATGCGGTTCTCCAGCGCCAGATCCATGAGCACCGCGGCGCCGAGGGCGTAACGGACCAGCCATTCGGGGGCCCGCGACAGCGCCCCGTCCTCATCGCGCAGCAGGAGCAGAAACTCTTCGGCGAGTCTCATCGTCCGGCGCCTTGAACGAACACCGCCGACAGGAGGTAGTAGAACGCGACCGCCAGGACCGCGCCCACGGGAAGCGTCACGACCCAGGACACCAAGATGGTGCGCACCACGCCGAAGTCGAGGGCACCCATCCCCCGGGCGAGGCCGACCCCCATCACGGCGCCCACCAGCGTCTGGGTGGTCGAGACCGGAAGCCCGGTGCCGCTCGCCACGACGACCGTCGACGCGGCGGCGAACTCGGCGGCGAATCCGCGGCTCGGCGTGAGCTCGGTGATCTTCCTCCCGATCGTCGCCATCACCCGGTAGCCGAAGCTAGCCAGGCCGATCACGATGCCCGCCGCGCCGATCAGCAGGACCCAGACCGGAACCGCCGACTTGGCGGCGACCCCGCCCGTGGTCACCACGCCGACGATCGCGGCGACGGGTCCGATCGCATTGGCGACGTCGTTGGAGCCGTGGGCGAAGGCCATGCCCGAGGCGGTGACGATCATGAGGATGCCGAACACCCTTTCCACGTCGGTGAAGCGCGATTGCCCTCCGGTGGCGGATTCGAGGCTCTGGAAGCTCAACCGGTCGATGAGCAGGCGGCTGGCGACGGCCACCGCGGCGGCCGCGACCACCGAGTACAGGAGGGCCATCGGCGTGCTCAGCTCCATGCCGACATGCTTCAACCCCTTCACGAAGGTCACGGTAGCGGTCACGAACACCGCAGCGAAGATGTAGACGGGCACGTAGCGGCGCGCGTTCGCGGCCGGATCGTCGCTGTTGAAGATCAGCCACTGCACGCTCAGCACCAGGAGAAACGCGATCGCTCCGGCAAGAACGGGGGTGACCACCCAGCTTGCGGCGATAGTCGTCACATCCCACCAGTGGACGGCGTCGAGGCCGATCGCGACCACGGCGAACCCGATAATGGCCCCGACGATCGAATGGGTGGTCGATACCGGCCAGCCGAATCTGGAGGCGACCGTCAGCCAGACGGCGGCGGCCAGCAGAGCCGACAACATGCCGATGACCAGCAGGTTCGGATCGTGCTCGAGGGCCTCGGCGTCGACGATGCCCTTGCGGATCGTAGACGTGACCTCGCCGCCGGCCAGAAACGCCCCGAGGAATTCGAACACGCCGGCGATCAGGATGGCGACGCCGACCGTGATGGCCCCCGAGCCGACCGACGTCCCCATCGAGTTCGCGACGTCGTTGGCGCCGATCGCCCAGGCCATGTAGAGGCCGGCGACGATCGCCGCGACGAGAATGACGGTGAGGCTCGCGTCCACGGAAAACCGTCTCCCAAGCGGGAAGGTAATGGAGGGGAGATTCTTTCACAGTGTCAAGGGGTTAGTTGATAGCGGTCAGCCGAGGCGTCCTCGTAACCGCTGCCAAACGCCCCGTCCGTCGACCGAGTCGCGACGCTCCGTGGATCGGGCGATAAGGATTCCAACCCGCCCCGCACGCGCGGGAAGCGACAAAACTGATAAGTATTGGGAACGACAACTATAGTATAACATTTTGGTGAATTCGCCGCGCCGCCTGCTGGACAATTCGATAGTCGGTACGCGGCGGCGCCGGGCGTCCAGGGGGAGGCAGCCGTGGCATTCATCCGCAAGACACTGATCTTCGCCGCGCTGTGCGCGCCGCTGGTTCCGTTTGGACTGAGTGCGCAGACCCCGAATGTCGTGGTGAGTCTGAAGCCGATCCATTCCCTGGTCGCCGGGGTGATGGGCGAGGCCGGCAAGCCCCGGCTTCTGCTCAAGGGCGCGGCATCGCCCCACACCTATCAGATGCGCCCGTCCGATGCCCAGGCTCTCGCCGAGGCCGATCTGATCGTGTGGGTCGGCGAGCCAATGGAGACCTTTCTCCACCGCGCCATCGAGAATCTCGGATCGCGAGCCCGGGTCGTGACCCTTCACGAGGTGCCCGGAATGCGCTTGCTGCGCAATCGCGAAGGGGGGATATGGGAAGACGACGACCATGGGGAGCCCCATGTCGACGAGCACGAAGGCCACGGTCATGAGCATGACGAGTTCAACATGCATGTCTGGCTCGACCCGGACAATGCCCGCCGGATCGTCGATGAGGTCGCGGAGGCGCTGATATTTCTCGACCCCGCCCGCAGCGCGACCTGGCGCGCCAACGCAGCGGCGACGCGCAAACGGATCGCCGACCTGCACGCGTCCCTTGAAGCCCGCCTGGCACCTGTGCGCGGGCGCGCCTTCGTGGTCTTCCACGACGCCTACCAGTATTTCGAGCGCGCCTACGGGCTGGACGGCAAGGGCGCGGTCGCCGTCGACCCGGCGCGGGCGCCGAGCGCCAAGCGGCTCGTCGAGCTGCGCGCCGCGCTTGCCGAGCACAAGATCCGCTGCGTGTTCACCGAGCCCCAGTTCGAGCCCGACCTCGTGCGCACCGTGGTCGAAGGCAGCGATGTCCGCACGGCGGTGCTCGATCCTGTCGGCGCCGATACGGTGCCGGGCCCGGACGCCTGGATCGAGATCATGCGCGGCCTGGGCGATGCGATGACGGGTTGTCTCGGCGAAGGCTGACCGCCGCCATGGGACGCCGGAGCCACGGCCGGTCCGGCTTCCCCGTACGATGATCTCGCCGCGAAGGGCATGGCCATAGCGGGTTCCCGAATGACCGGCGCGCCGTCTTTCGATCCGTCGCAGGCCTCGCCTCTCGTCCAGGCGCGCGGCGTCAGCCTGCGCTTCGGCCGCCGCAGCGTGCTCGATGCGGTCGACCTGACGGTACATGCCGGCGAAGTCGTCACCCTGGTCGGGCTCAACGGCGCCGGCAAGTCGACGCTGATCCGCGTGATCCTCGGTATCGTCGAGCCCGACAGCGGCGAGGTGCTGCGGAGCCCCGGCCTTCGAATCGGCTACACGCCCCAGCACATGCAGCGCGACCCGGTCCTGCCGATGACGGTAGCGAGGTTCATGACCCTCGGCGCGCCGGCGCCGCGCAGGACGCTCCAACAGCTACTCGACGAGGTCGGCGCCGATCCCATTCTGGGCCATCCCCTGGCGGAGATCTCCGGCGGCGAGATGCAGCGCGTGCTGCTCGCGCGGGCATTGCTGCGCAAGCCCCAGCTCCTGGTGCTCGACGAGCCGCTGGCCGGGGTGGACGTCACCAGCCAGAGCGATCTCTACCGGCTCATTGCCGAGATTCGCGACCGGCGCGGCTGCGGCGTGCTCCTGGTCTCGCACGATCTTCACCTGGTGATGGCCGCGACCGACACCGTTGTCTGCCTCAACCGGCATGTGTGCTGCACCGGCCGGCCGCAGGCGGTTCTGCGCCATCCCGAGTTCATCTCCCTCTTCGGGCCGCATCTGTCGGAGACGCTCGCGGTATACCAGCACGCCCACGATCATCGTCACGACGCGCTGGGCGAGCCGCTCTCGTTCGAAGCGGGCTCCGGGGAGTCGGGGCCGGGCGGCCGGCACCCGTGATGGAAGACTTCATCCTGCGGGCGCTGGGCGGTGGCGCCGGGGCGGCGCTCGCCGCCGGGCCGGTCGGGTGTTTCGTGGTGTGGCGGCGCATGGCGTATTTCGGCACCGCGCTCGCGCATGCGGTGCTGCTCGGGGTGGCACTCGGGTTCCTGCTCGACATCGAGCCTATCGTGGCGGTCTTCGCGATATGCCTCCTGCTCGCGGTCTGCCTCCTTCTGCTGGAGCGCCAGCGGGTCATTTCCGTCGACGCCCTGCTCGGGGTTCTCGCGCACGCGGTGTTCGCGGCGGGGCTGGTCGTGGTCGCGTTCATGGAGCGGGTGCGGGTCGATTTGATCGGCTATCTGTTCGGCGACATCCTGTCGGTCGGCGTCGTCGACCTCTGGCTGATCTTCGGCACCGCGGCGGCGGTCACCGCGGCGCTCGCCTGGCAATGGAGCAACCTGCTGGCCGTGGCCCTCAACCAGGATCTCGCGGCGGCGGAAGGCGTGCCGGTGCAGCGGGTCCGTTTCCTGTTCCTGTTCCTGCTCGCCGCGGTGATCGCGGTCGGAATGAAGATCGTCGGCATGCTGCTGGTCGTGGCGCTGGTCATCGTCCCCGCCGCCGCGGCGCGCCGCATGGCGGCGACGCCCGAGCAGATGGCGGTGGCGGCGACGGCGATCGGAATCGCCTCGGTCGTCGCCGGCCTGTTCGCGTCGCTCCACTGGGACATTCCCGCGGGACCGGCTATCGTGCTGGTGGCGAGCGGGATCTTCGCCGCCAGCCTGCTGATCCCCGTTCGGGGACAATCCGGTGGGGACGCCTGACCAGGGGCGAGGGCTCGCCGCCGCATCGCTCTCAGAAGAAGACCACCAGCAAGGCAATCCCGGCCAGGCCGCCGAGGATGAAGCAGGCGGCGCTGACGATGCCGGTCAGGGTGGCCCAATCGGCGGTGCGCCAGGTGCGACCCTCGACGTTGAACATCACCTCGGAACGGTCGCCCTGGCCGTCCGCGAAGCGCTTGAGGGCGGTCTCGCTCCCATGCGCCTCCCGGACGGAGACGATGGTGACCAGGAACATGGTCAGCGCCGAGGTCAGAATACCCACGCCGAACACCAGCACGGTCGTCAGCGCGAACCAGTGAAACACGCCCTCTTCCCCGCCGGTCACGGCGGTGCTCATGAAGCCGATGATCAGCGCCGTGCCGCCGGCATTGCCGAACAGCAGCAGGCGTGTCGATTCGAGGAGCATCCGGAACATGATGTTCCGGCGCATGGACACGACCTTGTAGCCCTCCCGCAGCCATTCCTCGCTGGTTTCTTCCCGTTCGAATTCGTCGATCTTCTTCACTAGTCGACCGCCTTTCCCGTCTCGTCCCCCGCCCTTGCCGGGGCGAACTCGACCAGCCGCACATAGTCCGATCCGGCATTCCGGCCGTCGGCGAACGCGATCTTCCAGCCGTCGATGAGGAAGGGCCCGCTCGCCAACGCCGTTTCCAGGAATCCTTCCCGATTGGGCGCGCCCGGCATCCGCTCCAGAACGGCGATGACGAAGCGGCCCAGTATGTAGCCTTCGAGGCTCCACGCATCCGCGATCGCCGCCGCCTCCGGCGCCGCCGCCCGCCACGCCGCGAGCGCGGACCGGAACCGCTTCACCAGCGCGTTGCCGGCGTCCCGCACGTCCGGCAGGACACGGGTGCTCACGGCCGGGCCGAAGCGGCTCTTGAGCCGGCCGGCAATCCGCTCGAGATCGACGATCGACAGCATCCCGAAAGCGAAGTCGTGACCGAAGGTGCGCGCCGCGTCGATCGCATCGGCGACGTTGGACGTGGTCGCCGCCATCAGCACGACATCGAGATCCGCCTTCTCCAGGACGAACAGCGTGCCGTGGATCGTGTGGGTGTGCCAGGAGTAGGACGCCTTGGCGAGGACCGGGAGACCGAGCGCCTTCAGCGCTTCGCGGTAGTTGGCCAGCACCGAGTATCCGAACGCGTCGTCCTGGTAGATGACGCCGAAGCGGCGCGCGCCCCGCCGGCCGTGCATGTGGGCGACCAGCCTTCGGGCCTCCTCGGCATAGCCGGTGCGCAGGTTGACCACGTTGGGGAAGCGGGCACGGTCGCGCAGAAAGCCTGCGCCCGAGAGGATGCCGACGAAGGGCACCCTGGCCCGGCGGAGGACCGGCGCCATGCGCAGCGCCGTCGGCGTGCCCAGGCCGCCGATGACGGCGAAGACGTCCCGGTCGGCCGCGAAGCGTTCCGCGTTGGCGGCGGCCGTGACCGGATCGTAGGCGTCGTCCCGCGACTTGAGCCGCAGCGTCCTGCCCCTGACGCCGCCCGCGGTATTGCGCTCGTGGAAGGCCGCGCGGATGCCGGCGTGGTACCGGAGGCCCGCGGCTCGGCACGCACCGGAGAAGCAGCCGCTCTGCGCGAAGGCGACCCTGTCTCCGGTCACGCCCGGCTCATTCGTCTCCGCGGCCGGTGCGGCCTCGGCGCACAACAGCAGCAGGAGCGGGACCGTCCGGCCAAGCCTACCCGGCAGGGCCATCCGTCTTCCCCGCGTTGGCGGGCGTACCGGGCTTGCGTTCCGCCCCGCCCGCCTTCGCCGGCTTCTCCGGCTTCGCCCTCGCCGTTCCCGCCGATTGCGCTCTCGGCGCCTTTTCCGATTTCTGCCTGGCCGGCTTCGCATGCCCGGCTTGCGCCGGCCGGCTCTCGTCCTCTTCGTCCGGGATGACCGTCGTCCGGTTGACCAGCGGCTTCTCTTTCCGCTCCGCCGCCGCGGCAACGCTGGTCGGCGCGACATGGCGGTGACTGAAGATGGAAAGATCGTCGAAGATCAGGGAACGCAGCTTGGCCGTGCTCAGATGGTGGCGCTCTCCGCGGGCGGCATGGAACCGCCCGTCCATCAGGAAACGGTCGGACCCGACGTTCTCGAAGCCGTGGCCGCTCGTTTCGCTGACCGTGGACAGGCTGCGCCTCGCGCCGGCCAGGTTCCGTCTCCCCGGCGCGGCCGCGACGGCGGCGACGGGAGCGCGGCCCAGGCCGGGCACGAAGCCTTCGACCATGTTGATGTCTATGGCCGAGGCGTCGCCCGGATTGACCGTCGACAGCGTGGCCTCTCGGAAAATGGTTCGCATGCGCTGCCAGTACCGGGTCACCGTGACCGAGGACGGCTGGCTCCGATAGGCCACCAGCAGGTCGGCGAAGATCTTGGCGCTGCTCCCGGCCTGGAGCCGGCGCTCTCGCGCTCTCGCCTTGGCGTTCATGACCACCGCCTGCGCCTGGCCCCGGCTGCGGGCCAGGAGCTTCTCCATCCGCCGGTTGGCGTTGCTCACCGCTTGAATGCCTTCGGCGATCGCGTCGCTCACGTCCCGAAACGCGGCAACGGTTTCCTCGATGGGACGCACATCCACGATGTTGAGCGCCAGCAACTCGATGCCGATATCGTGGTCCTTCAGATACGCGGATGTGTCCTTGAACAGGAGCGACTGGATGATGTCCCGATTGGTGGTGAAAATCAGGTCTATGAAGTGCTTCCCCATGATCTCGATCAGGCGTTCGCGCACGATGAGCGTCAGAACGGCATCCGGATCGACGGTGGCGTAGAGGTAGCTCTTCAGGCTTCCGATCCTGTATTGCAGCGCCACGTCCGCCTCGAACAGGTTCGCATCCCCGGAGAGGATCGAGAACGCGACCTTGCCCGTCTCGTCTCGCGTCCCGACGCCGCGTCGGGTGATGCGCGTGACCTTGCGCACGTGGGCCCGCTCCACCAACGGAAGGGCGTAGTGGATACCGGGCAGGATCTTCGGATCGACGACCTTGCCGAAGCGCGTCAGCACCGCCTGCTCTTCCTTCTTCACCACGAATACGCCGTCCGCCAGCAACGCCAGCACGGCAACCGCCGCGAGCGCGGCGAGCAGGACCGTCTTGCGGTCGCGCATATAGTCGAAGACGGCATGGATGACGCGCGTGCTGGGCGCAGTCGCTTCGGGAGCGTCCGGCATGGCCCGCGCCCTATTCCTGCGCCTGCTTCGGCGCCGGCGGCCCCGGAATCTCCTTGCCGTCCAGATACTTGAACAGCTCGTTGTCGGCCGGCAGCATC
>JAPPGP010000136.1 GCA_028821395.1 Defluviicoccus sp.
CGATAACGGGATCGGCATGAACCGCGAGGGGCTGATCGCCGATCTCGGCACCATCGCGCGGTCCGGCACCACCGCCTATCTGGAGCAGGTCTCCGGCGACGCGGCCGACGACATGGCGCTGATCGGGCAGTTCGGCGTCGGCTTCTACTCCGCCTTCATGGTCGCCGACCGGGTCGAGGTGGTCAGCCGGCGCGCCGGCGAGGACGCGGCGTGGCGCTGGGCCTCGGACGGGCTCGGCGAGTTCTCCGTCGGCGAGGCCGAGCGCGCCGGCCGCGGCACCACGGTGACGCTGCACATGCGCGACGGCGAGGACGGGTTCCTCGATCCCGCCTCCCTGCGCGGCATCGTCAAGACCTATTCGGACCACATCGCGCTGCCGATCGTCCTCGTCGAGGGCGGCAGCGAGGAGACCGTCAACGAGGCTTCCGCGCTGTGGACCCGGCCGCGCGGCGAGATCGACGCAGACCAGTACGGCGAGTTCTACCGCCATGTCGGCCACGCCTTCGACGAGCCGTGGATGACGGTCCACTGGCGGGCCGAGGGGGTACACGAATACACCACCCTGGTCTTCATCCCCTCGCAGCGGCCGTTCGACCTGTTCGACCCGCAGCGCAGGCACGGCGTGAAGCTCTACGTGAAGCGCGTCTTCGTCACCGACGACTGCGCCGAGCTGGTGCCGCAATGGCTGCGCTTCCTGCGCGGGCTGGTCGACAGCGAGGATTTGCCGCTCAACATCAGCCGCGAGATGCTGCAGAACAACCCGCTGCTGGCGCGCATGCGGGCGGCGATCGTCCGCCGCGTCCTCGGCGAGCTCGCCAAGAAGGCCGAGGCGGAGCCGGAGAGCTATGCCGGGTTCTGGGAGAATTTCGGCCCGGTGCTGAAGGAGGGTTTGTACGAGGACGCCGACAACCGCGACGAGCTCCTCAAGCTCGCGCGCTTCCACACGACAGCCGATGGCGGGCCGGTCGGGCTCGACGCCTATGTCGAGCGCATGAGGGAGGGGCAGGAGGCGATCTACTACATCGCCGGCGAGGCGCTCGACGCGGTGCGCCAGAGCCCGCAGCTCGAAGGTTTTCGCGCGCGCGGCATCGAGGTCCTGTTGATGACCGACCCGGTGGACGAGTTCTGGATCCCGGCGGTGGGCGCATATTCCGGCAAGGAATTCAAGTCGGCCACGAGGGCCGGCGCCGATCTCGCCGACATCGCGGTCGAAAGCGAGGCCGAGGGCGGCGGGGAGGCGATCGACCAGGGCCGCATCGACAGCGTGATCGCGATGTTCAAGCTGGCGCTGAAGGACGAGGTGAAGGACGTGCGCACCTCCGACCGGCTGACCGACAGCGCCGCCTGCCTGGTCGCCGACGAGGGCGATCTCGACATCAACCTCGAACGCCTGCTGAAGCAGCACAGGCAGCTCGATACCGGCTTCAAGCGCATCCTCGAGATCAACCCGAGCCACGCGCTGATCCGCAGCCTCGCCGATGCGGTCGGCAAGGGCGCCGCGGCCGGGCGGCTCGCCGACACGGCGTGGCTGGTGCTCGACCAGGCGCGCATCATGGAAGGCGAGACCCCGCCCGACCCCGCCGCCTTCTCCAGGCGCATGTCGGAAGCGCTCGCGCGCGGCCTGGAGGCTGGCTGAGTCGCTGCCCGCGGCGTTCCCCCGCTTTCTGCCCCCGCCATGGCCGGCCGCCGGATCGCCCCCGGACTCGATCCGGGGGCCGGGGGCGATCCGGGCATCCATGCGGCCCTCCGCCTGCAAGGCGGCCCGCAGGGAGGGGTGGCGGCGCCAGTGGATGCCCGGAACAGGTCCGGGCATGACCGGGGGGCATGGCGATCGGGACGGGCCGAAAAGCCTTTTTTTCGGTCGGCAAATCCCCGATCTTTGCGCGAATGGTGACGCGCAGCGGGAGGGCGAGCGCCGGTGTTCGAGGAGTTCGGTTTCGAGGAGCTGACGCCGCTCGCCGCCTCCGTCCTGCTCGGGCTCGCGCTCGGCCTGGCCTATGGGGTGCTGGCGCAGCGGAGCGCCTTCTGTCTGCGCCGCAGCCTGGTCGGGCGATGGCGCGACTGCCTGCCGGCGCTTGGCGCCTGGGCGATGGCGCTGGCCTGCGCGATCGCCGGCACCAGGCTCGCGGTGGCAATCGGGCTGATCTCCTTCGAGGAGCACCGCTTTCTCGCCGTCGACCTGCCGCTTGCCTCGGTGCTCGTGGGCGGCGCGCTGTTCGGCGCCGGCATGGTGCTGACCGGCGGCTGCGCCTCGCGGCTGACGGTTCTGGTGGGCACCGGCAACCTGCGCGCGCTGCTGGTGCTGGTCGTCTTCGCGGTCGTCGCGCTGGCGGCGATGAAGGGCGCGCTCGCGCCGCTCCGCCTCGCGCTCGGCGCGGCCTCCATCCCGGGCGGCGGGGCCTCGCTCGCCGACCTCCCGGGCGGCGAGATCTGGCCACTGGCGCTGGCGCTGGCGCTTGCCGTGCTCGCGTTGCGTTCGACCACGCCGCTCTCGCATCTGGCGATGGCTGGCGCGATCGGGCTGCTGGTGCCGCTCGGCTGGGTCGGCACCGGGTTCCTGCTGCTCGACGACTTCGATCCCATCCCGGTGCAGTCGATGGGCTTCACCGGACCGATGGCGGACACGCTGTTCTGGACCGTGGCCGCGACCTCGATCCCGGCCGGGTTCGGCACCGGGCTCGCGGCGGGCGTCCTCGCCGGCAGCCTGGCGGCGGCGCTCGCGGCGGGCGAGTTCCGCTGGCAGAGCCTGGAAGGCCCGCGCCAGACCGGGCGCTACCTCGCCGGCGCGGCGATGATGGGGGTGGGCGGCGTGCTGGCCGGCGGCTGCACGGTCGGCGCCGGTCTCTCCGGCGTCTCGACGGCGAGCCTCGCCGCCCTGCTCGCCCTTGCCGCCATGGCGGGGGCGGCGCGGGCGACGGGGGTGGCGCTGGAGCGGCGGTAGGGCGCCGCGGACACGCCACCGCCCGTTATTTCGACCGGGGCCGACCGAACGGAGGCGGAGCAGAGAAACCCCAAACTTCTACACAATCCAAGATAAAAGAGAGAGAGCATTGTACAATTTCTGATCGCAGGGCGCTCGGGATCGAAGCATGGACACCGAGGAATGATTCAGACTGCTGGCAGCGGCTTTGGGCGGCGGCCTCGTCGTCAAGTTCCTGGATATCCTCTACGAGGAGCTTCGACGTCGGTCGGACAGATCGGAGGCAGCCAAACGGTTCGTCGACGAGCATCTCGATCCGTTGCTCAAGGCGGCAGACGAATTGGTAGGCAAAATCGTTTCTCTGGCGGGGGAAGACTTCAAGAGCCTCCGTGGCGTAGACCCGAATGCCGACCGCATCGACAACCACGACCTCGTCGGCCTCGTTTTCTTGTTGGCAAAGTTCTGGGCCAACATTGAAATTTTTCGTCGCGAAGGGCTCTCGGTATCGATAGTCAAAGACTCTCGCGGCCAGCGACTTCAGGACTTCATGAACAGCATCGAGTCTCGCGGGGTGCGGATTGTCGACCGAATTTCGCAGCGTGCGGTTGGGGAGCTGATGCTGACAGACCGTAAGGACGGTCCCCTAGAAACCAGGTTTTTCGTCGACTTCGTGCGTTCGTTGGAGAGCGATCCGCAGGCGAGACGGTGGCTCTTCCCGGTGGCCCGGTCCCTGTCGCGCACCCGGCACGCATCGGAACGTCAACGACTTCTGAAATATGGCATCGTGATCCACGCGATGATCGACTCGTTCGATCCCCAGCATCAGGTCACGCGGCGGCGGCCTTCCTACCCGAACAAGCTGTCGAACAGGGCGTGGAGGGACCTGAAGTACAAGGTCTTCGGGCAATATCTGACGTTCGTAGCGGAGCCCGAAAAATTCATAGGGCCGCCCAAAAGAAGGGGACTTATATACTTGACGGAATGACTGTCGATCCCCATATCAGTATCAACAGGGGAGACAGTCAATGGCCAAGGCACCGGGGAGAAACGACCGCAAGGGCGTGACGGTCGTTGAGCTGATGCGGATGTTCCCGACAGAGGAAGCCGCCCGCAAGTGGTTCGAGAAAGAGCGTTGGCCGGAAGGCCGCTATTGCCCGCATTGCGGCTCCACCGAGACCACCGAGAACAAGGGAAGCGAATCCCGCCCCTACCACTGCCGCGACTGCAAGCAGCATTTCTCGGTCCGCATCGGGACGCTAATGGAGCGTTCGCGGGTCGGCTTGCAGCAGTGGGCCATCGCCATCTACCTGCATATGACCAGCTTGAAGGGCGTCAGCAGCATGAAGCTGCATCGGGATTTGGGCGTCACGCAAAAGACGGCCTGGTTCATGTTGCAGCGCATCCGCAAGGCGTTCGACAACGACGACGACTGGCCCTTCGGCGGGCCGGTAGAGGTCGACGAAACCCATGTGGGAGGGAAGCGCAAGAACAAGCCCAAGGCCGTGCGGAAGACGCTGACCGGGCGCGGCACGATAGACCTGATCCCGGTCGTCGGCATCCGTGATCGCGCGACCAAGGAGGTCCGGGCGGAGGTCGTCGCCGGGACGGACAAGGCCACCCTGCAAGGCTTCGTCCGCCGCAACACCGCGCCGGGCGCAAAGCTCTACACCGATGAAGCTGCGGCCTATGCCGGGATGCCCGAGTTTGATCACGAATCGGTCAATCACTCGGCTGGCGAGTATGTCCGCCAGCAGGCCAGCATCAACGGCATGGAGAGCTTCTGGAGCGTCCTGAAGCGGGCGCACAAGGGCATCTATCACAAGTTCAGCCCGAAGCACCTGCACCGCTATGTCGCCGACTTCGCCGGCCGCCATGGCGTCCGGGGCATGGACACCCCAGAGCAAATGGGCTACATGGTGAGCGCGATGGTCGGGAAGCGGCTGACCTACAAGGCGCTGATTGCCGACAACGGGCTGGCCTCGGGAGCGGGGGCTTAGCGATGGGAGGGCTGAACTCCCCGGCGACGGCGCTAATCATCTTTGCTGTCTTCGGGCTTCTTGCCATTCTGATTGATCGAGCTTTCTAACCGCAGCTTGTCGAGTTCGACCTTGGCAAGGTCAAGTTCCTTGATTGAGGCGGCATAACCGCCGATCAGACCAAGGAACAGTAGCGCGATCCCGCTTCTGTCATCGTGATCCACAAGCAGCATCGCCGCAACTGAGAAGGCTGCGCCCACCGTGGCGAAGAAGATCAGGTTCCAGTAGATGGGGCGCTGTTCAACCGTCGCTGCACCTTTCCGCGCCGTCATCAACCAGTGCCAGCCTATACCAAGAACAGCGCCGACAGCGAGCACAAGAAGCCCGCCGACAACAAGGTGAGTCAGCTCAACCTTCACTGGTTCTGCCATGGCTTTCTCCAGCCAAGAGGGGGCGACCTTCGGGTCGCCCCCTCACGCTACGGACGATATAGGGAGAGCGTCACGGTCTCTCCCCTGTTGAGTGCCTCCCATGCCCAACGGTCGAGCGTCACCGTTTGGGGCAGGGTGAGTCGGTCGAGGGGTTTGGGGAGTTTCTCTGCCTCTGCCAGTAGCCTGGCTAGCGCCGAGTAGCGAGGGACTAAGCCGTTCATCACGGTCTCCTATTGAGGCTGGAGACCGGTTGACGCTATAGTGCCGCCTCGGCTAGGGTATCCGAGTCGACATCTTCCCCACCGGCTCCAAGGCTTTGGGGACGCTCCGGGTCAGAGGCTCCCACCTCTGGCCCGAAGTGCATCTGGGTTCATCCTAGACGTTTCGGAACAAAACCGCAACAAGCGCGCAGGCGCCGTCTATTCCGTTGCGGGCGCCTACCTAGAATTTGCACATATTCTTCAAGGCCACGAACGCCGCCACGTGGCAACCATCATGCCATCGTTCCGGGTTCTCTCTGAGCCACTTCTTCAGCGTCGCCGCCAGTTGCGTTGTGCTTACCCCGACCAGACACTGATTGAGGGGTTTGAGCCGCGCCTCTGGCGCACCGAGGAAAGGCGATACCAGAAGGCCGTTGACCACCCCTGCCATGTACCACGCCATTGAGTTATCCGAAGACTCGTGGCAGTCCTCGGCTTTCATGTAGCCTGAGTGAATGTAGACGGTTTTCCGTTCCTCGGCACCCGCCGCGCCGCCGATCACCACCAGCACACACGCCGCCTGAAGCATCCCCCGCATGGCTTTCTCCCTTTGGCTGGGATAGGCTAGGCAGCCGGGTCTATTCCGTCAAATATATAATTCCCAAAAGAAGGCGACCCAGAAGCGGGTAAGGCGGCCCGAGAGACTTTGGCTCTCTCACATGGAGAAAACGGAACGTCTGTTGGACCGCCTTTATTCCGTTGATGCGGAGTTACATCCCAAAGTGGAGACTAGGGCGGGAACGCTGAAAAGTCCACCACAACACTTTCTTGCGTCTTGCGGGTCTCACCACCGTGGTCGTGCGCGCCGCCATGACGGGGGCGGCACGGGCCACGAGGCGGTGCTGGACCGGCGGTAGGGCGCCGCGGATACGCGGCGTAGCCTGTCCCTAGCGAAGCCGACAGGCCGGTACTCAGAATGAGGTGTCTTTCCGGCCGCCGCCGCCCCGCCCTCATCCCGTGCAGCCCCCGCAGGGGCCGTATCGAAGGACGCCCCCGAACTCAGCCGAACATGTCGGCGGAAATCGCGGCGTACCAGCCGAGCGATTCCTGGTAGGTCGCCTTGCGCAGCTCGGCGCTCTCCCCGGTCTTGGAGATGAAGCCGCTGGTCTTGGCGATCTTGGCGTCGGTCGCCTTGTAGGCGGCGCCCACCTTCACCCCGTCATCGGTGCCGATCAGCGACCAGCAGGTGTTGGAGAAGCGCGCCGGGAACACCTTCGAGCCGGCCAGCGCGCCGCGTACCGCCATCGAGCAGACCTTGGCCTGGCTGTTGGCCGAGAAGCCGGATTTCGGCATGTCGCCCTGCAGCGAGGAATCGCCCAGCACGTGGATATTGGTGTCGGCCCGGCTCTGCATGGTGTGCGGCACCACCGGCGCCCAGCCGGACTTGTCGGTGACGCCGGCAATCGCCGCGATGCGCCCCGCCTGCTGCGCCGGGATGACGTTGCAGACATCGACCTTGGTGACCTCGCCGTCGACCACGACCTCCATCGCACCCGGCCTGACCTCGACCTTGTCGCCGCCGAAATCGGGGCCGACGCGCTCGATCATCCCGGCGTAGTGGCGCTGCCAGCCTTCCTCGAACAGCCCCTGCTTGGAGAACTTCGCCTTGGGGTCGACGATCAGGATCTTGGCCGACGGGTTGGACTGCTTGAGCGCGTGCGCCACCATCGAGATCCGCTCGTATGGCCCGGGCGGGCAGCGGAACGGGTTGGGCGGCGCGACCATGCAATAGACCCCGCCCTGGCGCATGGCGACGACCTGGGCCTTGAGCAGCTGGGTCTGCGAGCCCGCCTTGTAGGCGTGCGGCATGCGGTTCTGCTGCGACACGTCCCAACCCGGGACCGCGCCCGGCTTGAAGTCGATGCCGGGCGACAGCACGAGGCGGTCATAGGCGAGGCTGCCGCCGCCGGCGAGCCCGACGGTCCGCTTGTCGCGGTCGACGGCGACCGCCCAGTCGTGCACCACGTTGACGCCGTGATTCGCCGCGAGCGCGCCATAGGTGTGGCCGATCGAGGCGAAGTCGCGGAAGCCGCCGAGATAGAGGTTGGAGAAGAAGCAGC
>JAPPGP010000004.1 GCA_028821395.1 Defluviicoccus sp.
CGGTCTCGGCCACGCCACCGTCGACGGCGGACTGGATGGAGTCGAGCAGGTCGCCCTCGCCCATCAGCAGACTCTGGTTCCCGTGGCGGGTCTTCGCGTAGGACGGCTCCCACTCCGGCCACTTCTCGCCATTTGGCGAGGTCCGCTCCTCGGAGATGCGCCGTCGCGTCTGGGTCTCGACCTCCGCGGCGAGCCCCTCGAGCATGTCCTGCAGCTCTGCCGGGCGGAGCGCCCGGGCCAGCCGGTCGAGCCGCTCCTGCAGCTGCGCCAGTCCGGCCGAGTCGATCCGGACCTCCAGGGCGGCGCCCGAGCCCGCCATCAGAGCATCCCCCGCAGGCTGTCGCGCGTCATCACGCGCGGGAAGGACTCGACCTGCACGACCGGGGCCTCCGCCTCCGCGGGCGGGTCCGGATCGGCGGCGCCGAGGCTCGCCCGGCCCTCCCGGATGTCCCGCAGGAGGCCGATCGCGCCCTCGTAGCGCCGGCGGCGCTCGTCGGTGCCCTGGTCCGCATCCGCCGCCGCCAGGTAGACGCCGATCTCGACGCACAGCCGCACCAGAATGCGAGGCGCGGGGTCCAGCGGCAGGTCGTGGCGGGCGCCGACGTAGGCGTCGATCTCGTCGGAGGCGTCCTCCAGGGCGCGCTCCAGCGCGTCCCAGGCCAGCGCGTCCGCGTGCGGGTCGTCCGCGAGTTCGCGGAGCGACTCCTCGCCGCGGCGGTCGATGCAGTCCTGGACCGTGGCGTACGCCATCGAGATCGGACCTCCCGGATCCCCGGCCCGACCCTTACGTGCTGCCGTCCGAGCCCACCGCGCACTGCGGCAGGCCGTAGGCGGCCGCGCCGCGCGAGTCGACGCCGAACAGGTATTCCTTGCGCATGAAGGCGCGCTCGTGCATTGCCGGATCCATCTGCTGCACCAGCTCGGGCGCCTGCCTCTGCTGGAAGATGAAGGGCTTGAGGACCCCCATGGTGTGCAGGACGAACCAGGCCGTGGCCGAGGTCAGCCGCGGCGAGACCACCAGTTCCGCCGCGCCCTTGTAGGGGTTGGGCTCGTTCTGTCCGAGCCTGTCGGAGTTGAGCAGGATCGATCCGGTGTCGCGCAGGGCAGGGGGCACCAGCAGCACGTTCGCCGTCGTGCCCATCGGTCGGCCCTCCTCGTCGGTCATCGTCTCGAGCCGCGTGCGGGCCTTGCCGAAGCTCGCCATGGCGTTGGCCAGGGAGTCGGCCTTCAGCTGCGCGGTGAGCAGGTTGGAGTACGCCGGGGCGCCGCTCAGCGGGTGGTCCGCCGCGAAGAAGGCCTTCCCGTCGTGGCATTTGCCCTTCGCCGCGTCGAAGGCGTTGTTGACGGCCTCGTAGACCAGCTCGTCCGGCCACAGCTTCGCCGAGATCCCGGCGCCGCGCGCCTGGGTGGCGTAGATGCCGAGATTGTCGTCCTGGATGTCGTTGCGCAGGACGGCGATGGTGGACTCGAAGTCCTCGTTCGGCACGTTGTAGCCGAACGCGGAGAGGGACTTGATGGTGCGCTCGCCGACCCACCTGCGCATCTGCGGGAAGCGGCTGAACCAGCGGTAGTCCTCGCGCGCGGTGGAGGAAGACACCAGGGTGGCGATCGCCATCCAGGTGACGGCCGCCTCGGCGTAGGCGCTGTTGAACTCGGCCCGGAGGTTGCGGAAGATTCCGTCGAGGGCCGCCTTGTTGACGATCATGATCTGTCTGCCTGTCTGCCTTTCGGTCTGTCCGTCCGCCTAGCGGGTCTCCACCCAGACGCCCTCGGCGTCCACGCCGAGGATCTTGCCGGCCTTGCTTGCCCCGGCCGCGGTCTTGGTCACGGTCTGGTCGTCGAGGGCGTAGGCGTCCGCTCCGATGTCGGTCGCAGCGATCTTGCCGGCGCCGGAGGCGTTGGCCCAGCGGAACACGCCCCTGCGGACCAGCACGTTGATATCGCCGTCTTTTCCGGACGAGTTGTCCGCGCGCTCCTCGGAGCGGCCCAGGATCTTGAGGTTTTCGGCCTTGGTCGCCGGGGCGGCCCTCCCGGACGCCGGCTTGGCGACGATCGAGCCGCCGTGAATCGTCGTCGCGGCCTTGACCGGGACGGAGATGACGGTCCCCTCGCGGGTGGCGGTCATGCGGTCCTTCGTCAGGGCGGCCATGTCAGCTCACCCCCTGCGAGACGGGCGCATGCTTGGCCAGGAACTTCGCGTCGCGTCCGAACGCGGCCGCGACGGCCGCCTCCTCGGACGAGGCGAAGCCCCGGGCGCCGGCGCCGGCGCCGGCGGTCCCCGTCGGGGGGGCGTCCATGCCGCGCGTCGGCTCCGCGACGACGGGAGCCTTGTCGAGGATCGATTTGACGGCCTTGAGACCACCCTCGAGAGCACAGGCGGCCTCATACTCCACGCGGCCGCCCGGCGTGATCTTCCCGGCGGCCTGCGCATCGTCGAGCAGCTTCTTGATCTCCTCGTCGCGGGCCGCCTTGTCCGTCTCGGCCAGCCTGGCCTCGGCGGTCTCGGCGCGCGCCACGGCGGCGTCGAAGTCGCTGCGCGGCACGAACCGGTCCAGGGACGGCGTCTCGGCGGCCTGCGCCTGGGCCTTCGCCTCGTCCCTCTCGGTCCGCAGCGCGGCGATCGCGGCGACCGCCTGCGCCCCGGTGGCGTCGTCCGCCAGGCCGAGGGCCTTCAGAATCTTCTTCAGGACTTCATTCATCCCCGTCTCCTCTCCTCCTCCCGGTCCCGCCGCCGCCGCCGCCAGGGCCGGCATGGCGAACGCCGGCGTCTTGACCAAACCACCGTGCAGCACCCGCAGCACCTCGCCGCTCGCCCGGTCGAACAGGAAGTACGGCGAGAAGTACCGGTAGGCGCGCGACTCGACCGAGGCGCGCCCCTCGGCGGTCCATCGGACGCGGCCCCGCAGGACGCCGTCCTCGCGGAGCTCCATCCCCCGGATCCACCCTGCCGTCTCGGTCCGCTCCCCGCTGTCGGCCTTGACGGCCTGCGCGTGCTCCCAGTCGACCGGCAGGTCGAGGCCGTCCTCCATCGAGGCGGCGGCGACGGCCTGCGGATCGGAGAGCCGGAACTCGCGGGGGTCGTAGTTGACGGTCTCCAGCCGGGGGCCGCGCGGGAAGAGCTGGATGCGCTCGGGGGCCTTGTCGCCGTCCAGCGCGATCGCCGAGCAGAAGACTCCCTGCACGTGTTCGGAGTCCCCGCCCCGCTGCGACGCCGCGGAGGCCGCGGCCAGCGCGACAGCGGCGGCTCCGGTCATGGCCTTCAGGCCCATTGGTGCGATGGTAGGCGGGATCCGGCGGGCGGGGGAAGGCTGAACTGTTTCAGCCACCCCCGGTCCGGCCCGGCCTGCTAGCGCAGGTCCGGCACCCGGCCCTGGGCGACCGAGGCGCCGATCGCCACGCCGCGGAGGATCTTCCGCCCCAGCCCGCGCTTCTTTCGATGTCCCGCCTCGGCGCGGGCCACCTTGCCCGGATAGGAGTTGTTCTCCCGGCACGATGCCTCCGAGCGGCCCGCCTCGCGGCAGAGGGCCGCCAGGTGCTCCCAGTTGTCCGGGTCGCATCCGGGCGTCGTCAGGCAGAGCCGGTGCTGGCGCTGCTGCCACCCGAGGCCGCCGTTGTAGGCGGCGCGGGCGATCCGGAGGGCCGTCCGCCGGTCCTCGGCCAGGGCGAGGGACCGGCGGTACAGGCCCTGCATGTAGAGGTCCATCGCCAGCACCCCGCACCACGGATCGAAGGGGTCCGCCCCTCCGCAGCCCGCGACGTTGGGCCACACGTCCCCGCGCGTGGGCGCCGTGAACTGGGCGATGCCCTGCGCCCAGGGCGACTCCGCCCCGACGCGCCAGGAGGATTCGGTCTCGACCATGCCCGCGTGCCGGTCGCGCCACGCCTCCCCGCGCCCGCCGAGATGGTCCATCGCGGCGAGGAACACGTCCTGCGGCGAGGGGCCGTCCCGGACCGGCCCGTGGACTCCGGGCGGGAGATGCGCGCCCCGGACCGCCTCGCCATTTGGCGAGGCCGGGGCCGAAGGCGACGGCGCCGCCTGGTGCTGCGCATGCGCGACGGAGCCCGCCGCGAGCGCGAGGAGAATGATCAGTTGCCAAAGCATGAGCGAAACGCGAACGCGAACACCAGCACGAGGAACGCCACGGGGAACGCGCCCAGGACGGCCAGCGCCAGCACTTCGCTCGGATCGAGTCTTTGCACGGCGCGGCCCTGCCCTAGATTCCCAGCGAGAACGAGAGCACGAACGCGCTCAGCGCGATGAACCATCCCGCGACGATCGCCGCCCGGACGGGCGGAGCCACCTTGAGCCATCCGTCCACTCCCTTCGCGACGTGCTCGATCTTCAGCCACGGGAGCCAGAGCAGGTCGATGAGGGTCCAGACGGCCAGGACGAGCGAGACGCGGATGACGCGCCGCAGGTGCGAGTGGACCTCGATGCCCAGGGAGGTCCGGGCGTAGTCCCCCGTCGCGGGGTCCACGAACTCGAGGATGTTGGCCGTCTCCATCCACCACTTGGCGCCGCCCGCGGCGGCGGCGATGGCGAGCACGAGCAGGAGCGCCTTCATCGGTCTGTCGCTACCCCCAGGCCTCGCGGCCGCCGGCGCCGGGCGGCAGGTTCGGCGAGCCCTCTGGCCCTGCGTCCTGCTGCGGGGCGGCGACGAACTGGGGGTGCATCGCCTCGAACTCCTGGCCGGTGAACGTCATCCACGCGCCTTCGTCGGAGACGACCAGCACGCGCCCCGGCTCCAGGCTCACGATTCTTCCCGGCCCCATGAGCTGGGTGCCGGCGGCGCCCAGCAGCCGGCTGAAGCGGGCGCCCTCGTGGATCAGATCCTCGTCCCGCAGGCGCTTGTGCGCCTTGCGGATCTTGGCCTTGTCGATGAGCTGATGCATGATCCAGACGAGGAGCGGCGAGGCCAGGGTGGTGCCGGCGAAGACCAGGATCGAGGAGAGGTCCACCGGGTCAGTCCTCCTCGCGGTCGACGGCGTCGAGCAGCTGCCGCCTGGCGTCCGCGGCCGCGGCCCGCAGGCGCTCCAGCGCGCTCTCCGCCTCGGTCCGGTCCTCCGTCGCCTCCTCGTGCTTCTGCCGGAGTCCGCGCTCGATGCGCTGCATGGCGACGAGCTTCTGCCGACCCTCGGCGAGCGCGCCCTTGGCGGCCTGGTAGGCCGCGATCTTCGCGTCCAGGGTGTCGGCGGAGGCCGGCGGAGGCGCAGGCGGCGGGTCCGCGGGGGCGCCGGGACCGGCGTCCCGCTGCGCCCCCTCCGGACCGGGAGCCTCATGCGCCGGGCGGGCGGGCGGCTGCGCCTGCAGGGCCTGCTCGAAGACGCCGTCCGCGTCGGCCGCGGGGATGCTTCCCTGCAGGACGTGGTTGTCGCACTTGAGGACCCTGGGCAGGACCGGCCAGACCGTGCCGGCGAGGTCGATCTCGGTGACGCCGCCAAAGGCGGCCGGCGGCGGGATTCCCGCCTCGACGCCCTCGAAGCGGACCGTCAGCCAGGCGCGGCGGTCTTCCGGGAGCGGGCCCGGGTCCTCGGGTGCGGGAGGGCGCTCCACGAACACGCGGAGCGGGTGGCCCTGCGCCTGGCAGGCGCCGACCAGGTTGGTGGGCGTGGCCGACGGCCACTCCGGACTGCAGGATATGCGCATGGTCGGATCAGATCGCCTTTCGAAGGTGCCGCCGCACTTGTTTGTTTCGGGGCGCCCGGCGGCGGGCTCCCCGCTTCGGTGGAGGAGGAAGAGGTCGGGCCGGACAGGACGAGGCCTGCGCCAGCTCGCGTCTCCGTCCGATCCGGCCCATGAACGCGATGGTATGCGGGATCCGGGAGCGGGGGGAAGGCTGAACTGTTTCAGCCACCCCGAGCCCGTTCAGATCAGCAGGGATGCCCGGTCCCCCACGCCGGGGCGGCGCAGTTTCGCCGCGGTCTGAGAGCCGAATCGGATTCCGACTCCCCGGAGGTCCAGTCGGCGACCGTCTGCAGCACGGGCCGGCCGTGCGCGCGGTGCAGGTGCGTGGCGCGCGGCAGGTGCCGGAATCCCAGGGACTCCCACGCCCAGCCCAGCTCGCGGGCGGGCGGATCGAACTTCCCGGTGTGCGACGCGAGGTAGGCGTATCCGCCGCCGGGCAGCGGCAGCAGGACGCTGTAGCCGACGCGGGCGGAGGAGGACCGTGTCGGAATCCGGACCGTCGCCCTCTCGCCCGGCAGCAGGCCCTCGACGAAGACCAGGCCGGCCGTGGCGCCGCGGGACTCGACGAGCGCGGCGAAGGGGAGGATGAGCGAGGAGTCCGAGAGGTCCATCAGGGGCTGCGGCGGCGGGTCCTCCGCGTGCAGGTCCTCCGAGAGGGCCGGATGCGTCCAGGCGATGCCCTCCGCAAGCTCCACGTCATGCGTGACGTTGCGGATCTGAACCTCGAGGGTCTGGGCGTCCGCCGGTGCGGCGGCAATGAGGAGGCCCGCCAGGGCCGCCAGGGCCGCCAGGATGATGGGAATGAAAGTTCTGCGATTGCGATTGTGCATGGGATTGTCCTCTTTTCTTTCTTGTGTTCTTGCCTGCGGCCTCAGCTCACCGCCAGCGTCACCGGGTTCGCCTTCGTCAGGCGCCCGCCGTACCAGACCGCGTAGCGCAGCCCGCTCGGCAGGACGACCGGGACGGCGGCCCCTCTCCGGGCGCGCTTGGTGAAGTCCGCGACCCGGTTGGTCGACGGGTCGTCGCCGAACCGCACGTCGGCGATGTCCGGATCGTGGGCGAGGCGGAAGATCGCCACGCGCCTGTTCGCGAACGCCGGCAGCCGGCCGGTGCCGTCCGGCGCCGGAACGACGGCTTCCGCGGCGCCCGGGCTGTCGTCGTCGGATAGCCCGAAGTAGAACCGCGGCGCGACCGGCTCGTAGGCCGACAGGTCGAGGGTGAGCGTGTTGGAATCGGAGTCGTAGGCGAACTGCGGCAGCGTGGCCAGCAGCGCGCCCGCCAGGTCCACCGCCTGGGCCGGCATGAGCCCGAGCGCGGGGACGGAGTCCACGATGTCCTTGAGGAGATCGCGGACCTCCGAGGGGTCGATGTCGAACTCCGGACCCGCGTCCGTCAGCAGCGCCTGGGCCGCCTCCTTGAGCTGGTCCGCCGTCTTGACCGCCATCGGCTATCTATCCGAACCGCCTTCCGAAGCGGCGCCCGAAGCGCCTGCCGGCCGGCACGGGCGGCGGCGAGGGCGCGACGAAGCGGGATCCGCGCCGCCGCGTCCACCACCAGAAGAGGGACGACATCACAGCAGCCCGATGATCACGAGGTTCACGCCCGATGAGGCGCGGACCGCCTGGAGCGCCACCATCAACCCGCCCACGTTGACCGTGTCGCCGGCCTTCAGGCCGCGGTCGGTCTGGTCGGCCTTCCCCTCGAAGGTGCGGTATGTGAGGTCCCCGTCCTCGGCGACCTGGCAGACGAAGCCGCGCCGGTCCACGTAGTCCTTCGCCGAGATGTCCACGCGGAGCTTCTCGCGGAGCGGGCCGAGCGGCTGGTCGCCGTACTGCTTGGAGATGTCCACGGCCACGGAGCCATGGTGGGGCGGGGAGGGGCGGCGGGGGAAGGCTGAACTGTTTCAGCTAGCGCTCGATCGGACTTGACACATAGGGGGTTGGCTGTGTAGAACGACAGTA
>JAPPGP010000197.1 GCA_028821395.1 Defluviicoccus sp.
CATACAATGGGCCCTGACCTAAACCGGACAGCAGTGGACTTGTTCCGGGCATCCATGGGCGGTGCATGGAGGGCCGGGTGCGGCCCGCCCCTATCGCCATCCCTCCAGACGGACCGCCGTGCCTGTGGCGAGGCCGCATGGATGGCCGGATCAAGTCCGGCCATGACGGGGTGGTGGCGGTGGAGGAGCAGGGAGCACCGGGTGCGGCCTGCGTCGAAATTCCAGACCGGACAGCAGTGGAATAAGTCCGCGCTTGACGAGGTGGAGCAAGGGCTCGGGGACCACGGAACCCTCCGCTCAGACCTCTCGGGCCCGGACAATCTTTTGACGGAGGCCCGTGCGAACCGTTAGGTTCGCGGCGGGACGGGTTTTGAGGCTTCGGCAGCCGGGAGAGGTCATGGCGGAAGGCGCGCGCGTGGTTCGCGCATACGGGCATCCCGGTTCGGCCCGCACAAGGGCGCGGCCCCGCACCAAGGGCCGCCAGCTCCACCCGGCGGCGGTCGAGCGCGTCCGCGCGCTGCTGGGCGACCGGCCGCGCCGGCGCGACCTGCTGATCGAACATCTGCACCTGATCCAGGACTCGCAGGGCTGCCTCGCCCCCGACGACATGGCGGCGCTCGCCGACGAGATGAAGCTCGCGCTCACCGAGATCTACGAGACGGCGACGTTCTACGCCCATTTCGACGTGCTCGACGACGGGGAGGCGCGCCCGCCGCCGCTCACCGTCCGGGTCTGCGACTCGCTCACCTGCGAGATGATGGGCGCGGACGCGCTGATCGAAGCCCTGGAAGGCGGCGCTGGCGAGGGGGTGCGCATCGTCCGGGCGCCGTGCATCGGCGCCTGCGACCGCGCCCCGGCGGCGGAAGTCGGCCACAACCAGATGTCGAACGCGACGACGGAGCGGGTCATCGCCGCGCTCGCGGACGGCAGGACCAGGCCGGAAATCCCCGACTATGTCGGGTTCGACGACTACGTCGCGGACGGCGGCTACCAGATGCTCCGCGAGTGCCGCGACGGGTCCCGCCCGGTCGAGGGGGTGATCGAGGCGCTGGAGAACTCCAGCCTGCGCGGGCTCGGCGGCGCCGGCTTCCCGACCGGGCGCAAATGGACGTTCGTCCGCGCCGAGCCGGGCCCCCGCTACCTCGCGATCAACGCCGACGAGGGCGAGCCCGGCACCTTCAAGGACCGCTATTTCCTCGAGACCGACCCGCACCGCTTCCTCGAAGGCATGCTGATCGCCGACTGGGCGGTCGAGGCGGAGGAGACCTATATCTATCTGCGCGACGAGTACCCGGTCGCCCACAAAATCCTGATCGAGGAGATCGCCCGGCTGGAGCGGGAAGGCCTCGCGGAACCCGGCTCCATCGTGCTCAGGCGCGGCGCCGGCGCCTATATCTGCGGCGAGGAATCGGCGATGCTGGAGAGCATCGAGGGCAAGCGCGGCCTGCCCCGGCACAAGCCGCCCTTCCCCGCCCAGGTCGGGCTGTTCGGCCAGCCGACGCTGATCAACAACGTCGAGACGCTGTACTGGGTGCCCGACATCCTGGCCAACGGCCCGGACTGGTTCGCCGGCAAGGGCCGCAACGGGCGCAAGGGCTTGCGCACCTTCTCGGTCTCCGGCCGGGTGAAGCAGCCCGGGGTCAAGATCGCCGAGGCCGGGATCACCGCGCGGGAGCTGATCGACGAGTACTGCGGCGGCATGGCGGACGGCCACGTCTTCAAGGGCTATTTGCCGGGCGGCGCCTCGGGCGGCATCCTGCCGGCCAGCATGGCGGACATCCCGCTCGATTTCGGCACGCTGGAAGAGCATGGCTGTCTGATCGGCTCGGCCGCGGTGATTGTGCTGTCGGACCGCGACTCGGCGGCCGACGCGGCGCTCAACCTGATGCGCTTCTTCGAGGACGAGAGCTGCGGCCAGTGCACGCCGTGCCGCGCCGGCTGCGAGAAATCGGTCGGGCTGATGCGCCAGCCCAAGTGGGACGAGCCGTTGCTGCGCGAGCTCAGCCGGGCGATGATCGACGCCTCGATCTGCGGCCTCGGCCAGGCGGCGCCCAACGGGCTGCTCACGGCGCTAAGACACTTCCCCGAGGACATACCGGACGGTTAGGCCATGCCAAAAGATCAGGAAGCCGGGGTCACCTTCACCCTCAACGGCGAGACCGTCGCTGCCCAGCCGGGCGAGACCATCTGGCAGGTCGCCGCGCGCCAGGGCGTCGAGATCCCGCATCTCTGCTACTCGCCCGAGCCGGGCTATCGCGCCGACGGCAATTGCCGCGCCTGCATGGTCGAGATCGAGGGCGAGCGTGTGCTCGCCGCCTCCTGCATCCGTACCCCGAGCGAGGGGATGGTGGTTGACACCGCGAGCGAGCGCGCGACCTCGGCGCGGCGCATGGTGTTCGAGCTGCTGATCGCCGACCAGCCGGGGCGCGCCGACGCGCATGACGCCGAATCGAAGCTGTGGCGCTGGGCAGACCGGATCGGCATCGCCGACAGCCGCTTCCACGCCAAGTCCATGCCCGCCGCCGATCCCAGCCACCCGGCGATGGCGGTCAATCTCGACGCCTGCATCAACTGCACGCTCTGCGTCCGCGCCTGCCGCGAGGTCCAGGTCAACGACGTGATCGGCATGGCGCATCGCGGCAGCCACGCCAAGATCGTCTTCGACTTCGACGATCCGATGGGCGACTCCACCTGCGTCGCCTGCGGCGAATGCGTCCAGGCCTGTCCCACCGGCGCGCTGATGCCGGCCGCGATGATGCAGGCGGACGGGCCGGGCGCGGTCACCCCCGACCGCACGGTCGACAGCCTCTGCCCCTATTGCGGCGTCGGCTGCCAGCTCACCTACCACATCAAGGACGACAGGCTGGTCAAGGTCGAGGGCAAAGACGGCCCGGCCAACCACGGCAGGCTGTGCGTCAAGGGACGGTTCGGCTTCGACTACGTGCACCATCCGCAGCGCATCGTCACGCCGATGATCCGCCGCGAAGGGGTCGGCAAGGACGACCTCGCGAGCCTCGATGCGGCCAACCCGCTCGCGCTGTTCCGCGAGGCGAGCTGGGAGGAGGCCCTCGATGCCGCCGCCGCCGGGCTCGCCCGCATCCGCGACGCGGATGGCGGCAAGGCGCTCGCCGGGTTCGGCTCCGCCAAGGGCTCCAACGAGGAGGCCTATCTGTTCCAGAAGCTGGTGCGGGCGGGCTTCGGCACCAACAACGTCGACCACTGCACGAGGCTGTGCCACGCCTCGTCCGTCGCGGCGCTGATGGAGACCATCAACTCCGGTGCCGTCACCGCGCCGTTCTTCGAATGCGCCAACTCGGACACGATCGTCGTCATCGGCGCCAACCCGGCGGTGAACCACCCGGTCGCGGCGACCTTCTTCAAGAACGCGGCCAAGGCCGGCAAGTCCCTGATCGTCATGGACCCGCGCGGCCAGGCGCTCAGCCGCCACGCGACGCACATGCTCCAGTTCAAGTCGGGGACCGACGTGGCGCTGTTGAACGCGATGATGAACACCATCGTCGCCGAGGGGCTGCACGATCCGGGCTATATCGAGCGCCACACCGAGGGGTTCGAGGCGCTGAAGGCGCATGTCGCGCCGTTCACGCCGGAGGAGATGGCGCCGGTCTGCGGCATCGACGCGGAGACCATCCGCACCGTCGCGCGCGAATACGCCACCGCGTCCGCCTCGATCATCTTCTGGGGCATGGGCATCTCGCAGCACATCCACGGCACTGACAACGCGCGCTGCCTGATCTCGCTCGCCCTGATGACCGGCCAGGTGGGCAGGCCGGGGACGGGACTGCACCCGCTGCGCGGGCAGAACAACGTGCAGGGCGCCTCCGACGTCGGGCTGATCCCGATGTTCTACCCCGATTACCGCTCGGTGGCGGGGGCCGAGATCCGCGAGACCTTCGAGGCGGCCTGGAAGACCTCGCTCGACCCCGAGCGCGGGCTCACCGTGGTCGAGATCATGAACGCGGTCCACGCAGGCCAGATCCGCGGCATGTACATCATGGGCGAGAACCCGGCGATGTCGGACCCCGATTTGGGCCACGCCCGCGAGGCGCTCGCCATGCTCGACCATCTCGTCGTGCAGGAGCTGTTCCTCACCGAGACCGCCTATTTCGCCGACGTGCTGCTGCCGGCCTCGGCGTTCCCCGAGAAGGACGGCTCCTACACCAACACCAACCGCCAGGTGCAGATCGGCCGCGCCGCGCTGCCCCTGCCGGGCGAGGCGCGCCAGGATCTGTGGATCGTCCAGGAGATCGCCCGCCGGCTCGGCCTCGACTGGTCCTATGACGGCCCGGCCGACGTGTTCGCCGAGATGCAGGCGCTCATGCCCTCGCTCAACGGCATCTCCTGGGAGCGGCTGGAGCGCGAGGACTCGGTCACCTATCCCACCGCGTCGTTCGACGTGCCGGGCGACGACGTGATCTTCGGCGACGGCTTCCCCACCGCGAGCGGGCGCGGCAAGTTCGTGCCCGCCGCGATCGCCCCGCCGGACGAGGTGCCGGACGACGACTTCCCGATGATCCTGACCACCGGCCGCGTGCTGGAGCACTGGCATACCGGCGCGATGACGCGGCGCGCCGACGTGCTCGACGCCATCGAGCCCGAGGCGATCGCCCATCTCGCGCCGGCCGATCTCGACCGCATGGGGCTCGCCCCCGGGGCCAGGATCCGGGTCGAGACCAGGCGCGGGGCGATCGAGCTGATCGGCCGGGTCGACCGGGACGTTCCGGCGGGGGTGGTGTTCATCCCGTTCTGCTTCGCCGAGGCGGCGGCCAATCTGCTAACCAACGACGCGCTCGACCCGTTCGGCAAGATCCCCGAGTTCAAGTTCTGCGCCGCGAAGGTGGAGGCGGTGCCGTCGAACCAGCCCGCCGCGGCGTGAAGGGCGCGCGATGTATCTGCGCGATTGCTGGTATGTCGCCGCCTGGGACCATGAGGTCGCGCGCGAGCCCATGTCCCGGACCTTGCTCGGCGAGGCGGTGGTGCTCTATCGCCGCGGGGACGGCAGCCCGGTCGCGCTGGAGGACCGCTGCTGCCACCGCAACCTGCCGCTCTCGATGGGACGGGTGCGGGGCGACGACATCCAGTGCGGCTATCACGGGCTGACCTTCGACCCGACCGGAACCTGCATTTCGATTCCCGGCCAGTCGACGATCCCGCCGGGCGCCCGGGTGCGGCGCTATCCGGTCGTCGAGCGGCACCGCTGGATCTGGATCTGGATGGGCGATCCGGCCCGCGCCGACGCGGCGCTGATCCCCGACCTGTTCTGGAACGACGGGGCGGCGTGGCGGACCACGGGCGACTATCACCCGGTCGCGGCGGAGTACCGGCTGCTGACCGACATCCAGCTCGACGCGACGCATGTCACCTTCGTCCATCCCGACACGCTCGGCAGCGACGCCGTCCAGGACACCCCGCCCAGGGTCGAGCGCAAGGACGGGCGGATCGCGATCTCGCGCTGGCTGCTCGGGGTCGAGGCGCCGCCGATCTGGAAGCTCGCGGGCGGCTTCGCCGGGCCGGTCGACCGCTGGATCCTCGCGACCTTCCTGCCGCCGACCGGCTGCATCTTCGACATCGGCGCCGCCGAGGCCGGGACCGGCGCGCCGGAGGGCGACCGCGGACGCGGCATCACCAACCGGACCTCGCATTTCTCGACCCCCGAGAGCGAGTCGTCCTGCCACTACTTCTGGCTGTTCGCGCGCAACTACCGGCTCGACGACGCGGAGCTCGACACCCGCCTGCATCCCGGCGTCCACCAGACCTTCCGCGAGGACGTCGACGCGGTCGAGGCGCAGCAGCGCGGCGTCGACGCCAGCCCCGGCGCGCCGCAGATCGACGTCAACGCCGACCGCCCCACCATCCAGGCCCGCCGGCTGCTCGCCAGCCTGATCGCGGACGGCGCGGCCGCCGGATAAGGCGCCACCCCCGGCCCCGTCCGTCGAGGCGCGGCTCCGCCGTTACTCGGGACGAAGGCGAGACGCGGCTCTGCCGCCACCCCGGACGAAGGTAAAGCGTGGTTACGCCGCTGCTCGGGACGAAGGCAAGGCGTGGTTACGCCGCTACCCGGTACGAACGCGAGGCGTGGTTACGCCGCCACCCGGGGCAATGGCGAGGCGCGGCTCTGTCGCTACCCGGCACGAGGATGGGGCGCGGCTCTGACGCCTCACAGCACGATCGACGGGTTCCTGAGGTTCTGGTCGTAGTCGATCAGGTTGACCTGCTTGACCAGGATCCGCCAATGCGTGGTCGCATCGCGCAGCCGATGGCCCGCCCAGCCGGCCCAGATCCGGGTCTCGCCGGCGCGGAACTCGACGGTGAGGAAGTTGGAGCGCGTCATCACGATGTCGGGGTCCGCGGTCGAGAACAGCTCGATGTTGGAGACCATGCGCGCGGTCCGCGAGCCCGGGCGCTGCGACCAGGCCTCACCGGTCTTGAGGCGGAAGATGCGGTCCTCCAGCCGGCGGCGGTCGTCGAAGGCGATGGCGATCTCGCGCCTGGGGTCGCCGCCCCGCGTGCCCGGCACCCAGTAGACGCATTCCGGGGCGAGCAGGGCGAGCCAGTCGTCGAAGCGGTCCTGGTCGAGGAGCCGCGCCTCCTCGGCGAGGAAGCGGGCGCAGGACTCGCGCAGCGCCGCGTCCGAGATCGCGCGCTCCGGGGTCTGCCAGTCGGCGAATTCCTCGACCAGCGCGGCGTAGAAGTCGTCGCTGACGTAGTACGAGCTGCTCGACGGGTCGGGTGCGTCCACGTGGGCTCCTCAGACCGTCCGGGCGATCGCGATGCGGGGCTCCGCCGTCATCAGGCGCTTCCACACCTTCATGTGCTCGCGCATGAACACCTCGTCGGTCGGCGGCCCGGTGATGACGCCGTCGTCGTCCACCTCCAAGCGGCCCGGGATTCCGAGCCCGCGATGCATGTAGACCCATTCGTCCTCCTCGGCCAGGAAGCCCACCTGGATCTGCTCGAAATTGGCGAGGTCGTCGACCTCGCCGAAATTGGGGAAGGACTCCTGGGTGCGCATGCGCAGCGCGTTGATCGCATCGACCGTCCCCTCGAGCTCGCCGTCGTCGTCGACCACGGCGGTGCCGTACCAGGTGGTGTCGGTCTCGTCGACGGCGACCGGGGTCGAGACCTGCACGTGGTTGCCGAGGATGTGGAGGTTGGGGAAGACGTTGATGTTCACCGGCTCCGACGAGGCGAGGTCGAGCGCACGGTCGGCCCGGTCGCCGAGGCGCTGACGGAGCGAGGCCTCGAAATGCTCCATGCCCGGGTGCGGGCCCTCGATCTCCCACAGCGCACCCGGCCGGTCCGCGACATTGGGGCGCTTGTCCTTGAAATGGTGCCCGTTGCCGAAGCAGCGGACATACATCGGCGCCGAGTCGGGGCTCGTGCGGTAGAACGCCATCCCCTTGTCGCTTTCGGCATCGAAGCGGTTCTCCATGGCGAGCAGCGAGCGATGCGAGAACACCACGTGGTAGCCGTCGGCCGAGTTGTCGTAGAGCAGCTTCCAGTTGCCCTTGAACTTGAGCCGGTTGGCCTCGCACAG
>JAPPGP010000185.1 GCA_028821395.1 Defluviicoccus sp.
CGACCGTCGCCACCCCGACCGAGGTCCAGCTCGGCACCGCGTTGACGCACATCTCGTAGGCATCGGCGCCCAGCGCTTCCGCCGCGGCGAACGAGGCCTGGACGTATTCGCGCCGTGTCGCCAGATCGCTCAGCAGCGCGACCGTCTCGCCCTCGGACACGTTGCTGAGCTCGAACTCGGCGCGGAACAGATTGGCCAGCCTGGCCGGATTCAGGGATTGCGGGCGCATCTCGGCATCCTCCCAAGGTCTGGCGAACCTTCACACGCGGCCCGGGGTCTGTCAATTTTCGCCCATGGCGGGCGTCTCCCTGATCACCGGCGGCGGCAGCGGCATCGGCCGCCAGACCGCGATCTCGCTGGGCCAGGCGGGCGACGCGGTGGCGGTCGCCGATATCGACGCCGACGCGGCAGGCAAGACCGCCGATGCGATCGTCGGCACCGGCGGCATCGCCGCTTCCTACGCGCTCGACGTCGCCGACCCGGCGGCGGTCGCCCGCGTCGCGGGCGCCGTCGCCCGCGATCTCGGACCGGTCGAGCGGGCGGTCAACCTCGCCGGCATCGTCGGCTTCGCCGATATCGAGGACATCGCCGACGCGGACTGGCAGCGGATGATGGCGGTGCATGCCGGCGGCACCTTCCATGTCTGCCGCGCGGTCGTGCCGGGGATGGTCGGACGCCGCCGGGGCGCGATCGTCAACGCCGCCTCGGTATTCGCGCTGCGCGGCCAGGCCGGCGCCGCCCACTACGCCGCGGCCAAGGCGGCGGTGATCGCGTTCTCCAAATCGGTGGCGCGCGAGAAGGCGCCGTTCGGGGTGCGCGTCAACGTGGTCTCCCCCGGCCCGGTCGACACGCCGTTCTTCGGCCGCGGCATGGCGGGCGACGAGCTGGACCGGGTGCGACGCGAGCGGGCAAAGACCGTGCCGCTCGGCGCCATCGCGCGGGCCGAGCAGGTCTCGTCGGTGATCGTCTTCCTGCTCGGCGACGGCGCCGCCCACATGACCGGCCAGGTGGTCCCGGTCGACGGCGGCGAGACCATGCGCTGATCGGGCGCGGAATCGAAAAGGGGCCGGACGGGCCGGCCCCTTCCCTTGGTCGACGCGAGAGGCGTCAGGACTTCGGGCGGTGCCTCTCCGCCACGATCTTCAGCTTCCCGTACAGATCGCGCACCAGGGGGTTCTTGTGCTTGCCGAGGATCTCCTCGCCCAGCGGGCGCAGCTTCGCGAGGTAGCGCTTCTGGTCGGCCTCGGAGAACCGGATGAGCTCGACCCCCGCCTCCTGCCAGATCTTGTGGGATGCCGCGACCTTGTTGCGGACCGCCTCGGCCACCTCTTCCTCCAGCTCGCCGGGGATCTCGAGGGCCATCTTGCGTATATCGGCCGGGAGCTTGTTCAGCCAGGCCTTGCTGTACCAGGTCGCGGTCGGGATGTAGCCGCCGCCGGACACGGTGGTGAACTTGGCGACGGTCTGGAACTTCAGCCCGGTCATGGCGACGATGCTGGAGCGGCAGGCATCGACCACGCCGCGCTGCATCGCCGGCACCACCTCGGTGAAGTTCATCGGCACGCCGGTGCCGCCCCACGCGCCGGGTATCGCGCGCTCCACCGGGCTCGCCAGCACGCGGATCTTGAGGCCGGCGATGTCCTCGGGCTTGCGGATCGGCTTGGTGCTGGCATACGAGGTGCCCTCATAGACGATCAGCCCGGCGCCGACCACGCCCTTATCCTCCGCGGCGGCCAGGAAGGGCGTCTTGAACTCGGGGTCGCGGATCGCGTCGTTGCCGTGCTTCTGGTTCAGGAAGATGCCCGGCGCGTCGGGCACCATGAACGCCTGGTTGACGCCGACATAGAAGGCGGGCGGGGTCAGGAAGACCTCCTGCGTGCCGAGCAGGGTGGCCTCGACCTGGCGCGCGATGGTGCCGAGCTGGCTCAGCGGGAACACCTTGTAGGTGACCCGGCCGCCGCTCCGCTCCGCGAGCAGCTTGCCGATCTTCTCGCCCCACTCCTGCTGCGGGTCGTTGATCGTCGCCATGCCGATCTTCATGTGGAATTTCTGGGCCACCGCCGCCGACGGCTGCAGCGCGAGCGCCGCGACGGCCCCGCCGGCGACGAGGGCGACGGCGATCGCGCCCTTCCCGGCGAATTTCAAACGCTTAGGCATGTAGTCGTCTCCCATCGTTGGTCTTCGACGCGCAGACGGCGCCGTCCCGGATTGCGTCGCCGCTTCGGGGGCGGCATTTTGCCCGTTTAGCGGCGTTCCCGCCAGAGCAAATCGCAATCGCCGGGGAGGGCTCCGTGCCAGTCAGGACGGGCGGTCAGTATGTCGCGGGGCTGAGGGCGCGCCCGCGCGAGGTGTGGATCGGCGGCGAGAGGGTGGACGACGTCGCCGCGCACCCCGCCTTCCGGCGCCCCGTCGCCCGGCTCGCCGGTCTGTTCGACCTGCAGCACGACCCGGCGCTGCGCGACCGCATGACCTGGGCCTCGCCCTCGACCGGCGACGACGTGGCGACCGCCTTCATGCCGGCGAGCGACCGCGCCGATCTGGAGAAGAAGCACGCCGCCTATCGCGGCATCGCCGAGGCGACGCTCGGCCTGATGGGGCGATCGCCCGATTTCATGAACTGCACGCTGCTCGCCTTCGCCGAGGGGGCCGAGGTGTTCGCCCGCGGCGGCGCGCGCTTCGGCGAGAACATGGTGCGCTACTACGAGTTCGTGCGCGAGAACGACCTGTTCCTGACGCATGCGCTGATGTCGCCGCAGAACGACCGGTCGAAGGCGTCCTCGGCGCAGGCCGAGCGGGACCTCCATCTCGGGCTGGTCTCGGAGTCCGACGTCGGCATCGTGGTGTCGGGCGCCCGGATGATCGCGACGCTCGGTCCGGTGGCCGACGAGGTGCTGATCTACAACGTTCCCGGCCTGCCGCCCGAGGACGCGCGGCACGCGCTGGTCTTCGCCGTCCCGATCGACGCGCCGGGGCTCAGCCAGATCTGCCGCGAGCCCTATGACCGGGGAGACACCGAGCCGGCGGATCACCCCCTCGCCGCGAATTTCGAGGAGCCGGATTCGCTGATGATCTTCGACGACGTGCTGGTCCCCTGGGACCGGGTGTTCGTCTACAACGACGCGGCGATCGCCAACGCGATCTTCCCCGACACCAGCCTGCGATCCTATACCGCGCACCAGACCTCGGTGCGCGGGCTGGTCAAGCTGGAATTCGCGGTCGGCGTCGCCATGGCCATCGCCCGGGCGGTGAGGACCGACCGCTTCCTGCACGTCCAGCAGATGCTGGGCGAGTGCGTCGAGGCGATCGAGATCGTGCGCGCCTGCATCACGCGGTCGGAAGTGCATCACGAGCCGACGCTGGCCGGATCGGTGCGCCCGGAGATCGCACCGCTGTTCATGGCGCGCACCTATCTCGCGCGGACCTATCCGCGGGTGATCGAGATCATGCAGACGGTGGGCGCGGGCGGGCTGCTGGCGATGCCGAGCACGGCCGACCTCGAGAGCGCCATCGGCCCCGAGATCGAGCGCTACTACCAGGGCGCCGAGGGCATGCCGGGCGCCGAGCGGGTGGCGCTCTACAAGCTCGCCTGGGACCTCTGCGGCGAGGCCTTCGGCATGCGCCAGCTGCAATACGAGCGCTACTACGCCGCCGACCCGGTGCGCAACATGGCGGCCAACTACCTGAACTACGACCGTTCGACCTGCGACGCGCTGGTCGCGAAGGCGCTGGCGCTCGGCGGGCGGGCGGGGGTCTCGGACTAGGGATATCGACATGGACTTGAACGGCAGGAACGCGGTCGTCACCGGGGGCGCGGGCGCGCTCGGCACCGCCGTGGTGGCGCGGCTGCTGGCGGAGGGCGCGACATGCCATGTCCCGGCCTTCGACGACGCCGAGGCGGCGCGGTTTCCCCATGCCGGGCACGAGCGGGTGCGGCTTTGCGCTACCGGCGACCTCGCCGACTGGAACGCCGTCGAGCGGTTCTATGCCGGCATCGACGGCCTCTGGGCCTCGATCCACCTCGCCGGCGGGTTCGACATGGGCGGCATCGCCGAGGCGCCGCCCGAGACGTTCGCGCGCCAGATGTCGATGAACGCGGCGACCTGTTATCTCTGCTGCCGCGCGGCGGTCGCCGCCTTGCGCCGGGCGGGCGCGGGCGGGCGCATCGTCAACGTCGCGGCCCGGCCCGGCGTCGAGCCGCGCACCGGTGCGGGCATGGCGGCCTACGCCGCCGCCAAGGCCGCGGTCGCGGCGCTCACCCAGGCGCTCGCCGAGGAGGTCGCGGCCGAGGGCATCTGGGTCAACGCCGTCGCGCCCTCGATCCTCGACACCCCGGCCAACCGCGCGGCGATGCCCGAAGCCGACCACGCCGCCTGGCCGAAGACCGAACAGGTGGCCCAAACCATCGCCTTTCTCGCCGCGCCCGACAACGCGGTCACGCGGGGCGCCGTGGTGCCGGTCTATGGCGGGGTGTAGGGCGGCAACCCCGCTGTATACTGCTATCGATGTAGAGTTGAGGACTTGTCCAATGATCGAGTCCACGATCACTTCCAGGGGGCGGACCACACTGCCCAAAGCCGTCCGGGAGGCGCTGGGCGTCGGGCCGGGGGATCGGGTGCGCTACGTGATTCTGGACGATGGCGCGGTCCGCATCCTGCCCGTGCTGCCGATCTCCAGCCTGTTCGGCATGCTCAAGTATGACGGGCCGACGGTGACGCTGCGCGACATGGAAGACGCGATCCCGCCCTCCCCGAGAGACCGGGGAACGGCCGGGGGATCGAACGCGTAGGCCGTTGCGCTTCCGGCCCCGGCTGTGGCAGATATCGCGGCGGCGCCGCAGTAGCTCAGTGGTAGAGCGCACCCTTGGTAAGGGTGAGGTCGAAAGTTCAATCCTTTCCTGCGGCACCACCTCCTTCTCTTGCGTCCCGCATCGTGGTAAGTGCTGGCCCCTGCCGGAGGGGTGGCCGAGTGGCTGAAGGCGGCGGTTTGCTAAACCGTTATAGGGGTAGTACCTCTATCGAGGGTTCGAATCCCTCTCCCTCCGCCACCGAACTCTCCCGCCTCTTTGCCGTGCGGACCCTTTGCGCGGCCGGCGTGCTGGCTTCGGTCGCATCGATCGCCGCCGCCGAGCCGGACCGGGCGCGCTGGCCGCGCCTCGCCGTCGAACGGGTGTGTCCGCTGCCCGGCCTGTCGGGGCTCGACGCGCAGCACGCCCTGCCGGGGAGTTGGCTGCTCGGCGAGACCCGCCGGCCCGACCACGGCGAGGCCCGGCGCATCGCGGTTCGCCTGCTGCTGCCGGGGGCCGACGAGCTCGTCGTCGAGCGGCGCCAGCTCAAGGGCAGGCTGCGCCAGTTCCGGGTCTCCTACGCCGCGCATGACGGCGACCGTGCCCGGCCGTCGCTTCAGGCGATTGCGGACGGAACCTGCCGCATCCGCTCCGGCCGGGCGATCCGGACGGGCGGCGCGGGCTGGCGATATCTCGACCAGCTCGACGGCGATCTCGAGACCCTCAAATGGACCGAGACCCTGCAGGCCCCATGGCCCGCCGGCAGCGATCCCGGGGGCGTCCGGATCGCGCTGGTGGATTCGGGGCTGGCTTACGACCTGCCCCTGTTTCGCGACCGGCTCGCGCGCAACGGTGCGGGCATGCCGCTCGGCTACGATTTCTGGGATCTCGACCCCTGGCCCTATGACGGCGACGTCTCGCGCGGACCCTTCCGGCCGATCCGCCACGGCACGGCGGTCGCATCGGTGCTGGCGCGCGAGGCGCCCGAGGCCGCGCTGATCCCGTACCGCTATCCGCGCCCCGACATGAGCCGCATGGGCGATCTCGTCGCGCGCGCCGCCGCCGCCGGCGCCCGCATCCTCGCCCTGCCGCTCGGCAGCCGCCGGGCGGAGGACTGGCGGGAGTTCGAAGAGGCGCTCCGGGGGCGCGAAATCCTCGCCGTGGTCTCGGCCGGCAATGACGGAAGGGACATCGACGCCGATCCGGTCTACCCCGCCTCGCTCCGGCTCCAGAACATCCTCACCGTGACCTCGGCCGACGGCTTCGGCCGCCTCGCCAGGGGGTCGAACTGGGGTGGGACGAGCGTCGACGTGATGCTGCCGGGCGAGAACCTCGCGGTCGTCGACTTCCGCGGCGCTTCGGGCCGGGCCTCCGGCTCGAGCTACGCGGTCCCCCGCCTCGCCGCGCTCGCCGCCAGGCTGTTGGCGCGCGAGCCCGGGCTCGGCGCGGCCGGGCTCAAGGCGCGCATCCTCGCCCGCGCGGCGCCGTCCCCCTATGAGCGCGAAGGCGTCGTCGCCGCCGGCTGGATCGCCGACCCGCTCTCGGAGTGAGCGCTACCTGCGCCGCGGCGCGGGCGGGGCGTTGTCGATGAACCGGCGGGCCGCCCGGGCCTGGCGCGGGTCCACCTCGAGGAGCGCCCGGTATGCCGCTTCGGCGAGCGCGGGCGCGTTGCCCCAGACGCCGGACTGGATGGCGAAGCGCAGGGCCTGCGGGTCCTCGGGCGCCATCGTCATCGCCCGGCGCGCATGCCCGGTCATCTCGGCGAAGCGCCCGGCGAGCTGCAGCGCGACCAGCAGCGAGAGCCGCGCGTTGATCGAGTTGGGAACCTGGCGCACGGCCTGGCCGAGCAGGGCGATCGCGCCGTCGAAGCCGCGCGCGCGTGCCAGCAGCCGCCCGGCCTCGAGCAGCTGGCCGTGGTTCATCGCCGCGGCGCAGGCCTTGGACAGCGCATCGCGGGCGGGCTCTTGCGCCGCGCGCGGGCGGAACCCGTCCATGCGCGCGGCGCAGTCCGCGAACGCGCGGCCCAGCCGTCGGGTCACCCGGGCGGCGTTCGCGTGCGCACGCAATGCGAGCAGCGCGCGCAGGCCCGCGAGCGGTATCGCCTCGAAACGCCCCTCGCCGCCGCCGACCGCGATGCCCACCAGCGCGCCGTTCCGGTCCACCAGGGCGCCGCCGCTGACCCCCGGCTGCATGCGCGCGCGCACGTGGAGCCGTCCGAGCTCGGCGCCCTCGGCGGGGCGCGCGATCAGCCCGCCCGGAGCGAAGACGCGCACCTGCTTGCGGGCTATGTCGGCCCCGATGGCGTAGAACGCGCCGTCCGAAAGCTCCCCTTCGAGGTCCGGGATCGACCCCTCGGGCAGACCCTCGACCTCGAGCAGCGCGAGATCGCCGCGATAGGCCGAGGGAACCACCCGTGCCTGCCGCGGCCCGTCCGGGGTGTGGACCAGCGCATCCGGCCGGTCCGCGACGACATGCCGGTTGGTGACCAGCAGCGTCCGCCCGATCCGCGTCGCGCTGGCCGCGGGGTCGAAGCCGGAGACCGGGAACACCGCCTGGCGCGCGCGGCAGACCGGCGCCGGGTGGGGGCAGTCGCCGCGCGCTTGCGGCCTCTTCCGCGGCGCCGGCGGCTTGGGCGCGGCGCCGAGACGGAGCGCGACGGAGCGCCGGTGTCCGCCGCGCTCCACGGTGA
>JAPPGP010000080.1 GCA_028821395.1 Defluviicoccus sp.
TCGGCGGAGGAAGGCCAGCGCTACATCTCGGCGATGAACATCGTCCGCGACCCGGAGACCGGGTTCTACAACTCGTCCCATGCCGGTACCACGCCGGTCGGACCGCGCCACGGCCGGATCAGCTTCGCCACCCCGCACACCCACATAATCATGGACAAGTACCGCGCCTTGGGCCGGACCGAGATGCCGATCGCGCTGGTCTTCGGGGTCCACCCGGCTTACGAGATCATGGCCAATTTCTCCGGCATGCACATGGATCTCTGGGGCGAGCTGGAGATGGTCGGCACGCTCATGGACCGGGATGTCGAGATGGTGCCCTGCGAGACCATAGACCTCCGCGTGCCGGCCCATGCCGAGATCGTCGTCGAGGGGCTGGTCGACCTCACCGGCACGCAGGAGGCCGGCGGGGTGAACGCGCCCACCATGTACTTCCTGCCGCAGGAGCAGAAGATACCGCGCATCGAGGTGACCGCGATCACCATGCGGGGCGACCGGCCGATCTACCGCAACCACCAGACGGTGCCCGAGACCGACCACCAGCCGCTCCCGCGGCTCTGCCACGAGGCGGTGCTGTACAACCGGATCTCGGAGATCGGACTCACCGTGCACGAGGTGCGCTTCCCGACCTGGGGGGCGGCGGTCTCCTGCATCCTGCAGGTGAGCTACCCGCGCGAGGGCTTCGTCAACGACGCGCTGATGCAGGCCATGGGGGGGCCCTGGCTCAACACCAAGATGGTGGTCGCGATCAGCCCCGACACCGACATCGAGAGCCCGGGCGCGGTCTACCGCGCGATGGCGACCCGGGTGGACCCCGCGCGCGACATCGTCGTGGTGCCGGGAACCAGGGGCTCGCCCTACGACCCCTCGGCGGCACCGCTCGCGGGCCACGAGCCGTTCCGCCTGGTCGGCAAGATCGGCATCGACGCGACCGCGAAGCCGCATCGCGGCGGCGAGGATTTCCGCGAGGCCTTCCCGCTCAACTGGGGCAAGGTCAGGCTCGAAGACTATCTCGGCTGAGGCGCGCCATGACCGACGAAGCCCGCCCGCCGATCCCCTATGCCGACCGCGCCGCCCTGCCCGAAAACCTCGCCGCCGCGGTCGACGCCTACGAGCGGCGCATGGGCTTCCTGCCCAACGCGCTCCGGCTCTACATGCACCGGCCGGAGCTTCTCGCCTGCCTGATCCGGCTCAACGACACGGCAATGCGGGACGACTCCGGCCATCTCGACCGAGGGCTCAAGCGGCGCATCGCGGCGTTCTGCAGCGCCCTCAACCGCTCGGCCTATTGCGTCGCGCACAATTCCAACACGCTCGCTGCCGCCGCCGGGGGCGAGGGCGAGGGCTGGGGCTGCGCGCAGGACGACATCGAGGCCCTGCTAGATGCGGGCTACGAGCCGGAAGACCCGGTGGAGCGCGCCTGCTTCGCCTATGCCCGCGCGGCGACGCTCGATCCGGCGAACGTGCCGCCGGAACTCCTCGAGCGCCTGGCCGCGACGCTCACCCCGCCGCAAATCGTCGAGCTCGCCTGCGTGGTCGGCTTCTGGAAGATGTACAACACCATCCACGAGAGCCTCGGCGTGCCGATCGAGGCCGCGCTGCTGGAGAAGGGGCGGTCCGGCTAGACCAGCGGGTTGGTGGGCTCCAGCCCGAGCGCGACCTGGCCGTAGGTCGGGCCGGCGATGTCCCAGGCGGTGATGTGGTGGGCGGCGACCGCGCGGATGTCGTGGAACATGCGCTTCATCGGGTTGCCGTCGAACAGACCGCTCGCCCCGGTGACGCCGTAGATGCGCTCGGCGGCGCGGGTCAAGAGCGTCGCGATATAGGCCATGTCGCGCCGGTTGCGCGCGCGCTGTTCGAGGCCGAGCCGGCCCGCGCTCCGCATCGCCGCCATGGTCTCGGCCGTCGCGCGCGAGAGCAGCAGCCGGGCGCAGTCGCGCTCGGCGGCGGCCTCGGCGAGGCGGAGCTGCACCGTGGTGAGCTCGGCATGGCGCACCCCGCGGGTCGCCCGCGCCGAGGTCCGTTCGACGAAGGCATCGATCATCGCGTCCGCCACGCCGAGCGCCGGCGCGACCAGCGAGAACGGCACCGTCGCGATGCGCGGCAGGCGAAAGATCGGCGCCTTGTTGACCCGCGCGCCCGGCCCCTCGCCGGCATTCAGCGGGGTGATCGGCTGCACCCGGTGCGGCGGCACGAACGCGTTCTCGATCACGATGTCCTTGCTGCCGGTGCCGGCGAGCCCGGTGACGAACCAGGTGTCGTCGATCTTCCAGTCGCTGCGCGGCACCAGCAGATAGGCGGGCGTCGGCGCCTCGCCGTCGGCGGCGGGCGGGATCATGCTCTGGACGAACACCCAGCCGGCATGGTCGCAGCCGCTGGAGAACTGCCAGCGCCCGTCGAGACGATAGCCGCCGGGGACGCGCTCGACCTTGCCCGACGGCGCCAGGCCGGAGCAGATCACCGCCTCCGCATCGTCGCCCCAGACCTCGTCCTGGGCCTCGGGCTCGAACATGCCGACCGTGATCGCATGGTCGCAATAAATGCCGTAGACCCAGGCGGTCGAGCCGCAGCCGCGGCCCAGCCGGACGACGATTTCGAGCACCTCGTCGAGGCCGAGCGCATAGCCGCCGAAGCGTTCGGCGCGCGCCGCCTTGAGGAGATCGCTATCGCGGAGCGCGCGGAAGGTCTCGTCCGGCAGGCGCCGGAGCGCTGCGGTCTCTTCCGCCCGCGCCGCCAGGGCGGGCGCAAGCGCATCCGCGCGCTCGATCAGCGCCGCGCCGATATCGACGTCCTTCGCCATGGTCGCCATGCGCGCCCTCCCCAATGGAGGGCGGATACTAGAGGAACCGACGGCGCGAGTCGTCGCCGCAGGGCGGTTGCGGTGCCGTTGCCCCTTCCGTCATGGCCGGACATGTTCCGCGGGCCAGGCATGACGGAGGGGGGCGGCGTATCGAAGGGCGAAGGGCTAGAACAGGCCGAAGCGGCGGTGGCCTCGCTTGGCGAAGTATTGCTGGTGGTAGTCCTCGGCCATCCAGAAGGTCGCCGCCGGCTCGATCCGCGTCGCGATGTCGCGGCGGTGGCGGCCGCCCGCCTGCTCGCCGTCGAGCGAGCGCCGCGCGGCTTCCTCCTGTTCCGCGTCTTCGGCGAAGATGACGCTGCGGTACTGGGTGCCGATATCCGGGCCCTGGCGGTCGACCTGGGTGGGGTCGTGCACCTGCCAGAACAGATCTAGCAGCGCCTCGTAGCTCACCTTGCCGGGGTCGAACTCGACCTGCACGACCTCGGCGTGGCCGGTCCGGCCGGAGCACACCATCTCGTAGCTCGGGTTGTCGACGCTGCCCCCGGCATAGCCGACCGCCGTCGCGGTCACGCCCTCGACCTGCCGGTAGGCCTCCTCGACGCCCCAGAAGCAGCCGGCGCCGAACGTCGCTTTCGCCATCGCCATCCTCCCTGTCGATCCCGCTCCTAATTTAGGGCGCCCCCTCCCCTTTGACGAGGTCGGCGAGGGCGAACACGTGCGCGTCCTCGACCTCCATCTCGCGTAGCGCGCCGGCGAGCTCCAGGACGTACTCGACATTGGCCCCGCTCGGCCCGTGGCTGCGGCGCACCTGGCGGGCGATGTCGGCGAGCGGCGCCGGGCCGAGCCAGTTGGGGTTCCGCGGATTGGCGAAATAGACGAAGCCCCGGGCGGGCGCCCCAGGGGCGGCGAAGTGGAGGTCGAGCACGATCCGGTCGTAGCCGCCCTTCTCGCGATGGGCGAGCCGCTCCAGGATCGCTTCGCCGTCCCCGCCCTCGATGCGATAGGCCCGGCCCCAGCACCGCGCCCCGTTCTCGCGCACCAGCGTGACGACGCGGCCGGGGTCGCCCGGCACCCCCCGGTGGTCGGTGGAGCCCTGCCAGAAGCGCCGCGCCCAGCCGTCGATCGCCGCAATCCGGCGTTCGACGTAGGGGAAATCGGGCCGCCAGACCAGAGAGCCGTAACCGAAGATCCACGCACTCAAGACCTTGCGCTCCCGCGCCTGTTCCCGCCGGGGATGAACTGTGGTTTTCTGCGCCGTCCCGAACAACCGCGGGGAGCGCACCATGATCGACCTCTACACCTCGGCCACGCCCAACGGCCAGAAGATCCACATCATGCTGGAAGAGACCGGGCTTGCCTATGACGAGCACTGGATCGACCTGGAGAAGGGCCAGCAGTTCGACGCCAAATTCCTCGCCATCAGCCCGAACAACAAGATCCCGGCGCTCGCCGACGACGACGGGCCGGACGGGGAGCCGATCGCGGTCTTCGAATCGGGGGCGATCCTGCTCTACCTCGCCGAGAAGACCGGGCAATTCATGCCGCGGGAGCCGCGCGCCCGGCTGGAGACGATGCAGTGGCTGATGTGGCAGATGGCGAGCTTCGGGCCGATGCTGGGCCAGGCGCATCACTTCCGCGCCTATGCGCCGCAAAAGATCGACTACGCCTTCGACCGCTACACCAACGAGGCGCGCCGGCTCTACCAGGTGCTCGACCGGCGGCTCGGCGAGGCCGAGTTCGTCGCCGGCGCGTACAGCATCGCCGACATGGCGATCTTCCCCTGGTGCCGGCTGCACGGCCGCCAGGGGCAGTCCCTGGAGGACCACCCCAACGTGCTGCGCTGGTTCGGGACGGTCGCCGCCAGGCCCGCCGTCGCGCGCGACATGGAACGGCTCACCGACACCGCCGACCGGCGGAGCTGGAGCGAAGAGGACTGGTCCAACCTGTTCGGCGCCGAGCAGTACCGCAAGCGCTGAGCGCGGGCCCGGTGCCCGGCTTCGCCACCCGGCCGCTCCCCGCCGAGCCGGACGCCATCGCGCCCGACGGCTCGGAAGTGCGGGTGCTCGCCGCGCTCGGCGGCGGCAGCGCGGCGCATTTCCGCCTCGCCCCGGGCGCGGTCTCGCGCGCCGGGCGCCACCGCACGGTCGAGGAGATCTGGTACGTCGTCGCCGGCGAGGGCGAGATGTGGCGGAGCGACGGCGAGCGGGAAGAGATCGCCGCGCTCGCCCCCGGAATCTGCCTGACGATCCCGCAAGGGACCGCGTTCCAGTTCCGCGCGACCGGGGACGCGCCGCTCGCCGCCTTCGCGGTCACCATGCCGCCCTGGCCCGCCGAGGCCGAGGGCGAGTGGACCGAGGTCCCGCCCCGCTGGCCGGTCAGGTTGCCGGGCTAGCGCCGCCCCGCATCAGCCCGTGCCAGCCCTGCCAGAAACCGCGCACGGAAAGCTCGTTGCAGCGGCTGTCGGATTCGCGCGCGACATCGCGCCCGCCCATCGCCAGCACCGAGCTCCGCTCCCCGGCACCGGCGATGCCGCGGCGCACCCAGCCGACCACCGCGCCGTCCTCCATCGCGATATAGCCGCCGGGACCGACCAGGTTGGACTGGCGGAGCCGCATCGCGCGCTGCTCCGGGGTGTCGTCCACGGCGCCGAGGATCCACCAGGTGAGCAGGCTCTCGTCGGGTCCGCGCGGGACGATCAGCCGGACGGTGATGACGTTGGAGAGCTGCTGTACGGAGAAGTTGGGAAAGATGCTCTGGATCGCGAGCGTGGTGCCGCATTCGTATTCCGGCCACGAGTCGAGGAGCTCGGGCGCGTCGAGCGAAAACCCGTCCTTCACCGCGCGCAGGTCGCGGGCGTTGTACTGCGACTCCGGCCGGTCCGAGGCGCCGATCGAGTAGGTCAGGTGGTGCAGCCCGCCCTCGCTGAGCTCGATCCCGCCCTTCATCGACAGCCGCACCAGCCCGAAGGTCGGGAAGAAGGCGTGCAGCAGCGTCGCGTGATAGGTGTCGCGCACGTTCTCGACATAGAGCTTCCAGTTGCCATCGAGACGGTGTTGGAAATTTCCCAGGATCTCCATCTCGCGGCCCAGCACGCGGTCGAAATTGGCGCGCATCTCGGGGCCCAGATAGTCGGCGAGCGCGGGCGCGGTCCCGGAGAACGTGCCGAACACGAGACCGTTTCGGGTCTCCACGCGCAGCCGCTGGAGGCCGTGGCTCGCGAGGTCGAAATCCGCCGCCATGCCGCCCTTGCCGCGGATGCCGCGCTCGAAGGCGATGCTCGCGAGCCTGCCGCTCAGGTCGTAGGTCCAGTTGTGGTAGACGCAGGTCAGCCGCTCGGCGTTGCCCGTCTCCTCGATGCAGACGAGGTTGCCCCGGTGGGCGCAGCGGTTGACCATCGCGTTGACCGCGCCGGTCTCGTCGCGCACCGCGATGACCGGGGTTTCGCCGACCATCGCGGTCTTGTAGTCGCCGGCGTTCGGAATCTCGCAGTCGAGCGCCAAGAAATTCCAGGTCTCGCCCTGGAACACCCGTTCGGATTCCAGGCGGTGAACGCCCTCGTCCGAGTAGAAGGCGTAGGGAACCTCGCTGAAGTCTTGCGGATTCCAGTCGAGCAGCGACATCGAACCACCGGTCCCGGAGGGGTTGATCGGGTCCGATACTACCCCGGGCGGCGACCGGGTGCAGCCGTCCCGCCGGTCATCGCGACCGCCGCGTCGCGGACCTCGCGGAAGCTGTCGGCGATCCGGTGCGCGCCGGCCGCGCGCAGCTCGTCGGCCTCGTGCACCCCCCAGCTCACCCCGACCGCATGCGTCCCCGCGTTGACCGCCATGCCGATATCGTAGGTCGTGTCGCCGATCATCACCGTGGTCGCCGGGCCCGCGCCGGCGTCCTCCATCGCCTGGCGGAGCAGGAATGGGTCGGGCTTGGACGGGCCCATGTCGGCGGTCTTGCAGGCGAGGAAGAAATCGTCGATGCCGTGGTCGCGCAGCAGCGCCGCGAGCCGGTCGCCTGTGCGGCTGGTGACGATGGCGAGCGCGTAGCCGCGCCGGCGCAGCGCCTCCAGCGTCGCGCGCGCGCCGTCGAACAGGGTCTCGGTCGGCGGCGGGGCCGCGCGCCTCCCCTCCCGCACGTCGTCGTAGTAGCGGCGGATCTTCTCGAACTCCGCCGGTCCGGCATCGGGCAGGAGCGCCAGAATGCTCTCCTTCCACGGCAGGCCGATGATGCGCCTGGCAAGCACCGGGTCGGGCGGCGGGAAGCCGCAAACCTCCCAGCAGGCAATCACGCGTTCGACGATCTGGCCCGCGCTGTCGAGCAGCGTACCGTCGAGGTCGAAGGCGGCGAGCAGGGCGCCGTTGTCGCCGGTCACGGTTCGTCGAACCCCCAGAACGCCCATTGCGCCCGCATCGCCGCGTCGAGCGGCGCCGTGACCGAGACCGCCCCGCCTCCTTCCCCTGGCAACACCAGCCGGCGGGCGTGCAGCATCAGCCGCCCGGCCGGCGGCGGCCCGTCGATCCGGGGCGCATCCGCGCCATATTTCGCGTCGCCCACGATCGGCGTGCCGAGCGCCCGGCAATGGACGCGGATCTGGTGGGTGCGCCCGGTCTCCGGCCTGAGCGACAGCCAGGCGACGCGGCGCGCCTCGGCGACCACCTCCCAGGCGG
>JAPPGP010000019.1 GCA_028821395.1 Defluviicoccus sp.
TCAATGCCATGCAACCCGTCCACAAAAATAAACCGGACAGCAGTGGACTTGATCCAGGCATCCGCTGGCGCCGCCGCCTCTCCCCACCACCCGCCTCGCAAGGGGAGGGGCTGCATGGGTGCCCGGAACAAGTCCGGGCATGACGGTGGGGAGCTGGCCGGGGCCCGTCCCTCGATACGGCGCTTCGCGCCTACCCGGGATGAGGGACTCCTTTGCGCATCCCACTCACCGCCCCTCATCCTGAGTAGCCCCCGAAGGGGGCGTATCGAAGGACGGTTGAACCGCCATTGGCGAAGCCGCAAGATCGCTTCGGGCCGACATCGGGAGGGCGACATGCTGGAGAACGCCGGCGGCGATTTGTCTCGGCTGGTGACCGACACCAGGGTGCATCGCGACGTCTTCCAGGACCCGGCGATCTTCGACCTCGAAATGGAGCGCATCTTCGCGCGCAGCTGGGTCTATGTCGGCCACGCCTCGCAGGTGCCGGAGCCCGGCGACTTCCTCTGCACGCGGATCGGCGCCCAGCCGGTCGTCATGACCCGCCATGGCGACGGCGAGGTGTACGTGCTCTACAACCGCTGCGGCCATCGCGGCGTCAAGGTGGTGGCCGAGGAAGCGGGCAATGCGAGGCGCTTCGTCTGCATGTATCACGGCTGGACCTACGACACGAACGGCGACCTCGACTTCGTCACCCAGCCCGAGGGCTACCCCGAGGGGCGCCAACCGGACAGGGTGCGGGACGGCATGGGGCGCGTCGCCCGGGTCGACCGGGTCTGCGGCTTCGTGTTCGCCAACCTGTCGCCGCACGGGCCGGGGCTGCGCGACTGGCTCGGCGCCAACGTGTTCTGCCTCGAAGACCTCGCGGCGAGCGCGCCAGACGGCGAGGTCGAGATCAGCGGCGGGGTCCACCGCTACATGTATCGCGGCAACTGGAAGTTCCAGATCGACAATTTGTCCGACATGTACCACCCGGCCTACAGCCACGAATCCTCGTCGCGCCCGTCGGGGAGGCAGTTCGTCCGGCGCAAGGGGGACAAGAGCGGCATCGAGTTCTTCGAGAAGCAGGGCCGCGTCAAGTCGATGGACCCGCTCGGGGTCTCGGCGCTGCCCAACGGGCATTCCTGGCAGGGCGGGCTGCCGCAGATCGAGAACAGCTCGGACATCCACCTCGACTACGTCGCCCGGCTGGAGGCGCGGCACGGGAAGGAGCGGACAAAGGAAATCCTGACCAAGTCACGGCACAACGTCATCTTCTACCCCAACATGGCGATGCAGGAGCTCAACCCGCATATCCGCGTGATCCGCCCGGTGTCGGCGGATCTCACCGAGATCTTCGTCTATCCGATCAGGCTCAAGGGCGCGCCGGAGCAGATGTTCCGCGAGCAGATCCGCATCCTCAACGGCACCCATTCGGCGTCATCGATGGTGCAGACCGACGACGTCGAGGCCTTCGCCCGCGCGCAGGAGGGGCTGGCCACGACCGGCAACGAGTGGATCCTGCTCGCCCGGGAGGGGCCGGAGACGCTCGACCACAATACCGGGCGGGTGAGCTCGATCGGCACCAGCGAGGTCGCGATGCGCAACCACTATGCGACCTGGGTGTCGCTGATGTCGCGCGCCTGATGGGGGGCTCCGCCGATTCGGCGCTCGACGAGCTCCTGGTGACGCGGGAGGTCGAGCGCTTCCTGATCCGCGAGCTCGCCCTGCTCGACGACCGCCGGTTCGAGGACTGGGTCGCGCTGTTCGCCGAGGACGGGACCTACTGGGCGCCGGCGAAGATCGACCAGGACGACCCGTGGGAGCATGTCTCGCTGTTCTTCGACGACCGCGAGCTGATGGCGACCCGCCTCGCCCGGCTGCGCCACCCTCGGGTCCACGCCCAGATCCCGCCGAGCCGCACCAGCCACGCGATCGGCAACGTCCTCGTCGAGCCGCCGGACCCGGATGCCGGGAGCTACGCGGTCAGCGCCCGCTTCGTCATGCTCGACTACCGCCCCGGGCACGGCCAGCGCAGCTTCGGCGGGCGCTACGACTACCGGCTGGTACGCGCGGCCGGGAGCTTCCTGATCGCGTCCAAGAAGGCGACGCTGCTCAACTGCGACGCCGTGCACGAGGCCGTCTCGATCCCATTCTGAGCCGGGTGTCTCGCCCCTGTCTCCGCCACGTCATGGCCGGGGTAAGGACGCGTCAGAGCAGATGCTGGCCGCCGGTGACGAAGACCTCGGTCCCGGTGACGTAGCCGAACTCCTCGTCGCACATGCGGTGGACGATCGCCGCCACCTCATCGGCGCTGCCCATGCGGTTGAGCGGGATGCGCGGGATCAGCGCCTCGTATTCCGGCCCGACCATCTCGGTCTCGATCTCGCCGGGCGCGACCGCGTTGACCCTGACGCCGAGCTCGGCGAACTCGACGGCGAGCTCGCGCGTCAGCGCCGACAGCGCCGCCTTCGAAGTCGCGTAGGCCGAGCCCGCGAAGGGATGCCGCGTGTGCCCGGCGATCGAGGTGATGTTGACGATGGTGCCCTTGCCGCGGCTCAACGCGCCGGCGAAGCCGCGGGCCAGCAGCAGCGGCGCGAACAGGTTGAGGTTGAACACGTCCCGCCAGCCGCCGATATCGCCGTTCAGGCAGCCCAGCCGCTCCTTGTACTCGGTCTTGGGCGAGACCGCGGCGTTATTGACCAGCGCGTGCAGCGCGCCGTCGCCGATATGGTCGTTGGCCTCCTCGACGAAGTGCCTGAGGCTCGCCGGGTCGGCGAGATCGGTCGGGATGTGGTGGGACCAGTTGGGATCGCGCTTGCAGGCCTCCGGCACCGCGTCGCGCGAGCAGGTGAGGATGCGCCAGCCGGACTCGCTGAAGCGCTTGACGGTGGCGTGGCCGATCCCGCGGCTCGCGCCGGTCAGAATCATCGAGCGGTGCGAGGAGTCCGAGCCCGCCATGCCTCAATGCGACAGCAGCACGGGGATGGTCGCGTGCGCCAGGATGTGGCGGGTCCTGCCGCCGAGGATGAGCTGGCGCAGCCGGCTCTGCGAATAGGCACCCTTGATGAGCAGGTCGGCGCCGGCCCTGGACGCCTGGTCGAGGAAGGCGGCGCCGAGCTCGCTCGGGGGCGACTCGAAGCCCTGGATGGTTCCCTCGATGCCGTGCCAGGCGAGGCGGTGGCGCAGATCCTCGGCGTCGATCGGCGAGACCTGGGCCGCCTTGGCGGAGAGGATGGTCACGCTCTCGGCCTTCTCCAGCAGCGGGATCGCATCGGCGATGGCGCGCGCGGCCTCGGGGCTCCCCTCCCAGGCGATGGCGATCGACCGGCCGAGCCCCTCCCCCGGCTCGGGCGGCGCGACCAGGATCGGCCGTCCGGTGTCGAGGAGCGCGGCTTCCAGGGTGATCGGGGACGGCAGCGCCGCGTCCTTGAGCGGGCGCCCCACGGCGATGATGTCGTAGATCCTGCCGCGGGTCGCGACCACCTCGTCCTCGCGCCCGACGGTGGACTTCCACGACATCGAGACGCCCTCGCCCGCTGCCGGCTCGTCGGCCACGCGGATGCCGTGCTCGGCCGCGAAGGCATCGAACATCTCGCGCGAGCGCACCTCGCGCTCGCCGCCCTCGCGCTCGGTCACGTCCATGATCTCCTCGATCATGGAGCCGTCCATCCCCTCGCCGGTATAGGGCACGAGGCCGCGCGGGTCGGGGCGGACATGCAGCACGTCGACATGCGCGTCGAAAGCGCGGGCGAGCTGGAGCGCCGCCGGCAGGATCGAGGATCCGATCTCGGGCGCGCCGATCGGAGCGAGGACTGTCCTGTAGCGCATCGCCTGTCCCATCCCGCCTGCGGGTCCAGACCTTATATCCGAGCCCGCGCCGCGCCGGTAGCCGCAAATTGGCCGCGCGCCGCCGGTCAGGGAAACAGGAGGCTCGCCCGCCAGCGTCGCTCTGCGTCGCGCCGGTACAGCCTGCGCTCGTGCAGGCGGAACGGGCGCTCGCGCCAGAACTCGATCGTTTCCGGCAGCACGCGGTAGCCGGTCCAGTGCGGCGGGCGCGGCACGGAGCCCAGGCCGAACCGGGCGGTGAAGCGCGCCACCCGCCTCTGCAGCTCGAAGGGGCCGCTCATGGGGCGCGACTGGTCGGATGCCCAGGCACCGATCTGGCTGCCGCGCGCCCGCGACGCGAAATAGTCGTCCGCCTCGTCGTCCGAGACGCGCTCCGCGGGGCCGTCGATCCGCACCTGCCGGCCGAGCGACTTCCAGTGGAACACCAGCGCGGCGCGGCGGGTCTCGTCGAGCTCGACCCCCTTGCGGCTCTCGGTGTTGGTGTAGAACACGAAGCCGGCCGGATCGGCGCCCTTCAGCAGCACCATCCGGGCCGACGGCCTGCCGTCGGCGGAGACCGTGGCCAGGGTCATCGCCGTTGCCAGGCCGGGCTCGGCCGCTTCGGCCTCGGCCAGCCAGGCGTTGAACAGGACGATCGGATCCTCGGCCTCGGCGGGCACGCAAACCCCTCTTGTCGTAGGCCCGAAACTAGCCGATATAGGATCGACGGGGCAACGGACCCCGGCAGCCCGGCGGCGCCGGTGGAGAGGAGCGAGCGATGCAAGCGATCAAGGTCATGGTGGCGATTGTGGCGGTTGCCGCTCTCGCCGGGTGCAGCGGCGGCGAGAAGGAGAAGGCCGGCACCATACTCGGCGCCGGTCTGGGCGCGCTGGCCGGCGCGCATGTCGGCAAGGGCAAGGGCAAGCTGGTCGCGGTCGCGGTCGGCACGCTCGCCGGCGCGGCGCTCGGCAGCGAGGTCGGCAAGTCGCTCGACCGGGCCGACCGCATCGCCATGCAGCGCTCGACCCAGACCGCGCTGGAGAACAACCGGACGGGCAGCGCGAGCACCTGGCGCAACCCCGATTCGGGCAACCGGGGCACGGTCACGCCGACCCGCACCTACGAGACCGCCCGGGGCGACGTGTGCCGCGAGTACCAGCAAACGATCACCGTCGGCGGCGAGACCGAGACCGCCGTCGGGCGCGCCTGCCGGCAGGCCGACGGGACCTGGCGCATCGTCAACTGAGTCGACCGAGGCGGGCCGCGTCCTTCGATACGCCCGCCTGCGGCGGGCTACTCAGGATGAGGGCGGGCGGACGGGCAATATGTTCTCCTCATCCTGAGTAGCCGCGAAGCGGCGTATCGAAGCACGCGGCCCACCCGGTCCCCTCTTCCCAAGGATGCCCGGAACCCCCGGACTCTTTCCGGGGGTTCCGGGCATGACGGGGTGGGTGAGCGCCAACATCCCCCGCGTCATGCCCTGCCCGTTCCCCGGGTGAAGGCTTCGGGCCGCGCGGCGGCCCGGCCCGATTCGCCACGCCGAGTCGCCTCGCTGGACGCTGCCGCCCGCCCGGCGCGGGCGGGCGGCGAATCGCCCCTGAATTAGGCATTTGCCTTTTTTCCGATTCGACGCTAGAAGGAGATGACAAATCTGAGATAGCCGATAGGATATGTCCTGTTCGCATGGAGGGGATGAGAAATCGGCTCCGTCCTGACGCGTTCAACGGTCCCGGACCATAATGAGGAGTGCCCCGAGCCAATGTCTAGAAACATGAACCCGATAACGGTTTGCTGCGCCGCCGTGCTGATGCTTGGGCTCGCGGCGTGCGGAAGCGACAACGGCGGCGACATGGCCGACATGCCCTCCCCGGTCCCGGTGGATCTGACTAGGGTGTCGGCCGACGCGGCGCGCGCGGCCGGCATGGCCGAGATCGCCGCGGGCGGGTCCGCGACCATCGGCGAGATCGCCTTCGCCTGCGCCCCGGGCGGCGAAGCCTGCTCGGTGACCGTGGCCCTGGCCGCGGACGGCACCGCGACGGCGATGGCGACCGGCGGAACCGTCACCGCCGCCGACTCGGCCGCCTACACGACGCGGAAGGCCGTGGCGACCGACGCGGCGGTGACGAAAGAGATGGCCATGGCCGCGGAGGCCGCACAGGCGAACGACGACGGTCCGGGCGGCAGGGACGCTGCCACCGACCACACGATCGTCATCGCACACGATGGGACCGGCTCGACCGTGACCGTCGCCGTCGACGGCGCCCCCGCGGACGCTCCCGAGTTCGCGCAGGCCGCCGCCCTGCCGGACGGGCGCACCATGCACGTCCTTACGAACCCAGCGAACGAAAAGGGCGATGTGGTCGAGGAGGTGATGATCGTCGCCACCGACATCGACGCGCCCACGTCCACGCTGTTCGCGGATGTCCCGGGACAGGCGCTGAACGCCCGTGACCGCGATCCCGCCGTGGACGCCGATGGCGACGGCAATGCTGCCAACGACTTTACCGCGCTCACGGTTGGCACCACTGAAGCGGTCCGTGAGCTGGTCGAGGCGGCAGCCTTTGCCCCGGGTGCGGGGAGTTCAACCACGCTAACCTTCGATTCGGATGACACCGCCACCACCGACATGGACGAGGCTTACGAAACCGCGGGCAGCTATAACGGCGCGCCGGGCACCTACCGTTGCCATGCCGGCGCCCCTTGCACGATTAGCGTGAGCGCGGACGGTGCGATCACGAATATCGGCACCGGCTGGGTCTTCACGCCCAACGCCGGCGCCATGTCTCTCGTGGCGGACACGGACTACCTGCATTACGGCTTCTGGCTGAAGCGGACCACGGCCTCGGACGGCGCGGTCACCTACGACGAGGTCCAGACCTTCGCCGGTTCGGAGGCTCAGGCGAGCGGCAGCGTGGCCGCCGTCGAGGGAACTGCGAGCTACGAGGGCGGCGCGGTCGGCGTGTACGCGATCAGGCATCGGTACAATGAAACCAGCGGGGAGCTCGTCGATGCCACCTCGGGCCACTTCCTGGCGCAGGCCCGCCTGACGGCGTATTTCGCCGGGCCCGATGTCACCGAGAACCAGCAGAACTCCGTCACAGGTACCATCGACCAGTTCGAGTTGCAGCACGGCGAAGCGAACGACTGGGCGGTGAAGCTGGACGGCAACATCGCTGCCGCCACCGGCACCGCGTCGGGCACCACGTCGGACGCAGCCGAGGGCAGCGAAGCGCCGGACGGCTCGTTCAGCGCCACGTTCCACGGGCCGGCGGCGGCGGACACCTCCCCGCACAGCGTGGTCGGCGAGTTCAACGCCAATTTCGAGCAGGGCAGGGTCGCCGGCGCGTTCGGCGCGAGGAAGCCGCGCGAGTAGACCGGGCCAGGCCGGCCGGGTTCCCGTCCTCGGGGATCCGGCCGCCCGGCGCGAACTCCGGGAGAGGGTGGCAGGCCCTGCCGCCCTCTTCTTCTGTCCGACCGACACCCTTGCGAACGGTGCAGTCGATGATGGCCCTCCTCCGCGCGCTGGCGATCGCCGCCTGCCTCGCCCAGCCGGCCCGGGGCGCCGGGGCGGGGCCCCCCCCGCCGCCCGCGAGCGTGAAGGAGGCGCGGGCGCTGGTCGGGGC
>JAPPGP010000102.1 GCA_028821395.1 Defluviicoccus sp.
CCTGCGGCCGGCGCGCGAGGTTGGCGACCACGCCGCGCGCCCAGGCGAGCGCGCCCGCCTCGCCGTGCGCTGCGATCATCGAGGCGATCAGCGCCCGGTTGTAGACGTGGCTTCCCGGCCGCGCGCAGATGCGGCCCTTCCAGCGCGCGTCGGTCAGATCCTCGTAGCGCTCTATCGTCCCGGCATCCTTCGCCGCCTTCGACGCCACCACCACCCGGGCGCGCTTGGAGAAGGCGAACCAGCGGTTGTCGGGATCGCGCAGATGGGCCGGGATGTTCTTCCTGAGCACCGGCGAATCGACCCGCGCCAGCAGGTCCTTGTCGGCGTAGACGTGCAGCCTCGCGATATCGACGGTCAGCACCACGTCGGCCGGGCTGCGCTGGCCCTCGGCCTGGAGGCGCTGCGCGAGGCCCTTCTTGGCGTAGACGGTGTTGACCTTGACCCCGGTCTCCTTCTGGTAAGCCGCGATGAACGGGTTGATCAGGAAGGGCTGGCGGTGGGAGTAGATGTTGAGCTCCTGGGCGAGGGCGCCGGAAGCGGCAAGCAGCGCCGGCAGCGCGGCAAGCGCGGCGATGCCGGCCGCGCGGGCCGGCCCGGGATTGCGGGTCAAGGTCATCCAGGGTCTCCGAAGCAGCGTTTTGTACAGGATCGCGGCGGCATCGCGAAACGGGGCGAGGTAGACGTTTCCGAGGCGGTGGCATTCGCCGCCCGCGCCCGGCAGGCCGAAGCGGAGCGCACCCTTCTCGGCGAGGCGGAGGCTGCCGCCGATCCAGTCCCACAGCGCCAGCACGGCGCCGAAATTGCGCCCGGCGTGGCGCGGCTCGAGGGAATGGTGGATCTGGTGCTGGGCGGGCGAGATCAGCACGCGTTCCAGCGCCAGCCCGTAGGACAGGCGCACATGGCTGTGGCGCAGATTCGAGCCCGCCACGTTGAAGGCGAAGACAAAGGCGTTGGCGCCGAGCACGGTGACGAGCTCGGCCCGGTCGCCGAAGAAGAACACGAAGCCGGCGACAGCGGCCGCCTGCACCAGCGTCGCCCTGAGCGCGAACAGCACCCCCTCCACCGGGTGGGTGCGGTAGACGGTGAAGGGCGTCAGCGTCTCGGCGGTGTGATGCACGCGGTGGAAGCACCAGAGCACCGGCCAGGCGTGCAGCCAGCGATGCAGCAAGTACCGGGTCGCGTCGTCGAGCAGGAAGAGCGCGACGGTGAACGAGGAAGCGACCGCCCAGCCCGGCGCATCGGGCCAGAGCAGCGGGCGCCCGTCGAACCAGACATGCAGGCCTTCGAAGACGAGCGTCGCGAGCGCGAGGGTGGAGACCAGCCGCGGCGCGACGCCCATCATCACCGCCTGGTTCAGGACGGCGATGCGGTAATCCGCCCGCGCCGAGCGCGACCACCAGATCTTTGGGCTGAACAGGGCGGAGACCGCATTGCGCGCGCCGCCGAGCGCGATCGATTGCACCGCGAGGGCGATCGCCAGCGCGCAGCCGAGATAGCCCAGGAAGACCCGCTTCTGCGGGTTCAGAAGCTGGTCCGCCAGCCGCTCGGCCCATTCGACGACGAAACCGTCCATGAAAGCCCCCGTCAGCCGGTCGTCCCGTAGCGCAAGCCTCTACCCATTCGCACGACGCCTCCATCGCGTCCCGCGCCCATCGTCACCCCTTCCGTCATGCCCGGACTCGATCCGGGCATCCACTGGCGCCACCGCCCCTCCCCGCCGGCCGCCTCGCAGGCTGAGACGCCGCATGGATGGCCGGATCAAGTCCGGCCATGACGGTGGGGGGAGCGCCGAGGAAGAACGCGTGGGCCGCCGCCTTCCTTGGCATGCCTACTCCCCATCGTCACCCCTTCGTCATGCCCGGACTTGATCCGGGCATCCACTGGCGCCGCCGCCCCTCCCCGCCGGCCGCCTCGCGCGTGGAGGGGCCGCATGGATGGCCGGATCAAGTCCGGCCATGACGGGGTGGGGGGACGTCGAGGAAGGGCGGGCGGGCCGTGACGCGGCGGGGCGGCGGTCCTGCCCGCGTTTCCGTCCCCTGCCCCGCACGGCCTCGCCCACACGTCATGCCGCCCCGCACACGTCACGCTACCCCCACCGTCATGCCCGGCCCCCGGATCAAGTCCGGGGGTGATCCGGGCATCCACTGGCGCCGCCGCCCCTCCCCGCCGGCCGCCTAGTCGTTCTCGGCCGAGGCCTTGCCGCCGAGCGAGTCGGCGAGCGCCTTCATGTCCCCGGTCACGTCGTTGTTGCGCGCCTTCACGCCGAACGTCTCGATCAGCAGGTTCTGCACCTTGGCCATGTGCAGCATGTACTCGCCCCATTCCGAGCCCTGGTCGCGCACATAGTTGCCCTTCGAATCGATGTCGACCACCTGGCTCGCGTTGAGCAGAAGCGGGCCGGCGCCGATCATCCGGTTGATCCGGGTCGCGGTCTCGCCCAGATTGTTCTTGCCCGCCTGCAGCGCCAGCGAGAAGCCTTTCAGTTCGCCCCAGTGCTTGGCGTAGGCGCGGAACGCCTTGGCGGGGTCGCCCTTGGCCTCGACGATGGTCTTGAGCTTGACCATGTCCTTGTAGACCGAGCCGGCATATTTGAACGTCGCCTCGGCCAGCACCTTCTCCCAGTTCTCGGAGATCACGGCGGCGTAGCCCTGGAGCTCGGTCCGCTGGGCGTCGGTGAGCTTCTCGCCCTTGGCGCTCGCCAGCAGCTTGCGCCCGTCGAGGAAGGCCTTGGTGATCGTGTGCAGATAGGACGTGCGGTTGCCCTTGTCGTAGACCGATGCGTCGAACCCGGCGGCGTAATAGGCCGGGCCGAAGGTCATCTCGGTCTTCAGGTCGATCTTGCCGTCCTTGTTCGCATCGGCGGCGGCGACGGCTTCTCCCTTCCGCTTGGCGATGCCGTAGACCTGCTTCGGGGTCAGGTTGAGGGTGTGGGCGGGCGTGCCGAAATAGCCGAACGCCTCGTCCCAGGCATGCTCCTTGCCGGTATAGGGCGCGCCCTTCGAGTAGGGCTTGTCGTTGGGCTTCTTCGTCGCGCTCAGATACTCGTCGAGATAGCCGTCGACCGCCTGGTTGTAGAACACCGCCCCCATGATGAACTTGGAGATCAGCTGGCCGTAATCGTAGCCGTTGGCGGCATCGAACCCCTTGTTGGCCGACGAGGCCTTGTCGATCCAGAAGGCGACCAGCTCCGGCCCGGTCATGCCGTTCGGCATCCCGGCGACGGCGGCCTTGTAGGTCTTGCCGGCGAGGTTCTTGCCCTTCGAGATGGCGTCGACCTCACCCTGCTTGACCGCGAAGGCGCCCTTGGACGCCGGCGCCAGGATCTTTCGCCCGGCGTCCTTGCCGGAGAAGTAGGCGGTCATCTGCGCCTTGAGCTCGGGGTTGGGCTTGCCGTTGCCCTTGCCCGCGAGCTTCTTCAGCGAATCGTGCAGCGCGTGGCGCGCGATCTGCCCGGTATAGGAGACCGAATTGGTCTTGTTGCCTTCATAGCCCTTCACGGTGACCGGGAAGTCCGCATAGACCATGTCGTTTGCCGCGGCCCCGCCGCAGACAACGGCGAGCGACAGCGCCGCCGCCCCTCCGATGGTTGTCTTCTTCATCCTGGTTCCTCCTCAGTTGTCGATCCCGACGGATCGGTTGCGGTTGGCGAAAATTAGTTGGCGCATATGGCTTTGATGGACGGCCTTCCTCGACGTTCCTCCCACCGCGTCCCCCCTCCGTCATGGCCGGACTTGATCCGGCCATCCATGCGGCCTCCGTGCGCGAGGCGGTCGAGCGGGGCGAGAGCGGCGACAGTGGATGCCCGGATCAAGTCCGGGCATGACGGAAGGGGGCGTGGCGATGGGGCGCGCCGCGCCCGGCTCTCTCTGTTTCTTTACCACCGCCCCCACCCCGTCACGGACGGACTCGATCCGGGGGCCAGGCATGACGGGAGGGGGAGGCATGACGAGAGGGGGTGTTGGCACTCCCACCGCCCCGTCATGGCCGGACTTGATCCGGCCACCCATGCGGCCTGTCCGACCGCGAGGCAGCCAGTCGGGAGCGGCGGCACAACCCGCCGATAGCACCATCCGCATAGCTTCCGGTTCAATGACATGGCGGCCCGGCACCCCCTTCCTCGGCCGCGCCTTCCCCACCGACGGCGCGGCGCAGCCCGGCGGCGAGCGAGGACAGGCTCGCGCTCCTGAGCGGCACGAAGGTCTTGGCCGCCCGCTTGCAGAATTTCTTCGCCCTCAGGCAGGCGCTGTGGCTGACGCAGTCGATCGGGCAGAGCACCACGTCGGCCTGGCCGAGCACCCGGTCGAGCCGCGTCGCCCCGTCCTCGACGCCGCCGTCGTGATGGGCGAATTGCCCGTTCGCGCTCTCGACCAGGGCGCGGAAATGGCGCACCGCCGCCTCGCGCCCGCCGACATAGGCGATGCGCCGGCCGCAGAGATCGATCGCCGGGGTGTCCGCCTCGGCGACGCTCGCCCGGCCGCCGATGCCCGCGCTGAGGACCGCCTCCAGCGCCGCACGCTCCCCTTCCGCCTCCCGCAGCCGCGCGGCCGCGTCTTCCCGCTCCCGGCGTAGCGCGGCAATTTCGCGCTCCAGCGTCTCGTTGCGCCGCGCCTCGGCGTCGCGGGAGAGCCTGGCGTCTTCCAGCGCCGCCCGGGCGGCGTCCCGTTCGCCGCTGAGGCCTCGATGAAGATCGCCGTTCTCGAAGGAGCGCAGCCGGGCTTCGAGGTCGGGCAGCGCCGCCGTCCCGGCCTCGGCCGTGCGCAGCCGGTCTTCCAGCGCCTCCTTCTCCAGCGCATGGCGGTCGAGGCGCCGCGTGGCGTCGGCCAGCCGGCGGCCGAGATCGTCGCGCTCCGCCTCCGCCGCGCGCAGCCGCTTCGACGCGTCCCGGTTGGCGCTGCCCATGCGGTGCGACAGCATGTGCACGTCGCCATAGGCCTCCGCCCGCAGATCGTCGGTCGCGGCCGGGTGGGTGACGGTCGCCCAGAACGGCCCCGGGATGTCGCCCCGCGCCACGGCGCGCGACCAGTAGGCCGCCAGCGCCGTCTCGTCCCGCGCCGCGCGGGCGGAATCGATGGCGGCGCGCCAGGCCCGGTCGAGCCGCTTGTGCAGCAACCGGGTCAGCGGGCTGGGCTCGCCCGCGTGCTGCACGAACCAGGCATGGACCTCGTAATCGGTGGCGTCGGGCTCGGGCACGATCCCCGCCTTGCGCCCGGTCTTGACGAGCTCGGCGAAGCTCAGACAGGTGCCGAGCACGGCGCAGTGCAGGCCGGGCGTCAGCTCCCACAGCCGCAGGCGCCTGCGTGGAGCGGGCGGCGGCGCGGGCTCAGCGCGCAGCACGCACATGACGCGCCTTTCCCCCGTCCGTCACGGCGGGCTCGCCGGCCGGGCGGGCCGGGCCGGGCCCCGGAATCGCGCGCTCGCCGCGACCGGGCACCGCCTTGCTGCGCGCCATCGATGCCGTCACCAGCAGCTCGGCGAGCAGCTTGGGGTCGATGTTGAGCACGATCAGCACGCTTCACTTCTCCGCTGCGGATGTCCGGTTTCGCCCGTTGCGGCCCGGTACCGTTCGGATCCGGCGGGGCTACTCGAACACCGCCGCCGGGTTGTCCAGGCTGTCCCAACCCTCGAACGCGATCTTGTTCAGCCCCAGCGAGGCGACCGCCGTCTCGATCGACCCGGTCCGGTCGGCGCCCGCCCAGCCGTCGGCCCGGGCCGCGACCCCGACCTCGACGGTCGCGGCGACGGGCTCGTCGGTGTCGTCGTCCTCGCCGCCGGCGAGCGCCGAGATCCGCCTGTCCTTGTCGACGATCGTCCGGTCCCGATCCGCCACCCGCTGCTCCATCCGCTCGAGCCGATCCTCGACCGGGCCCTGCGCCGGCCCGTGCCACGTACCCGCCATCAAGTCCGCCAAAGCCAAAACACCCGCACTCATCCTCAACCCCCTCGTCTCGGCCCCTCGAGGACCGCCCCGCCGCATTCGTGAGCGCAACCTCGCCACGTCCCGCAAACCAAGACCTTGCATGTAACTCTGTGGCAATATATGCAACTGCGACGCACTTGCAATGATACTGCGATGCATTTGCAATACAAGTGCGAATCATTCGCGGGAAGAAATTTACTTGGTCGGATTGGACGGGCCGAGCGGGAATGACGTTGCAGTGGGTTGGTCGGTGGGGGAGGCTGGCGGCGGGTGTTGCCCTGGCCGCCGGTGGGGTGACGGGACCGGTTGCGGCGGGCGCCGCAGTCGGGCACGGGTCGCGGCGGCGATGCGGCCGGGCGGGGCGGCGACGGCGTTCAAGACGATCGACCGGGGCTCGTTCTCCCACCCCTCGGCCAATATGAGCCTTGGGGGCGAGCTCGACTTCCGCATCGGCGACGGGATCTTCCGCAAGGTCTGGGTGTCGGCGCCGACCCATCGCATCGCCACGCTCGGCTACGGCTTGCTCGCCCCCACGACGAGGCTGCCGCCCCGGCGGCGATTCTGTTGCGTTCCAGAAGGCCACGTTATAACATTGCCTTACTGCCCCGGTAGGCGACACCAGCAGATGCCGAAACCGTCCACCCGACCCCGTCTCCGCACCGGACCCGATTGCCGCGGGCGGCGCTCGCCGGCATGAGGCGGCGCACGGCTCCGATCCGGCTGCTGCCGCTCGGCGCCGGCCCCCGGCTACTCGGGGCGGCGCTGATCGTTGCCGCGCTCTGGGGCGGGTTCCTCTGGGCGACGTCCACGCCGGGCGGGCCATGACCCGCGCTCTCGCGTTTCAGGACCTGACCCTCGGCTACGACCGGCATCCGGCCGTGCACCGCCTCTGCGGCGAGATCGCCGAGGGCAGCCTGACCGCCATCGTCGGACCCAACGGGGCCGGCAAATCCACCGTGCTGAAAGGGGTGGTCGGCACGCTCCGCCCGCTCGAAGGCCGGGTCGCCTTGGGCGGGCTCACGCGGGACGACATCGCCTATTTGCCGCAGCAATCGGACGTCGACCGGTCCTTCCCGATCGCCGTCGCCGACCTCGTGGCGATGGGGCTCTGGCGCGAGATCGGCGGCTTTGCCGGCTTGCGGGCGGCTCACCGCGCGCGCGTCGCCGAAGCGATCTCCGCGGTCGGCCTCGACGGGTTCGAGGCGCGGCCGATCGGGTCGCTGTCGGGCGGGCAGATGCAGCGTGCGCTGTTTGCCCGCCTGCTGCTGCAGGACGCGCGGCTGGTCCTGCTCGACGAGCCCTTCACGGCCATCGACGCGAGAACGGTGGCGGACCTGATCGGCGTGG
>JAPPGP010000187.1 GCA_028821395.1 Defluviicoccus sp.
TCCGCGGCAAGATGATCTCGCACGACCCGCGCAGCCCGGGCCCCGGCCAGGGCGCCACGAACTGGCTCTACAACACGATGGGCATCGAGTTCGTGAAGCAATTCTATCTCGGCCAGCAGGCGAAATTCACCACCAGCAACCGCGGGGTGGTCGAGGAAGTCGTGCGCGGCACGCGGCCGATCGCCTTCGCCTCGATCCAGTTCTTCGTCGAGAAGTTCCGCAGGGAAGGCATCAAGAACCTCGCCGTGGTCCTGCCCGAAGATGCGCCCGGCTACGTGACCGGCGGCTTCTCGGTCCTCAAGCAGGCCAAGAACGTGCCGCATCCGAACGCCGCGCAGGTCTTCATCAACTGGTATGTCAGCCGGCCGGGCCAGGAGGTCTATGAACGGACCATGCTCGCGACCAGCCGGCGCAAGGACGTGAAGACCGGTATCCCGAGCTACCTGGTCCCGCGGCCAGGCGTGAAGTATTTCGAGGCATACAGCGAGGAGCGTTACCTGCGCCGGAAGGTGGTGGTGAAGGCAATCACCGACGCGCTCGGCAAGCGCTGACCGCCCGCCCGAGGGACGGCGCGTGGCGGGGGATGAAGAGGGCGCGGCGGATGCCCTGTTGCGGGGCGCCCGCCGCGCCGGTGTGGATGCCTGCGTCTACCTGCCCGACAGCGTGCTGTCGCCGACCATCCGGGCCTTCCGCGCGAGCGCCGAAATTCTCATGGTGCCGTGTGCGCGCGAGGACGAGGGCATCGCCATCGCCGTCGGTCTCGATCTCGGCGGGCGCAACCCGGTGTGCATGATGGAGGCGTCGGGTCTCGGATACAGCGGTCTGATCCTCGCCCGCGCCCAGGTCCAGCGGACGCCCGTGACGATCATAGCCAGCCACACCGCGGGCGGCGGCGAGCCGATGGACTATCACGGCGCCACGCGGCTCCTGTCCGACGGCATTTTCCGGGGGCTCGGCATCCCGTTCGAGATCGCGATCGACCGGGACGGGCTGGAAGACCGGATGTTCCGGGCAGTCCAGACCGCGCGCGGTCAGCGCACGTGTTTCGGGCTGCTGGTCCCGCCTCATGTCATGCGGGGGATGCCCTGATGGACCGCATCGAGGCGATGGACATCGTCGCGGCGGCGCGCCGCGACGCGGCCGTTCTCACCGGCCCCGGCGTGAACTCGGGCCTGCTCTACGCGCGGGCGGACGCGCCGGCGACCATCTACAACATGGACATGGGCTATGCGACGGCGATGGCGCTCGGCGTCGCGCTGGCGCGGCCGGACCGGAAGGTGCTCTCGATCGAAGGCGACGGTTCGTTCTTCGCCGGCGCGGCGGTGCTGTCGACGATCCGACGCATGCGGCCCGAGAACCTCGTCGTCGTCGTGCTCGACAACGAGGTCTGGGGCACCGGCGACGGTACCGAGCCAAGCGCGACCGGCAGCGGCGCGGACCTCGCCCGCCTGGCGCTCGCCAACGGTTGGGACGCGGCCCGCGTGCACACCCCGTCGGGGCCCAACGAGCTCGCCGACCGGATGGGCACGGCGATGGACACCCCGGGTCCCCATCTGGTGGTCTGCAAGACCGACACCAGCCGCGACATGCCGTCCTCGCCCCACCGGCCCGTTCCCGGGCGCCACCAGCTCGACTGCGCGGTGCTGATGCGCGCGGAACTGAGCGGTGAGACTTAACGCACGGCCGAACGCCGCCTCGGCCGGGACAGCTTTATCCGAGAGCGGCCCTGGCGCGGCGTGGGCCGGCCCGGCCGCCGAGACCCTGCTGCGCGGCTTCGGCTGGCTCTGCCTGGCGGCGGTGGCCGGGATCTGCATCCTGCCGGTGCTGCTGATCGTCCTCGGCGGGTTCAGCGAGGGCGAGCCGATCAACGCGTTCGGCCCGACCCTGGAGCCCTGGGCGCGGGCTTTGGAGAGCAAGCACACGATCGATTCGATCGTCACCTCGTTCGTGCTCAGCCTGCGCGTGCCGGCGGCGATGCTGATCGCCTTCTTCATCGCCTGGTACCTCGCGCGCAACGACGTCTTCGGCAAGCGCGCCATCATGTTCTCGCTCTGGGTCGGGTTTTTCCTGCCGATCCTGCCGGCGACCCTGGGCTGGATTCTGCTGCTCGACCCCAATTTCGGGCTGGTCAACACCTGGCTCAAGAAGCTCCCCCTGGTGGACGGGGCGCTGTTCGACATCTACTCGCTGGGCGGCATCACCTGGGTGCACATCACACTCTCGACCATCCCGATCATGGTGATCCTGATCGAGCCGGCGCAGCGGCTGATCGACGCCTCGTTCGAGGAGGCCTCGACCATGTCGGGCGCGGGGACGCTGACCACCCTCCGGCGGGTGACGGTCCCGCTCATCGCGCCCACCCTGCTGACCGCCTTCATCGCCGGCACCATCCGGTCGCTGGAGGCCTTCGAGGTCGAGCAGCTTCTCGGCCTCCCGGCCGACATCCTGGTCTATTCCACGCGCATCTATCACCTGCTGCGGGTGATACCGCCGGACGCGCCGCAGTCGATGGCGCTCAGCTCCTTCTTCCTCGTGATCATGTTCGTGCTGGTGCTGATCTACCGGGTGTGGCTGCAGCGCGCCAGCATGGCCGCGACGTTGACCGGCCGGGGCGCCAAGCTTCAGCCGCGCCAGCGCACACCGCGCTCCTACGCGGTCTCGGCCTTCCTGTTCCTGGCTATCGCGGTGACCATCGGCCTTCCCTTCCTGATGGTGCTGTTGAGCTCGTTCAGCCGGCTCTTCGGCTTCTTCCACCTGCCGGATCCGTGGACCTTGGGGCACTGGGCGACGGTGCTGGAAGGCGACGAGTTCCTGCGCGCGGTCAGCCAGTCGCTGATGACCGGGGCGGCGGTCGCCATCGCCGGGACGACGATCTATCTCGGCCTCGCCTGGTTCATCGCCCGCAACGCGTTCCCGGGGAAGGGCGCGCTCTCGCTTGCGATTTGGCTGCCCTGGGCGCTCCCCGGCGTGCTGCTCGGAACGGCGTTCCTGGTGATTTTCCTCAACGCGCCGGGGCTCACGATCTTCTACGGGACGGCGGTCGCCCTTGTCACGGTGCTGATCGTGCAGGGCCTGCCCTTCGCGACCCATTTGTTCGAGGCCTCGATCGGCCAGGTCTCGCGCGAGCTCGAGGAGTCCTCGCTGATGAGCGGGGCCGGGCGGCTGGAGACCGTCCTGCGCATCACCGCGCCGCTGGTCGCCCCCGTCGTCGCGACCGTGTTCGTGCTGTCCTTCATGTCCGCGATCAAGGACATCAGCGCGACCGTGCTGGTGTCGACGCCCGACACCTTCACGCTGCCGCTCCTGATGTTCACCTACGCGACCTCGGGACGGCTCGAAGTCGCCGCCGTGGTCGGTGTGATCACCGTGCTGATCGCCATGGCGATGGCGCTGCTCGTCACCTGGATCGGCGACCGTGCGGCGGTGACCCGATGAGTGCGGGCATGAAGCTGGTCGTGGAAGACCTGCACAAGGACTATCACCGCCTGGCGCGGCGGCGCGGCGAAGCCGACAAGCCCGCGCTCGACGGCGTGAGCCTCGCCATCGAGGACGGCGCGTTCTTCACCCTGCTCGGCCCGTCCGGCTGCGGCAAGACCACCCTGCTCCGCTGCATCGCGGGGCTCGAAATCCCCGACGGCGGCGAGATCCGACTGGGCGACCGGGTGCTCTTCTCCTCGGCCAGGGGCATCAACGTCCCGCCCAACCGGCGCGAGCTCGGCATGGTCTTCCAGTCCTACGCGATCTGGCCGCACATGGACGTCGCCGAGAACGTCGCCTACCCGTTGACGGTTCGCGGCCGACGGGGGACCTACCGCCGGGCGGACATAGACCGCCGCGTCGCCGAGCTCCTGGACGTGATCCAGATCGCCCATCTCGCGAGACGCAAGGCGACGATGCTCTCCGGCGGGCAGCAACAGCGTCTCGCCGTGGCCCGCGCGCTGGTGATGGAGCCGCCGGTGCTGCTGCTGGACGAGCCGCTGTCGAACCTCGACACGCGGCTGCGGGAAGACTTGCGGGTGGAGCTCACCCGCATCCAGGAACGGCTCGGCGTGACCTCGATCTATGTCACCCACGACCAGTCCGAAGCATTGGCGATGTCGTCCTCGCTCGCGGTCATGCGGGACGGCGCGATCGAGCAGCGCGGCACGCCCGAGGAGCTCTACGACTACCCGCGCACGCGGTTCGTCGCCTCCTTTCTCGGCGCCGCCAACCTGATCGAGGCCCGGGTGCGCTCGGTCGACAACGGCAAGGCCGATCTGTACCGCTTCGGCGCCGAGACCCCCTGGGGCGCGCGCTTCGATGCGGTGGGCCGCGTGGCTTTCAACCCCGGCGACCGCGTCTCGGCCGCTCTCCGGCCCGAGGGCGTCCGCGTGATTCCGCGCGCCAAAGCCGAAGCCGACGATGCCTGGTCCGGGGTGATCGATTCGGTGCAGTTCCTGGGCGACGCGGTGGTCTATTTCGTCCGGCTGCGCGATGTCCTGCTTCGCGCGCGCTCGGACCGGGGCGGGCGCCGCTTCGCCGCGGGCGACGCCGTCGGCATCGAGCTGCGCAGCGAGGCCTGCATACTGGTGGCCGACTAAGGGTCGCCTCAGCTATAGACCGCCTGCGCACAGCCGGTATCGAAGCCCTCGATGGGCGCGTAGAACACCCGTTCGGCGCGGCGGCCGGCGAAGGCGCCCGCCAGCACGATCCAGGACCGGACTTCGCCCGTCGAGCTGCCGGCGGCCATCATCCGGGCATCGCTCAGCCCGGCCAGCGCCGCGCCGTCGCCGGCGCACAGCCTGTCGAGGAACCATTCGTCGAAGCCGGCATCGATCCGGCCCTGGTCGAGCGTGCCGACGGAATGGGACAACCCGCCGGTCGCGACGATTCCCACCCGCCTGGATGCCGGCCAGTCCGCGATCGCTTCGGCGAGCCAGCGCCCGACCGCGAAGCACCGCCGGGCCGAGGGCATCGGCGCGGAGGCGCAGTTGACGAATACCGGGATCATCGGCACACGGCCGTCGGGGTCCAGCTTGTGCAGCGGGACCATCATCCCGTGATCGACCTCCCAGAGCTCCGACACCGCCCAGTCCACGCCGTCGTCGAGGCCGCGCTCGATGAGGTAGCGGGCGAGCTCGGGATCGCTCGGTACCTCGCGCCAGGGATAGCCGACGTCGCGCGCCCTGCTCTCGACCGGGCCGGCGAAGCTGTCGAACAGCCCGATGCAAAAGGCCGGCATGTTGTCGATGAAGAATTTGTTGACGTGCTCGGCGGAGACCAGGAGGCAGACGTCGGGAGCGGTCTCGCGAAGCGCCGCGGCGAGCCGGGCGTAGCCGGCGTCGAACGCGGCGACCTCGGCCGGGTCGCCGGCATCGCGCGCATTCACGATATGGGCGAGATGCGAGGTCGCGAGCCCCAGGCAGAGCTCAGCCATGCCGGTCCGCCTCCCCGGCGATGGCGGCAAACTTCCCGGGCGGGTGGCCGTGCAGCATGAAGTACTTGAAGACCAGGTTGGGCAGCGCCCCGCGGTCGAGCAGCGCTTGCCATCCCGGCCCCTCAAGGGCTGCGCGCGCGTCCGCGTCCAGCGGGTAGCGGTCGAGCCAGGCCGCCCGGTCGGCGCCGAATTCCCGCCGGCGGGCCGGGTCGCCGAGATCGAACAAAGCGCGGTTGAGCCAGTAGCGCGCCGAGGCGGGCGGGGTCCCGGTCACGAAGCGCGCCCTGCGGCGGACAAGCGGCTCTGGATGCCGCGGTTGTACTTGCTGGCCAGCTTGCGCCATTCGGTGACCACCACGTCGGGACGGTAGAGCCGCTCGCGATTCCAGCCGTCCTCCTCGCTGTAGAACCGCTCCATCGCCTCGCGGGCGAACACGTCTTCGTCGTTGAAGCGGTCGACCACCATCTCGCGCCAATAGGTGTCGACCTCGTGAGCGAAGCGTTCCTGCTCGACCGGGTCCGATACCCGCTTCCCCCAGGTGACCATGTAATAGTGCGAATGCTCGTCGATCGGGACGTACCATTCGAAATGGGTGATGCCGAGGGCCGGGAACGGATCGACCTTCAGCCCGCAGGGCATCCAGAGCGACGTGTCGGTGGCCCCGGAGCCCGCGCGATCTTCCTCGGGCATGGTCCGGGCGGCGACCCTCTCGCCTTCGATCTCGGTCTCCCAGACCGAGATCTTGCGGCCCGCCCCCTTGACCACGCCCTTGGGACCGCCGGGCGCGTCCACCACCATGTCCTCGCGCGTGACGAAATAGCTCGCCAGCGGAACCGCGCGGCCGAGCGCGCTCAGGAGCCGGGAATTGCGGTGGATGTATATGTGCGACGCGTCGACCCCGTTCTCCGCCGCGAGGCGCCAGTTGCTCCTGACCGCGCCCCGGTCGCCGTCGGGCGCGATATAGAGGTCGTCGTCGAGAAAGCCCGGCTGGACGTCCTCGACCAGCGGCGGCGGCTCGCCGTCGCCGATGAAGACGAATACGACGTTCTGCCGTTCCTCGACATGGTAGGTCTTGAGCGCGACCTTGCCGATCAGCGGGCTCTCGGGGTCGGTGACGATCGCCACCAGCCTGCCGTCCCTCAAGTCGTAGGTGAAGCCGTGATACCAGCAGGTGACCGTGTTGGCCGAGTAGCATTCGGGACGCGCCGAGAACGCGACCCCACGATGGGCGCAACGGTCCTCCATCGCGTAGACGCGGCCGTCGATGCGCTTGAACAGCACCCGCTCGCCGAGGAGCTCGAGGCCGAGGCACTGCCCGTCGGCGACCTCCTTCGAGAAGCAGGCCGGGTACCAGTGATTGCGGAAGCCGAGCGCCGCCTCGATATAGGGCGCCCAGGGCTTGGTGACGAAGTCCTTTTCCGGCTCGGCCGCCACGTCCGTTCCGCTGTCCGCCATGCCCACCCCCTTCAATCCGACAGGAAGCCGACCACCAGCCGATTGAACGCTTCGGCGTGCTCCACCTGCGCCCAGTGGCCGCATCGCGCGAAGATGTGCATCTGCGCCCGCTTCATCAGCCGGGTCATCTGAAGCCCCACATCCAGCGCGCCGAACCGGTCGTCCATGCCCCAGACGATCAGCGTCGGGGACTCGATCTTGCCGAGGTCGGCGTACAGATCCTCCTTCTTGTAGCGGCCCTGGCGCTTGGCGAAGAGCTCGAGATTGTCGGGCTCGATCGTCGTCTGGAACCGTTCCTCGACGACCTCGTCGGTGAGGA
>JAPPGP010000010.1 GCA_028821395.1 Defluviicoccus sp.
GCGATCCCCGTCATCCCGAGCCCTCAGCCACGACTAAAAAATGGTCCTGGGTTCCCTCCCTAGCTTGTTGATCCCCGCAGCCGTCGAGGCGTAGTGTTGCCGGCTCGATGAAACGGGGGTTCCGTTGGCTCTGGGACGATTTCCGACCACGCGGCTGCGGCGCAATCGCCAGACCGGCTGGAGCCGCCAGCTGGTGGCCGAGACGCGGCTCGGGGCCGACGATCTGATCTGGCCCGCCTTCGTGCATGACGCGCCGGAGGACCGCGCCGAAATCGGCTCGTTCCCGGGCGTCTACCGGCTCAGCGTCCCGCGCCTGGTCGACGAGGTGGGCGAGGCGGCGGCGCTGGGCATCCCCATGGTCGCGGTTTTCCCGGTGACCGACCCGGCGCTCAAGACCCCGGACGGGGACGAGGCCGTGAACCCCGAGAACCTCGTCTGCCGCGCGGTGGCGGCGATCAAGCGCGCGGCGCCGGATATCGGCGTGATGTGCGACGTGGCGCTCGACCCGTTCACCAGCCACGGCCATGACGGTCTGCTGCGCGACGGGGCGATCGTCAACGACGAGACGGTCGAGGTGCTGTGCCGTCAGGCGGTGGTCCAGGCGGATGCAGGCTGCGACGTGATCGCGCCGAGCGACATGATGGACGGCAGGGTGGGCGCGATCCGCCGGGCGCTCGACGAGGCCGGCCACCAGGACCGCCGCATTCTCTCCTACGCCGCCAAATACGCTTCCGCCCTGTACGGGCCGTTCCGCGACGCGGTGGGATCGGCGCCGAGCCTCGCCGGCGGCGACAAGAAGACCTACCAGATGGACCCCGCCAATTCGGACGAGGCGCTGCGCGAGGTCGCGCTCGACGTCGAGGAGGGCGCGGACATGGTGATGGTCAAGCCGGGCCTGTTCTATCTCGACATCGTTCGACGGGTTAAGGACGCGTTCGGCATGCCGACCTACGCCTATCAGGTCAGCGGCGAGTACGCGATGCTGCGCGCCGCCGCCGACGCCGGGTGGGTCGACGACGAACGGGTCTTCTCCGAATCGCTGATCGCGTTCAAGCGGGCCGGGGCCGACGGCATCCTGACCTATGCCGCAATGGAGGTGGCGCGCCGGCTGAAATCGGGTTGAGGCAGGCGCGTCTGAACGCACGCTTCCGATACCGGGGCTTTACTCCTATAAGTTTGCTATCATGTGGATAATACACGCATAGAGTGCAATGCGGTTTAGACGGCGGCGCGGTTTCAGATCCTGGTTGCGGCGGATCGCGGCAGCGTTCGCGGTGCTCGCCGTCGCGGTCGTCGGCGGTGCCTATCTGCTGCTCGAATCGGCGCGGCCGCAGACCGAGGGAACGGTCGAGCTTGCCGGGCCGAGTGCGCCGGTGTCGATCCTGCGCGATCGCTACGGCATCCCGCGCATCGCCGCCCAGAACGAGCGGGACGCCTATTTCGCCCTGGGCTATGTCCATGCCCAGGACCGTTTCTTCCAGATGGAGTTCATGCGCCGGCTGGGCGCCGGACGCCTGTCCGAGGTCGTCGGGTCGTCGACCCTGTCGATCGATCGCTGGATGCGCGTGCTGGGTCTCTACCGCCTCGCCGAGGTATCGCTGGGCCGACTCTCCCCGCAGGTCGTCGACAGCCTTCAAGCCTATGCGGACGGGGTCAACGCCTATCTCGACTCCCATTTCGGGCTGGTCTCGGTCGAGCTCGCGATCATGCTGACGGCGCCGGAGGAATGGCGCCCGGCGGATTCGCTGGTCTGGGGGCGGCTGATGGGGATGCGGCTGTCGGGCAATTCGCATGCCGAGACGCTGCGCGCCCGGCTCTCCGAGCTGCTGCCGCCCGAACGGGTCGACGAGCTGTGGCCCGACATCGCCCGCGACGCGCCGCCGACGATTTCGGCGCTCGGCCGGGCGGGCCTGTTCTCGTCGCTGCTGTCGACCTGGCCCGAGGGCATCGCGCCGGTCGCCGCGTCGAACGTCTGGGCGGTGTCGGGATCGCATACCGCTTCCGGCCGCCCGATCCTCGCCAACGACCCCCATCTCGGTTACCGCGCGCCGGGGCTGTGGTACCTGGCGCGGATCGAGACCCCGGGGCTGACGCTCGCCGGAGCGACCGTGCCGGGCGTTCCGATGACCATACTCGGCCATAACGGGTCGATCGCCTGGGGCCTGACGACCACGGACAGCGACACCCAGGACCTGTTCCTGGAGCGCGTCGATCCCGACGATCCGAACCGCTACCTGACCCCCGACGGGTCGCTTCCCTTCGGCGTGCGGGTCGAACGGATCGGGGTGCGGGGCGGCGAGGACGCCACGCTCGTCGTGCGCTCGACGCGACACGGGCCGGTGATTTCGGATGTCGACGAGAATGCAGCGGGCATCGCCGGCTCGGGGCATGTGGTCGCCCTCGCCGCGGCGGCGCTCGGCGATCACGACACGACCGGCGAGGCGGTCTGGCGGCTCAACCGGGCGCGCAGCTGGGAGGACTTCAACGCCGCGCTCGCCTTGTTCCACGCGCCGCATCAGAACGCGGTCTATGCCGATACCGCCGGCAATATCGGAGTCGTCGCGCCCGGGCGGGTGCCGATCCGGCGTGCGGGCGACGGGCTCTACCCGGTGCCGGGATGGACCGGGGAGCACGACTGGATCGGGTTCATCCCCTATCCCGAGCTGCCCCGTCTGTTCAACCCGGCGAGCGGGCGCATCGTCAACGCCAACCACCCGGTGGTCGGTCCCGACTACCCCCATCGCCTCGGCCACGGGGACACCCCGCATTACCGGGCGGCGCGGATTCACGCGCTGCTCGATTCCGGCGGATCGCGGACCCCGGCCGGAGCGGGCGCGATGCAGAACGACTCCGTCTCCCTCGCCGCCCGCGCGCTGCTGCCGGAGATGCTGCGCGCGGCCCGCGAGACCGACCCGCGGTCGGGCGCGATCGCCCGGCTGCGCGCGTGGGACGGCACGATGGACCGGCGCCGGGCGGAGCCCCTGATCTTCGTGGCCTGGCTGCGTGCGCTCAACCGCCGCCTCTACAGCGACGAGACCGGCGAGGTGTTTGAGGACATGTGGCGGCTCAGACCGGTATTCGTGCGCCGGACGCTGGAGCGCGGCGGCGGATGGTGCGACGATGTCGCCACCCCGTCCCGCGAGACCTGCGGCGAAATCGTCGGCGAGGCGCTCGACGACGCGCTCTCCGAGCTCCGCGCGCGGTTCGGCGACGACCTGACCGATTGGCGTTGGGGCGATGCGCATTACGCGCATTTCCGCCACCCGGTCTTCGGCCGGGTGCCGGTGATCGACCGTGTCGCCGACATCCGCGTCCCGGCCGATGGCGGCGCGTTCACCGTCAACCGCGGACAGCACCGCTCCTCCCGCAACGACGCGCCCTATGCCAGCGTCCACGGCGCGGGCTACCGCGCGGTCTACGACCTCTCCGATCTCGACCGCTCGCTGTTCATCCAGGCGACCGGACAATCCGGGCACCTCACTTCGCCGCACTATCGCGACCTCACACCGCTCTGGCGCGACGGCGTCTTCCTCACCCTCGGTCCCATCGCCGCCGACGAAGCGGTCGGCCAGCTTACCCTGATGCCGCGCCGGTGACGGTCTCGCCGGACGATGTGAGGGCGGCCGCCCGGGCGATCGCCGGCAGCGTGATCGAGACGCCGACGGTCCACTCGCCGAAGCTGTCCGACCTGCTGGGCGCCCGTATCGAGCTCAAGCTGGAGAATTTGCACTACACCGCCTCGTTCAAGGAGCGGGGCGCGCTCAACTGTCTGCTCGGCCTAGACGGTGCAAGGCGGGCGGGCGGCGTGATCGCCATGTCCGCCGGCAATCACGCCCAGGCGGTCGCCCACCACGCGCGCCGGCTCGGCATCGCCGCGACGATCGTGATGCCGGGCAACACGCCGTTCCAGAAGGTCGCCAATACCGAGGCGCTGGGCGCCACGGTGATGCTGGAGGGAGAGGATCTCGCGGAATCGGCCGCTGTCGCCGCCCGCGAGGTCGAGACGCGCGGGCTGGCTCTGGTGCACCCGTACGAGGATCCGCTTGTGATCGCGGGCCAGGGCACGGTCGCCCTGGAAATGCTGCAAGCCGCGCCGGATCTCGACATGCTGGCGGTGCCGGTGGGCGGCGGCGGGCTGATCGCCGGGTGCATCGTGGCCGCCCGGGCGATCAAGCCGGACATCGAGATCGTCGGGGTCCAGGCCGCACGCTGCCCGGCGATGCGGGCGGCGATCGGCGGGACCGACCTGGAAATCCGCACCGACACCCTGGCCGAAGGGATCGCCGTCAAGCGGCCCGGGCGGATGACGCGCGCCATCATCGCCGGGTCGGACACCGACATCCTGCTGGTCGAGGAAGGCGAGATCGAGAGCGCCATCATGCTGCTCGCGGAAGCCGAGAAGCTGGTGGTCGAGGGCGCGGGGGCGGCCGCGCTGGCGGCGGTCCTCGCGCATCCCCGCCGGTTCGCGGGCCGCCGCGTGGGCGTGGTCGTCTCGGGCGGCAATATCGACCCGCGGCTGCTCGCCGGGGTGCTGATGCGCGGGCTGGTCCGGCTCGGCCGGCTGGTGCGTCTCAGGGTGGAGATCCGGGACCTGCCCGGCAGCCTGGCGGGGCTGACCCGCGCGGTCGGCCGGCTGGGCGGCGACATCGTCGAGGTCGAGCACCAGCGCTGGTTCCACGACGTGCCGGCGCGCAAGACGCTGGTCGACCTGCTGGTCGAGGTGCGCAGCCCGGAGGAGGCCGACAGGCTGGTCGACGGGCTGACGGAAGAGGGCTATGCCGTCGGCCGCCGGGGCTCTACGTCCGAGATGCGCTGACCGCGGTCTCTTCGGCCAGCGCGTTGTAGCGGCCCCGATAGTAGAGCAGCGGCCGGGAGTCGTCCTCGCGATAGGCCATCTCCCGGACGCGCCCCACCACGATGACGTGGTCTCCCCCCTCGTGGATCGCATGGGTATCGCATTCGAGGTTGGCGAGGCATCCGGGCAGGATCGGGCTCCCCGTCTCCCAGGTGCTGTATGCGACCCCGTTCCACTTGTCGGGCTGCGAGCGGGCGAAGTTGGCCGATACGCCCTCCTGGTCCTCGCCGAGCACGTTGACCGCGAAATGCCTGGACGAGTGAAACGCCTCGAAGCTCATCGCCTTGTGGTCGAGACAGAACAGGCAGAGCGGCGGTTCGAGCGAGAGCGAGGCGAAGGAATTCGCGGTCACGCCGTACGGGGTCCCGTCCGCATCCGCGGTGGTCACCACGGTAATGCCGGTCGCGAAACAGCCGAACGCGTCGCGCAGGTCCCTGGGATCCAAAGTCATCTCGCCTTCCGTCGTCCTGCCCCGTCGCGCTCGCTCCGTCCAGTGTACTTGAGCCGGAACGCGGCTTCAAAGCGGGGCGGCGGATCAGGATTTCGCGGCGGCGGCGAAATAGACCCCGCGCCCGCTCGCGATCAGCCGGTCCTCGCCGTCTCGGACCGACGCCTCGGCGACGGCGTTGGTGCCGCCGAGACGGACCACCCTTCCCCTGGCCACCAGGTCGCCGGGCCGGGCGGCGCGGTGATAGTCGACCCTGAGGTCGACGGTGGGCACCGGCACCCCCAGCTTGGCGGCGACCGCGTAATCCGCCGCCACGTCGACCACCGCGCCGATGATGCCGCCATGGGTGATCCTGAGCCTGGGGTTGGAGATCATCTCTTCGCGCCAGGTCATGCCGATCTCGATACCGTCTTCGGTGCAGGAGAGGATGCGGAGCCCCATCCAGGCGTTGAACGGGGCGGCGACCAGCCGCTCTTGGAGCTCGTCGGCCGCGATCACGTTCTCGGCCATTCGGGCCTCCCTTGACGGCTGTGTAGGGCGCCACGCGGCCCGCGTCGAAAGCAGCGGGTCGGGACAGCCCTTTCCCGGACCGGAGGATACATTTTAACCCGTTGAATTTCTATGGTAATTTATCCGACAAACCAGCCGGAGCAAGCGCTCGCGGCGCGCTTTGCGGGAGTGTCGCGGTTCCTTCGAGTGTTGGCGGGCCGCCGCGGCTCGCCCTATTATCGGGACCATGACAGGCGCAACAATCGTGGATACGACGCGGCGATGACCGGCCAGCCGCTCCGCCGGCCGGACCGGATGTTCTTCGGCACCCGCGTGCTGCCCTGCCCCTATCTGCCCGGGCGGCAGGAACGCAAGGTCGTCACCGAGCTCGGCGGTCCCGGCGCCGACGAGCTGTACGAGCGGATGTCGCGCGCCGGGTTCCGCCGCAGCCACGGCCTCGCCTACCGCCCCGCCTGCCCGAGCTGCTCGGCCTGCGTGCCGATCCGGATCTGCACCGACGGTTTCGAGATGAGCCGGTCGATCCGGCGCGTCGCGCGCGCCAACGCGGATCTCGGCGCCCGGGACCTCGCGGCGATCGCCACCGTCGAGCAGTACCGGCTGTTCGCCCGCTACCAGCGATCGCGCCACGGCGGCGGCGACATGTCGTCGATGACCTTCGGCGACTACCGCTCGATGGTCGAGGATACGCCGATCGACACGAGGCTGATCGAGTTCCGCGACGAGGGCGGCATGCTCGTCGGCGTCATGCTGGCGGACCGGCTCAGCGACTCGCTGTCGGCGGTGTACAGCTTCTTCGCGCCGGACCGGCCCCGCCGCAGCCTCGGCACCTACATGGTCTACTGGCTGGTCGAGCGCGCGGCCGCCTGCGGCCTGCCGCATGTCTATCTCGGCTACTGGATCGAGGACTGCGCCAAGATGGCCTACAAGATCCGCTTCCGCCCGGTCGAGGTCCTCGGCGCCGGCGGCTGGCAGCGCTATCGGCCGGAGGGCTCCGGCTAGTGTTCCGTCTCATAAGTTCTTTATCATAAGAAGGGCTCGTGCTACCGTC
>JAPPGP010000058.1 GCA_028821395.1 Defluviicoccus sp.
CTTAAGCCACGTCCGCCACCATCTCACCTAGCCATCATGAATAAAGCGGGCTAGCATGCCCAACCGGATGACCGTGTCAACTTAAGTCTCTACCCGGGCGAGCGCCACGCTGACATCCTGTTCGCCATGCTCGAACAGGCGGGTGCCGCCGGCACGCTCACCACCGGTGCCCACTTCGCGGCGCGGGCCATCGAGCACCAGGGCGAGTTGCGTTCGACCGACGCCGACATGCAAGCGTTCTCGGGTCTCAGGTGGCGGAACCCGCTGGGGCAGGGGTTGTCGTCGCGGTCCCCTCCAACTCTCCCTCATCCTGAGCAGCCCCGGACTTGATCCGGGGCGTATCGAGGGCCGCGCCTCAGTGCGTGGCGAACACCTCCTGGTACGCCGCGACCTTCGCCGCCACGGCGTCGCGCTCGGCGGCCGTCGGGGCGTCGGGGTCGGCGGCGGCCGGCAGCGCGCCGAGTTTCAGCATGCAGGCGATGAGCAGCAGCCGCGCCTTGGTCGCCGTCAGATTGCCGCCGCCGATGAAGATGTCGGTGCCGGCGGTGAATCCGTCATTGTTGCCGCGCCCGACGCGGGCCACCGGCAGGCCGCTGAACGCCGCGCGCTGCATCAAGAGGTGGCGGCCCGGCGCGGTCATGCTGCCATAGGGCGACTGGCCCTCGACGACGAAGCCCGCGAGCGGCGCGTTCGAGAGGTTGCCGGCGATCGCCGCGTTGAGGTCGGCCTCGCGCCCGGGATCGGGGTCCGTGCTGTCGGCATGAAAGTTGCCGTCCTTGACGATCGAGACCCGGGGGATCGCATCGCCCAGGAGCGCGCCGTCCGCGTCCTTCACCGCGACGGCGACGGCTTCCCGCCTGCCGTTGCGGAGGAGCGAGCCCGCCACCTCGTCCGGCAGGCGCGAGAGGTTGACCGCCGAGCCGTATGAGTGCCTGACCCCCGGCAGGTAGGTGAGCAGAGGCGGCGCGTCGTGCGGGATGCCGCCGACGATGCCGCCATGCCCGCCGGTGGTCACATAGCCGCCCGGCCGCGCATCGCCCTTCTGCACGTCGCGGGCGGCGAAGATCTGCTGTTCCTGGATCAGCACCATGCCGGCCCGGTTGCGCCCGTCCGCGTCGGCCCACACCCGCGAGGTCAGATACTGCACCGAGTCGTGCAGGTTCTTGGGCCCGTCATTGGAGATCTCGCCCATGGTGCGCTGCGCCGCGTTGCCGCAGACCGGCAACGTGGTGTCGAGCAGGAGCTGCAGCCAGTACACGGTCTCCTCGATGCGCGGGCTGCCCTGGCTCCAGATCGCGCCGATATAGTCGCCGGTCGCCAGAATGCGCTGCGTCTCGTTGGCGATGCGGGCGAGCGCCGGGCGCGGCGGGGCCGAGGCGAGATGGGTCGGGCGGTAGGTGAAGAAGTCGCGCCCCAGCTCCTCTGGCGGGATGTCGCCCTCGCCCGTATCCGTCCGCTCCTCCTCGGGCAGCCCCTTGGTGTAGCCGCCCGAGGGCACGACGCGGTGGAAGTCGATGTCGGCGAGGCTGGAGATCATGCTGCCGTGGCCGGTCATCGAGACGCCCAGCCGGTCGACCTCCTCGAACAGCCGGGACCCGTCGGGGAAATAGGCCTGGCGGCTCTCCGCGGCCGGCGCCCCGGGATGGGCGGTGTCGTCCTCCCAGGCGCTGCCGTCGGCCTGGCGCGCCATGTAGGGCAGCGGGTAGAGCCCGTCCTCCGGCCTGAGCTCGACCCGGTAGACCGGCTTGTCGCCGGGACCCCGGCGCCGCTCGCTGAACGCGCCCGCCTCGTCGACATAGCCGTCCGGCGGGGCGTAGAGCTCGGCCGCGTCGCGCTCCAGCGGGTGGGCCGAAAACTGCTCGACATAGACCGTCGCCGGCGCCGCGAGGCGCTGGGTCCTGAGCGCATCGAAGCGGACCGGCGCGCCGTCCGCGTCGGTCAGCGGGGGCAGGCCGTGCAGCCGGCGCGCCTTGTTCGAGGTGACCAGCGGCGGGGTGTTCTGGATCGTCGCATTGGGGCCGGCGAGATGGGCGATTCGCGGCTTGGCCATCGGGGTCCCTCCCTGTCATTCTGATCCATATTGGATGATGCCGGCCACGGGAGGAATGTCATGGCGTCCGAAACCGACGATTTCGCGGTCGCTTCGAAGATTTCCCACGTGGCGCCGCTGCGCGGGCTCGCCAGCAAGGTCGAGCCCGGCCACACGGCGCTGATCGTGATCGACGTGCAGAACGATTTCTGCGCCGAAGGCGGGATGATGGAGCAAGAAGGCTTCGACCTCGGCGACGTGCAGGCGATGGCCGGCCGCCTGCCGCCGCTGATCTCGGCGGCGCGCGCCGCCGGGGCGCTGGTCGTGTTCGTGCGCAACGTCTACTCGTCGGAGCACAACTTCTACCTCTCCGACACCTGGCTGGAGCAGGCGTCCCGGGCCCGCGCGGGGAGCTATACGCGGCGCGAGATCTGCGCGGCGGACTCCTGGGGCGGCGATTTCTACGGCGACGTGCGCCCCGGGCCGCGCGACCCCATCGTCACCAAGCATCGCTTCAACGCCTTCCTCAACACCGATCTCGACACCATCCTCCGCGCCAACGGCATCCGGACGGCGGTGTTCACCGGGGTCGCCACCAATGTCTGCGTCGAGACCACGGCGCGCGATGCCTTCATGCGCGACTATTACGTGGTCTTCACCGCCGACGGGACGGCGACCTACGCGCGCGAGGATCACGAGGCGACGCTGCGCAACATTTCGCGCTATTTCGGCGAGCTCGCAAGCGTCGCCGAGGTCGAGGCGGTGTGGATGGCCAATGAGCGTTGAGCGCGGCAATGCGCTCACCGGCGCCGAGGCGGTGGTCCGCCTGCTCCAGGAATACGGCATCGAAATCGTGTTCGGGCTGTGCGGCGATACCAGCCTGCCGCTCTACGACGCGCTCGCCCGGCTCGATCACGGGATCGTCCACGTACTCAGCCGGGACGAGCGATCCGCGGCCTACATGGCGGATGCCTATGCCCGCCTCAGCGGCCGCGTCGGGGTCTGCGAGGGGCCGTCGGGCGGCGGCGCGACCTATATCCTGCCGGGCGTGGTCGAGGCCAACGAGTCCTCGGTGCCGCTGCTCGCGATCACCTCGGACATCTCGGTGTCGGCGCGCGGGCGCTTCACCCTGACCGAGATCGACCAGGGAGCGCTGTTCCGCCCGGCGACCAAGTGGAACGCGGTGATCGACCGCGCCGCCGACATTCCCCGCACGATGCGCGCCGCCTTCTCGGCGATGACCGCGGGTCGCCCCGGCGCGGCCCATATCGGCCTGCCCTACGACGTCCAGCGCGATGCGGTGGCGGAGGGGGATGTCAGGGCCGGTCCGAATTCGCGGCGCCGCGCGGCCCCCGACCCCGACTCGATCCGCGCCGCGGCCGACGCCATCGCGAGCGCTTCGGCGCCGCTTTTCGTCTGCGGCGGCGGGGTGCTCGCGGCGAGGGCGGAGGCGTCCCTGCTCGGCCTCGCCGAAGCCATCGGCGCCCCGGTCGCGACCACCATCAGCGGCAAGGGAACGATCGCCGAGATCCACGAGCTCGCGGTCGGGGTGGTGGGCAGCAATGGCGGCACGCCGGAGACGCGGGCGGTGGTCGAGGCGGCGGACCTCGTGGTCTTCGTCGGCTGCCGCGCGGGCTCGGTGACCACCGAACGCTGGCGTTTCCCCGCCCCCGGCGAAGCGCGCATCGTCCATATCGACATCGATCCGCTTGTGTTGGGCGCCAACTACCCCACCGAGGTCGCGGTCGAAGGCGACGCGGGGCTCGCCCTCGAAGCGCTGGCCGGGGCGCTGGCAGGCGAGTCGCCCGGGCGGATCGACCCGGCCTTTGTCGCCGCGCAGAAAGCGCAGAAGTTCCGCGCCTTCGACGAGCTCGCCAGGGCGGGCGCGGCACCGATCCGTCCCGAGCGCCTGGTGGCGGCGTTGCAGGCAGCGCTCCCCGAAGAGTTCGTGGTCATCGCCGATCCCGGCACGCCGTGCCCCTATCTCTCGGCCTATCTGGTGCTGGACCGACCGGGCAGGCGGTTCGTCTCGAACCGCGCGCACGGGGCGCTCGGCTATGCCATGCCGGCCGCGATCGGCGCCCATTTCGCCCGGCCCGATGCAAGATGCGTCGCCGTGATGGGCGACGGCAGCTTCGGCTTCGCCGCGGGCGAGCTGGAGACGGCGGTCCGCCTCGGCCTCCCGGTCACCTTCGTCGTGGTCTCGAACGCCTCCTTCGGCTGGATCAAGGCGGGGCAGAAATCGGGCTATGGCGGGCGCTTCCACGCGGTCGACTTCTCGCCGAGCGACCATGCGCGGATCGCCGAGGCCTATGGCGTCAGCGCCTGGTCGGTGAGCCAACCCGGCGAGCTCGCGCCCGCGTTGGAGGCCGCGCTCGCCCATGACGGGCCGGGCCTCGTCGACGTCGTCTGCCAGCCGTTGGAAGAGGCCCGCGCGCCGGTCAGCGAATGGGTGGCGTGAGCGGCCTGGCTCCGAAGTTCCACGCATCGAGATACCCGTCTCTTTTCCCGTCATGCCCGGACTTGATCCGGGCATCCACTGGCGCTGCCGCCCCTCCCGACCGACCGTCTCGCGCGCGGAGGCGCCGCATGGATGGCCGGATCGAGTCCGGCCATGACGTGGCGGGGGCTGGCAGGTGCGTAACGCTGCCCCCGTCACCCCAACCCGAAGGCCTCGGCGAGCAGGGCGTAGCTCTTCCGCCTCACCGCCTCGTCATGCGTCCAGGTGACGACGGCGATCTCCTGCACGTCCAGCTCGTCCGCCAGCGCCCGGATGCGTTCGGCCACCCGGTCCGGGGTGCCCACGAAGGCGCGGTCGCGGTAGCGCGCGAGCGTCGCCTTATCGGCCTCCGAATAGGGGTGGGCGGCGGCGTCCTCGGGCGTCTCCAGCGACGCGTAGACGCCGTGGCGGCGCAGCAGCTGCCAGCGCGCCCGGGGCGTGAAGTGGTGCTGCGCCTCCGCGTCGCTGTCGGCGGCGAGCGCCCAGACGCAGAGCCCGCTCCTCGCCTCGGGGTGGCGCTCGCTCGGGCTGTAGCCCTCGCGGTACATGCGGAGCGCCTCTTCCGCCCCCTGGCCGTCGGTGAAGAACCAGGCGAAGCAGTAGGGGAGGCCGAAATGCGCCGCCACCTGCGCGCCGTAATTCGAGCTTCCCAGCATCCACACCTCTGGCACCGTGTCGCCCGCCGGGTAGGCGCGGATCTGGGCGAAGGCGTGCCCCTCGGCCAGCGGCTTGCCGGAGATCCAGGCGAGGATGTCGCGCACGTCGGCCGGGAATTGGTGCGGCCGCTCATTGGCCATCGGGTGCAGCGCGTAAGCCGTGAGCCCGTCCGAGCCCGGTGCGCGGCCGAGCCCGAGATCGATGCGCCCGGGCGCCAGCGCATCGAGCACCCGGAACTGCTCGGCCACCTTGAGCGCCGAGTAGTGCGGCAGCATGACGCCGGCGCTGCCGATGCGGATGCGCTTGGTGGTCATCGCCAGCGCCGCGACCAGGATTTCCGGCGCGGTGCCCAGAATGCTCGGATGGTTGTGGTGTTCGGAGACCCAGAACCGGTGATAGCCGAGCGCCTCGCAATGCGCCGCCAGCGCCACGGTGTCGCGGATCGCCTGCCCGTGCGGCCTTCCGGCGGCGGCGATCGACTGGTCCAGAACCGACAGGCGAAGCAAGCCCTACCTCCGGCGAGCGAGGAGCGGGGCGCCGCCGGTCCCCGTGTTTCTGCGGCGCGAGCGGCGCACTATAGTCCGAACCCGCCTGTCGAGAACCCGGAACCGCCGATGCTGCGTCTGTACGACAACCGTCTTTCGGGCAACGGCTACAAGCCGCGCCTGCTGCTCGCCCATCTTGGACGGCGCTACGAGCGCGTCGAGCTCGACATCCTGAAGGGCGAGACCCGGACGCCGGACTTCCTCGCCCTCAACCCGAACGGGCGCATCCCGCTGCTGGCGCTCGACGACGGCATTTGTATCGCCGAGTCCAACGCCATCCTCTTCTACCTCGCCGAGGGCACGCCTTTTCTGCCCGGGGACAGCATCGCCCGCGCGTTGACCCTGCAATGGATGTTCTTCGAGCAGTACAGCCACGAGCCCAACATCGCGGTCGTGCGGCACTGGATCCAGCATGTCGAGATGACCGAGGCGCAGCGCGCCCAGCTCCCCGCCAGGCAGGAGGCGGGCCATGCCGCGCTCGCCGTCATGCAGCGCCATCTGGACGGGTCGGACTGGTTCGGCGGCGGGGCGGCGAGCATCGCCGACTTCGCGCTCTACGCCTATACCCATGTCGCCCGGGAGGGCGGGTTCGACCTCGACCCCTACCCCGCGATCGGCGCCTGGCTCGCACGCGTCGCCGACATCCCGGGCCATGTTGCGATGAACCCCGCGCCCGAGGGCATCGTCGAGCCCGGCGCCGAAGCGGGATGACGGTCCGCCTGCACTACAACCCGGACTGCCCGGTCTGCGCGCGCCGGGCGCAACGCACGGCGCGGCTCGACTGGCTGGGCCGGGTCGAGCTCAGCACCGACGACTCGCCGCTAGGTCCGGTGCCGCCGGGCGAGATCGTGGTGGTGGACGGCAACAACGGGCGCGCGTTCGCGGGCATCCGCGCGACACGCAAGCTGTGTTTGCAGGTCCCGCTCCTGTTCCCCTACGGGCTCGCCCTCTACCTGCTGCCCGCGCGATGAGCGCACGGAGCGGGCGCCGGCGGATGCACCCGCTCTGCGGGGCGGACGTCGCGACGCTGGTCCGGGTGCTCGGGCGCAACGGCGGGGTGGCGCCCTGGGCCCTGCCGCAGGCCGCGCTCGCCCTCGCGG